>JAISLT010000111.1 GCA_031277165.1 Spirochaetaceae bacterium
CACCCTCTATGTAACAGTTTTCACTCATATATCTCTCTCTCTCTCTCTCTCTCTCTCTCTCTCTCTCTCTCTCTCTCTCTCTCTCTCTCTCTCTCTCTCTCTCTTAAGACTCATCTTCATTTTTTTCGGTCAAGCTTACCTTTCTCTCTTGCCAGGCAATGTGTTGAATTGTGCTTTTGGCAGGCCTCCAAGGTCATGGCGAGTACTCAGCGCGATCCCTTGTCAGCAGCAACTGTTACGCGTCGCGTAACTTCTATAATTTAACGCTTGCGGCAAAATGCCGCGGGTTCTTAAGGAGTGTATTATGAAGAAAACAACGATTGGTGGAAACCCCCTGTTCCGGGGGTTTCTCTGTACGGCTTTGCTGCTGATCGGCGGGGGCCTGCTGATGGCGGCGAACCCTCCCACGGATTTTCAATACGACCTGAACGAGGCCGGGGACGGGGTGGTTATTAAAAAGTACCTGGGCACGGCCACGGCGGTGGTTATCCCCGGCACGATAGAAGCTTACCCGGTAACGGAAATCGGAGAGAAAGCCTTTTCGACATATGCTCTTACTTTTTCGAGCTCTATAGTTTCTGTGGTGATTCCCGATTCGGTGACCCGTATAGGCGACGGGGCTTTTAGTGGCCAGACAGACCTAAAACAGGTGACCCTCCCCAGAAATCTTAAGGTCATAGGGGATGAGGTATTTTCAAACTGTTATCGGCAGCTTGCCAGGATTGTTATCCCCGAGGGCGTTACGTCCATTGGAGCGGGGGCATTTAGCAACACCGCGCTTACTGCGCTTACGATCCCCGGCAGCGTCACATCTATTGGGGCCCGGGCATTTTACCTCTGCGAAGCGCTTACCACGCTTACGATCCCCGGCAGCGTTACGTCCATTGGGGACAATGCATTTTCCCGCTGCAGCGCACTTACCACGGTCAACATTACGGTTCGCCCCGTAGAATTTCCGAAAAATTCGGCATTTTCCGGCTGCACCCGTTTAAGCCTGGCGTCCCGAAAGAAAATCCAGGACTGCGGGTATACGGGTTCGTTTTAACAAACGCGGCGGGGCCTGACGGGGCCCGGCCGTTAAAAGACAGGAGCGGTAACAATGACAGATAAAACAGGCATGGTGGAAATGTTGACGCTGGGTTTTACGGCCGTGTCGGCGGCAATAGCCCTCTACGCGGTCGTCGTCCAGCGCATTGCGGAACGGAAGCGCCGCGAACAGGAATGGCAGCGGCAATACCGGGACCTTAAGGATGAAACCGCCCGCAACCTTGAGTGTCTTGCGGCGCTTGGGCGGGAAAACCTGAACGACAACGCCATACGGGAAAGTTCCGTTCAACTCCTGATCGGGCAGCTGCGGACCGTCCGGCTCGCCGCCGTAAGCGCCGGTTTTTTTCTGCCCCTGCAAAAACGCCGCGCCGCAAAAAACCGGCCCGCCCTTGACCCCGCCGAAATCTTTTCCGCCGTCAGGGATGCGGTGCGGAAAATCGACGCAGTAAAAGACCGCGCGGAACGGGCAGAGGAAATCACCCCCAATTCGCCCCGTACCCTGCTGTCCCCCCGAATCGCCGCCATCCGCAGGCGCCTGGAACTTGTCGCCGATGCCCTTTCCGGCCCGTAGTTTGTTTCGGCAGCTTTAAGCGCCCCTTCCTTGGCGCGCTTGAACCGTAGGTTCGTTGGTGGTTTTTTATCTCCATTCGCAGTGGGGTCTGATACCCAAGAGCCCGTTTACGCGGGGGAGCTTCAGGGCGGAGAGGTTCATCCGTATCTGTGGGTCACGTTGAGGCTCCTAGCCTAAGGGCCTTATTTTGGATATGCTTGGATCCAGGATGGACTACAAAGAGGCGGGGGTCAACATAGAAGAGGGTTACCGGGCCGTAGAAAAGTACCGGAATCTGGCCGGGGAAACCCTGGGGGAACTGCGGGGCGCGGTCCTAAACGGCATCGGCAGCTTTGCGGGCATGTTGTCCCTGAAGGATCTGATCGCCGGAACCGGATCCGCCCCCGGCATGGAAGACCCCGTGCTGGTATCCGGCGCCGATGGGGTTGGAACTAAACTGGACATTGCCTTTAGGATGAACAGGTACGACACCGTGGGGATAGACTGCGTGGCCATGTGCGTCAACGACATCCTCTGCCACGGCGCCCGGCCATTGTTTTTCCTTGATTACCTTGCCTGCGGAAAACTTAACGCCGAAACAGCCGCCGCCCTGGTTACGGGGGTTGCCGCGGGCTGCAGGGAAAGCGGTTGTGTCCTTTTAGGCGGTGAAACCGCGGAAATGCCCGGCTTTTACAGCGAGGGAACATACGACATGGCCGGCTTTGCCCTGGGCATTGTGGACCGGAAAAACATCGTAGACGGCAGGGCGATCCGGGAAGGGGACGCTCTGGTGGGCATGGCATCCTCGGGGCCCCATTCCAACGGTTACAGCCTTATCCGCAGGATCATCCCCAACCTAAACGAAGATTTCCAGGGCATGCCCATAGGCAGCGCCCTGCTTGAACCCACCCGGCTTTACATCCGGCCCGTAAGGGCCCTTATGGAACAGATCCCCCTTCACGGCATGGCCCATATTACCGGCGGGGGCTTTTACGAAAACATCCCCCGGATGTTTTCGCCCCCCGGCGCCTTTGATGCGCTTATCAAGGACGGCGCCTGGGACATTCCGCAGATCTTTATCCGGATCGCCGCCGGCGCCGGGGACTTGGCCCTTCCGGGGACGGCAGGAACAGAACCGGCGGAAAAAGAAAAGGCCCGGGGGACGATGCAAAAGGACGGGGCGGCAGGACACAGGGCGGTGTTTGACGGTCCGGTCCACAGGCTGCTGTTCAACACCTTTAATATGGGAATAGGCTTTGTGATCGCGGTGGATCCGGGGGATGTTCCCCGGACGCTTGACTTTCTAAACGATCAGGGCTATCCCGCATGGGAAATCGGCGCAGTAGAAAGGGGCACCGGTAAGGTACGGTTTGTTCCGTGAAGGGTATGTCCATCCAACATATGTTTATCCATAGATGTATATGGGGAAGAGGATGAACATGCTTGTTTTGGTGTCGGGAAACGGCAGCAACCTCCAGGCCCTGATCGATGCGGAAAGGGCCGGAAACTTAGGCGGGGCCCGGATCGCCGCGGTGGTTTCCGACAGGGCCGGGATATTTGCCCTGGAGCGGGCGAAGAGGACGGGAATTCCCGTCCATACCGAAGTGCCGGACAGGGCCCTGCCGAAGGAACAAGGGCGGGAAGAACTTTCGGGCCGCATACTCCGGATCGCCGGGGAATACGACGCGGCCCTTATTGTCCTGGCGGGTTTTCTTTCAATACTGCGGGGGGATCTCCTTACCCTGTACGAGGGGCGGATCATCAACCTGCATCCTTCGCTGCTTCCCAAATACGGCGGTCCGGGCATGTACGGCGAAGGAGTTCACCGGGCGGTACTGGCGGCGAATGAAACCGAATCGGGCTGTACGGTCCATATTGTGGACAGAGGAACGGATACCGGTCCAATCCTTGTGCAGCGGAAGGTCCCGGTGCTCAGGGGCGATACGCCGGAGATCCTGGCGGCACGGATCCACCGGGAAGAACATACTGCCATTGTGGATGCGGTGCTGATAATGGCCGCACGGTTTAGCGCCGGGTATAAACCCCTTTAATTTTTTTGACATGGGATGTTTTGTAAGCTCTAAATCTTTATGTAGTAAGGATTTAAGCTGGGAAACTCCAAACATATGGTCCATGGGGACGGGGGGAATCCCGGGGGCCAGCAAGGAGCGGTGATGAAACGGCGGGCCCTTATAAGCGTATACGATAAGTCCGGAATTATTGACCTGGCCTTGTTTCTTTTCCAGGCAGGCTGGGAGATCCTTTCCACGGGAGGTACGGCGCGGTACCTGGGGGACCACCATATTCCCGTGACCGATGTTTCGGCGGTAACGGGCTTTCCCGAATGTCTTGACGGCAGGGTCAAGACCCTGCATCCGGCGATCCACGCCGGACTTCTGGCCCGGCGAAACCTTCCTTCCCACATGGAAACCCTGGAAAAGCTGGGCCTTGGAACCATAGACCTGGTCTGTGTGAACCTGTATCCCTTCTTTGAAAAGGTTCAGGGGGGACTTTCCCTGGAAGAAACCGTGGAATTTATCGACATCGGGGGGCCCACGATGATCCGTTCCGCGGCAAAAAATTACCGGGACGTGATTGTCCTAACCGATCCGGCGGACTATGGAGAACTTATCGGTGTTTTAAAAAGCACCGGGACCCTGGAGCCCTCCGCCGGTCTTAGGAAGCGTCTGGCGGGAAAGGTCTTTGATCTGACCTCGGCCTATGATGGGGCCATTGCCCGGTATCTGCTGGAACTGGACGGTCCGTCCCTGGAAGATTCCGCCCCAGGGGCCAGGCCGGGCGGCGTTACGATACATCCGCCGGACAGCGCAAGGCCCGGCGATAGTACGGCCGGCGGCGCAGCGGGCGGACGCGTTGAGGCGGATACGGCGGACAGTCCAGGGACCGCGGAACGGTATCCCCCTTTTTGGCCCCTGGCGCTGCGGAGGGCCCAAACGCTCCGGTATGGAGAGAACGGCCACCAAAGCGGAGCCCTGTACCTTTCCGCCGGCAAAGCCGGAGCCCTGGGAGGGATGGAGCAGCTTCACGGCAAGGAGCTTGGGTATAACAATATCCGGGATCTGGACCTGGCTTGGAAGGCCGCCTGCGCCTTTGGTCTTGGGGACCAGCCGGCCCTGGGAGAGGGGGATGTACTCCGGCTGGGGCTGGCCGAAGCGGGGGGGCGTTGCGGGGGGCCCTGCGGGTCCTCCAACGGGCCCCCCGCAGAGGGGGGTGGCGGAGGCCCCCGGAGGGGCCGGAGCCAGGGGGGAGACTTCCCCCCTCAAGCTTGTTGTGTGGCGGTAAAGCATAATACTCCCTGCGGGATTGCCCTGGGGGGGACCCTGCTGGAGGCCTACGAAAAGGTCTACGCCTGCGATCCGGTTTCTATCTTCGGGGGTATTGTGGCATCCACGGTAAAGGTGGATGCGGCCGCAGCGCTAAAGCTGGGGAACTTATTTTTGGAAATTATCGCGGCCCCGGATTACGATGGGGATGCCCTGGAAATTCTTAAAAAGAAAAAGAACCTTAGGGTGATGCGGGCCCGCCGGGGGCCCTCGGACAGGACCGAGTGTACGGCCGTTGACGGGGGCTTGCTTGTTCAGGAAACGGACCGGCGGCTCCTTGAAAGCTGGGATGTGGTAACCAGGGCGGAGCCGAAACCGGAGGATCTGCCGGATATGATCTTTGGCATGAGGGCGGTGAGTTTTGTCAAAAGCAATGCCATTGTGGTGGTTAGGGACCGGGCCGCCATGGGTATAGGAGGGGGGCAGACCAACCGTATCTGGGCGGCGGAGCAGGCCCTGGCCCGGGCCGGGGCGGCGGGGCCTGCCTCCGGGGGTGTCTTTACCGGTCCTGCCCGGGTGCTGGCTTCGGATGCGTTCTTTCCCTTTAGCGATGTGGTCGATGCCGCCGCCGCCGCGGGGATCCGGGCCATTGTCCAGCCCGGCGGATCTATCCGGGACGGGGAATCTATCGAGGCCTGCGACAAGCACGGCATTGCCATGGTCTTTACCGGAACCCGGCATTTTAAACATTAGCAGCCTGTTGCACCTGTGGACCGCTCCGGGGTATGTACCCGGCCTTCCTATGAAGAATGAGGAACCACCAAGGCGCATCGAACCTATGGTTCGCAGGCGCACAAGGGGAAGAAAGATGATTACGCGCGAACAAGAAAGACCCGCCAAAATGTGCTGGATTGTGCATATGAAGTCCATTCATTCTTGGGACCGGGCTTGTGAGATTGATATGATGGCCGAACACGGTCAATTGTTCTATAGAAAACAAGGTGGTAAAAGAGTTCACTGATGTTCATCCGGCTCAAATGCCCACCTATCTGAAGCTTTCCGGGATTTCCCTGGGATTTTTGTTCAATTTCAATGTACAGCACTTTAAAACCGGAGTACGGAGAGTTGTTCTCTAACCCTTCCTTCGTGCGCCTTTGTGTTTTTTTATCTTCATTCGTATTTGTGGGTCAAGGTTAGGTCCGTAGGGGGGGGAAGCAGCATGGGGGGAAAGGTTTACCGGGTACATTTACCGAACGAAGAGAAAAAGCGGTTAGCGGGTATCGTAGACAAGGGGGTATGCCCGGTACGACAGGCAGGGCGTGCCCGTATACTGCTCTTGTTGAACGAGGGGGAAGACAGGGCGGGAACGCCGGGAATGGAACAACGCGAAACTGCGGAACGGTGCGGGTGTAGCACAGGGGTCGTGTATACGGTAAGTACGCAATACGTGCCGCCCAGGGAAAACACGGCGTTTGTGGCCAATATGAAGGATGTCCTTGAGCCCTTCCCTTTCATTACATTCCAAAGGTTTCCAGCTCCCAATTTCTTTACTTTTCTTCTTCCAAACGGCCCAGGGCTTCCCGGGCCTGTTCTTTTAATCCTTCTTCGGCGGTTTCGTTTTCCAGTATCAGCCGGTATTCCGCCAGGGCTTGTTCGTGAAGTTCCTGGGACTCAAGGTATTCGGCATATTCCAGCCGCACATTGTCATTGCCGCCCTTTAAGAGACTGGCGCTGTATGCGTCCGCCGCTTCGGGCTTTCCCAGCCGCCGCTGGGCCCGGGCTAAAAGCAGCAGGGCCTGGGGGTTTTCTGTATTGTTGTATTTAATAAGGGCCTGTTCCGCTTCTTCATTTTTGTCCATGGCTAAAAGAACCATGGCATAGTTAAAGCCTTCGTCGGAACTTTCCGGCACCAGGGTTAATACCCGCCGGTAATAGTCCCCGGCCTTTTCAAGTTCCTCTGTTTTGATGCAGGTATAGGCCGCCGCCTTAAGGGCGGTGATGTTTTCCTGATCCTTTTCCAGGATCCGTTCAAAGAACAGGATCGCCTCTTTGTACCGGGCCTGGGCATAGGCTATGCGCCCCAGGTAATATTCCGAAGCGGTCTTGGTTACGCGGTGAAATTTTGATCTGTTAAACCACATCGCCGCTTCGTCGTATTTTTTTAGATCAAAATAGGCCGCACCTATGGCGTAGTATTCTTCCGCCTTAAGGGCGGCGGATATGCAGGAACCCAGGCCAAAGGAGATACAAAGGATCAACAAAAGAAATCCGGCCTTGCATTTTTTCTTAAACCAGATCTGTCCCGGCGGACTTTGTTGTTTCATCGTTTTTGGGTTTTAAGTACCGTATCTTCTATTTCTCTAAGCTGTTCACGGTACAACTGGGCAATGTTAAGGCCGTAATCGGCAATAAGCTGGATAATATTCCGGGGCCGTTCCGGCGAATCTTTGCCGTTGATCCGGTCCCCGGCGTCCCCCAGGCCGGGAAGTATATAGGCCAATTCATTCAATACGGGATCCATCCAAAGGGTATAGACCGTACAGTTTTCCAGGGCCCGGACCACCCGCAGGGCCCCCTTGAGGGCGGCGATGACGTTGAAGAACCCCACCGACCGGGGTTTTATTCCCTCTTCCTGCAGGTACTTAATTACCGTTACCAGGCTTCCGCCGGTGGCGTTCATAGGATCGGCAAAGATAAGATCCCTATCGTTTAGGGACTCCAGGTTAAAATAGGATCTGTCCAGATCAAGGATATACTCCATGTCGTTTTCGTGTTTTGAATCGTCCCGGTTAATTTTAAAAAGCGCAAAGGGCGTTACATAGCCGTGGGAGGAATATTCCTCGATCTCCTTGGAAAGGATCATCGAAGGGAGCAGGGCCCCCCGAAGCATGACGCACATGACGGTATTTTCGATCTTATCGTCGATATTGTTTATTTTATGGATCGCAAAATTCTGCACCGGCACATCCACGGGGGTTTTTACGATCATATAATTTTTGTTGGAAGCGGGGGTGCCCCCATAGGCAAGCTTAAAGAGCATCTCGTAGGCCCGCTGGATATAATAGACAAATTCTTCATGTTCGGTCCGGTGATCCCGAAGCTTAGCAATTACCCGGGATGCCTCCGGATGGCTTTCCTGGGGGGTTAAAAATGAATAAACCTGGATGCCCCGTTCATCCTTGCATATTTCCTGCATAAGGGCGCCCATCTCGTTATACAGCCCAATAAGATTTTCCTCTTCCCGTTTATGTTCAGATTTGATTCTGGTGGTAGAAAGGATATTAAAGCAGGCCAGGGCTTTCCGGTACATACCGTCCATACGGGCAAGGTTTTCCTTGTCGGTACCGGTTAAAAACCCGTCCAGGTCCTCGGCCTTTAAAACAACCTTGTTCATGGATCTATCATACTTAAGGTACGGCGGGTCTGACAATAGCTTCGTTCAGCGGATCCATCGCCGGATTGCGAAGCTGCGCCGCCGCCCGGCCCCGCCATTCCGCCGGGGCGTTCCCGCTTAGGAAGGTCCAGATCTCCCTGGCGGAACGGCGACGGTTGCTTCCATAAAGGGAATTGGCCAGGTAGTACATGGCGCGGTAATACTCTACTTCGGTAATATACGATTGAACCTCCCGGTTTCCGGCCAGATCCCGCAGGAGATCCTCCAGGGACGTAAAGGCATAGTCATACCGGGACTTAACAAGAACATCAATCAACACCGAATTCTGGATAAGAAAGGCAAAAAGCAGATGATCCGCCGCTCTGCTATGCCTGCCGGAAGCATAGTAATACAGTCCCAGGATCCGGTGGGCCCGTTCCACCGCCGGTTCCTTATGGCGGAATAAAACCAAAAAGCGGTTCACCCCGTTGTTTTCCAGGCTCTGCAGCATATTGGATCGATCAAAGGATTCCCTGCCCCAAAGGCCGTCGGTGTGGATAATTTCTTCCAGGGCCGTGGTCATCTCGGCATATTCCCGGCGCAGGCGCCTAAGATCGGCAATCTTATACAGTACCCCGGTGGTAAAGTCCGGTATTTCCAGCAGGGTCCGCTGGTCATATACCTTTTGGTACTGGGCCAGGGCAATGCCGTATTCCCCCTCCATCCGGTAAACTTCCCCTATCCAGTATTCCGCCTCGGGGTAGGCTTTAAGCCTGCCAAGTTCCGAAAGGGCCCTGCGGGCGGAATTATGGAGTTTTTCCCGGGGAACGCGGTAATAGAGTTCCTTTAGCGCATCGGCGGCGTCCACCCGGAATTCTTTTTCAATATAAATTTCTATAAGTCCCAGATCGTCCTGCAAACGCCGCACCCCGTGCAGGGACAGGACCGTAATAAGATCCTGTTCTTTTTTTGCGTAAAAATTTTTTCTGCTGTCCCGGGCGGTTTCAAAACATCGAAGGGCGTCTCCGTACTGTCCCTGCCTAAAATGGCGCTTTCCCTCTTCCAGGGTATACCACCAGGGGGAACCCTGCTGGGCCGCCGGGGTTTGGAGGTACAGGAAAAGAAAAAAAACAAACATGGAAGGGCGGAAAAAAAGCCGGAGAAATTTACCGGTGGATCTATCCTCTGTCATACCTTTGCCAGTTCTTCCTTAAAAGCCCTGTCGGCTTCGCCCATATTTCCATCGCTTATGCGGATGGTTCTGGTTATTTTTCCGTTTCTAAATATCAAAATGCTGTTCCCTGCGCCGGTGATCCCCAGATCCGCATGCCTTGCCTCGCCGGGTCCGTTAACGGCGCAGCCCATTACCGCAATGGTCAGGGGTTTTTCCAGGGCGTAGAGCCGTTCCTTCCACCGGTCAATAAACCCGTGGGTGTCAAAGCCGTTCCTTCCGCAGCGGGGGCAGGAAATAAGCTGCACCCCCCGGCGGGCCCTGGTACAGCCGAATTCCGCGGCGGCGTTAAGGATCTCCCGGCCGGCAATGACCTCGTTTTCCATGGTATCCGACAGGGACACCCGGATCGTATCTCCAATCCCTTCGGACAAGAGGGGAACCAGGGCTGCGGTATTCCGCACCGTACCGGCAATCAAAGGACCCGCTTCGGTCACCCCGATATGGAGGGGGATTCCGCTCCGCTCCCTGAACAATCTATTAGCCCTTATAGTATCGGCAACTGTCGAGGCTTTCATTGATACCACCACATTGGTAAAGCCCCATGCCTGGAAAATTTTCAGTTCCTCCAGGGCCCCTTGAACCAGGGCCTGTGCCCGGGTAATCGTACCGGCCTCTACCCCGGCCCGCAGGACCCCGGGAAGGCTGCCGGCGTTTACCCCGATGCGGATGGGAACCCCCCGGTCCGCGGCTTTAGAAAGGACCTGTTCCACCCGGTCCTGACCGCCGATATTTCCGGGGTTGATGCGGAGTTTGGCAATGGAAAAATCAAGACACCGGAGGGCGATGCGGTAATCAAAGTGAATATCCGCACAGAGGGGCATGGAAACCATCGAAGCAAGGGCCCCCAGGGTTTCCGCCGCTTCCACATCGGGGACGGCAAAACGAAGGAGCCCGCACCCCAGGGTAGAGAGGACTTCGATACGGCGGATCGTTTCTTGCCCCGCCTGTTCTTTTAAATCGGCGGGCAAGAGCCTGTCCTTCCACATGGTTTGTATAAGTACGGGGTTCCCCTCCCCTATGGAGAGGGACCGTACTTTGCCATAGACGCCGGAAGAAATCGTATAATTACAGGCTGATCATGGAAAGAACCATCGCAAAAATGGCGACGGTTTCGCAGATGCCGACTATCATCATATAGTTGGCAAAACCCTTGCCGGTTTCTCCGGCGGCGTCGGCCCCGGAAGCGCCGGCCTGCCCCTGGGCAATGGCGGAAAAAGCCATGGCCAGGCCCGAAGCAACGCCGATGCCCAAATACAAAAGCCCGTTATCGGGATTTGCTATGGCCGCGGGTTTCATAAAGAGAAAGCCTAAAATATACCCGTAGAAGGTCTGGGTTAAAGGCGCCCCGCCAAAGACAAGCAATGTCATGGGGGCCGGCTTATTGTTGATATAGCATTTTTTCCACGAGCCAATAACCGCCTGCCCGGCAATGCCGATTCCTATTGCCGAACCGATGGCGGCAATACCCATTACAATACCGGCGCCTATCAAGCCTAAATTCATACCGTTCTCCTATTTTGAAGCCCCCGGTCAGCCGGAGCGGCTCCTTTTATGTAAAATATGAGTTCCCAATGGAAACTCCCAGAACCGTACCTTAACGGATCGTATGTTTAGAAAAGGGCCGGTATGCAAAACCTGCCCAGCTTACTCCGGCATGGCCGGAAAACTCCAGGGTATTGAGCCGCACCCCGTGGACCAGAACGGAAAGCACGTTCAATATGATATTAAGCCCATGGCCAAATACCAAAAGGATCACCCCAAGGACAAAAAAGAGAAAATGCCCCAGCAGGGGACCGGCCATTTTATCCACCGTATCGGCAATCGCCGCCCCCGCCAGGCCCACCGCCCAGAGCCTGATGTAGGACATGATGTCGGAAAACACATTGGCGATGCCTAAAATTACCGGAATAATGTTTTTTAGGCTTTCCAGGGCAGACCGGCCTATGCTTCCGTCATAGTTGACAAAGATAAAGTTAAGCAGGAAGCCCCCGGCAAAGGCGTATACGGCCAGGGGATACAGGGGGATCTGCCGGGCTTCGTTGCTTGCAATAAGGGAAAGGATGATAAAATACATTCCCCCCAGCATGGCAATGCTCCCCAGTTCGCCCAGAGCTTTAAGGGATCTATTACGAAAGATCGCAATGATGTGTCCAATGGAAAGCTGCAGCAGGGCCAGGGAAAAACAGAAGATCATCAGATTCTGCTGGACAATTTTTTTGCCGTAGTCGGATGCGTTGGAAGTTACATTCGAGATAAGGGGCAGCGAAATATTTTTCAGCCCCTCCGGCAGGTATTTGATCTCTATCCCAAACCAGGAACAGGTAAGCACCCCCCAAATAAAGTTGGAAAAACCCAAAAGACAAAGAAATTTAAACCCCACCGGCACGCCCTTCTTGGCGGTGACAATGGAACCCCCTATGCCCCCCAATAAAAGAAGGGCCCCGTAGCCCGCATCGCCGAAGATCATCCCAAAGAAAATAACAAAAAAGAGGAGGAACCAAAGGGAAATATCCACTTCGTTATAGCCGGGAACAACCTCCAGAAAATCGGTTAGGGGCCTAAGCAGATTGACAAATTTGTTGTTCTTTAGCAGGGTTGGCACCGGATCATCCGGGCCGGGCTCGTCGGCAAGGAACGCCCAGCCGTTTTCCGCCGCCCCCCGCTTGAGTATGCCGATCCGGTCCTGGGGCATATACCCGGTGATCCAGGAAACGGTACGGCCATGAAAATCTTCCCCCCCGGATTGATCCTCCTGCAGCACATCCATACCGGCCCGGGCGGTTTCAAATTCAATGCGTTCCAGAAGCCGTGTATATTCCGCGGTAATTTCCGGCAGTTCCGAAAGACAGGCGGCGATCCTTTGATCGATCTTTGCTACCTCCCCCTGAATTTCCCCCCGGCGTTTATCAATCGCCGAAAGGGACAGGTCCGGAAACGTCAAGGGCGCTTCCCCGGCAATTTCGCCGCCCACCGCCAAAACCCTTACCAGGGTCTTTTCCCTGCCAAGGACAATAAACGCCGCATCTTCGCGGTGTTTTTCATAATCCTGGGGGCTTAGTTCGTAGGGAACCAGGACTATGCCCTTTTCCGCCAGGTATGCAAAATCCCCTGGATCAAAATCCCCCCATTTTTCAAGGCGGATCCGGTCCCGGGTTAAAGAAGACAGCTGCTCCTGGAGGTTCTTCTTTCCTTCCCCCAGGGCAAGCACCGCTTCAACCCTGTCTTCCCCTTCGGCAAAAAGCCCCGGAGCGGCGGGGATATTCTTTTTTTTCCCCGGTGTTCCCAGGGATTTGATCAAGCCCAGGGCGGCTTCGGTCCTGGCTTTTTTTTCGATCAGCCGCGAAAGGGCCTCGGACTGCACCGGTTTTTGTTCCAGGTGAAGGACCCCCAATTCCCGGAGTTTCTCCAGGGAAGTCTCTTTTTCCTTGTCCATTACCACCACGGTAACTTTGTTCATCGGTACGATCATGCTTCACTCCCTGTCCGGTTGGACCATGCGGCCCGGCGGATTTTCAACGGTATCATCATGCGCCCGCCTTCTCCATGCCGCGTTTGGCGATCTTTCCCCGGACCACCGCAGCGGTCTGCTGATCCCCCAGGTAGACCTGAATTTTCTTGATATTTTCCCGGGTCTCGGGGATTTTGATTTTTTCAAAAAGGTTCACCCGCTGGGTGGTGATCCGCAGTTCGTGATCCAG
>JAISLT010000018.1 GCA_031277165.1 Spirochaetaceae bacterium
GATCTAAGATAAGAAAATCCAATGGTTCTAATTAAAAGGAAGTGTGGAAAATGACTTTTAACCCCCCCCCCCCCCCCACACACATGCGTTAAGTATTTTTCCACTTTTTATACATTCAAGAAACCCCATGCTAAGCCCGCCGCAAGTGTGCGGCGGGGTCTTTTATATGTTCCGCCTATTGCTTTCAAAGGATCCCAATCCGTAAACCGTCTTCGGAAAAACCGCCCGTTGGGGCTGTTTATATAACACCGCTCCTTGGAGCGGGAACAACGTAAGGAGATTGCATCATGAAAAAAATCTTTGGTTTGCACATGATCATCCTATTTGTCTTTGGCCTGTTCGCCTGCACTTCGACCGCATCCGTTCAGGAAAGAAGGGTTTCCGGAAAGGTGCCGGAATTTGTAAGGAACGCCGTTAAGAATGCCCCGGAGGACGCGCTGGTTGGCATAGGAACCGCCCGGTTGGCTTCCATAAGCCAGTCACGGGTAACCGCTGCCACCAGGGGCCGGGCTGAAATTTCACGGCAGATGGACACCGTGATACGGGATATGGTCAGGGACTATCAGGCTTCCAGCGAGGTTGATACCTCCGCCGCCCTGGCCTTTCAGGAAAATTTTACCCTGGCCCTTTCCCAGTCGAGGCTGCTGGGTTCCTCCGTGGTGGACGAGGATATAGATGACGGCGGAAACTACTGGTGTGTGGTGATGCTCAGCAAGGCCGAAGCGGTTAAAGAAATTAACCAGGCCGCGGCCCAGGCAAAACTTAAGGTTCCGGCGGCCGCGTCTTTTGACGCCGAAAGACGCATGAATAAAGCCTTTGAGCTGCTTGCCGGGGAAGAGATCCAGGTTGTGGATAAATAGCGGAAGAGTAAGACCGGCGTAGGGGGATAAATATGCGAAGGATCTTATTTCTATGCGCCGTTGTTTTTTCTTCCTGCGCCGGGTTCGCTGAAAAAAACCCGGCGTCCACCGCCTCCGGCTCCGCAGACAAACCGGAACTCTGGATAGATCGGGGACACCTTGTTTCCGGTCCCGGCAGGGGGACGCTTGTGGTCATCGGCGTATCCGGCAGGATGAGGAACGCAGAAAGCGAAATTGACAGCGCCCTGGACGACGCGGCCCGGCAGATTGCCCTCTACCGGGGGCTTAAAGGTAAGGTGGTCACGGTTATTAGAACCGGATCGGGGTACCATGATTTTTACCTTGCCGCCGAGTCGGAACTTAAACCCCTGGACGAAGGGGCTTATGCCGCATACCGGAAGGCCCTGCGTTTTGATCGGGAAAAAGACCTGGTTAGAACGGACCAGGCGGTTTTTCTCCGGTGCGTCTATGACGTGCCCGGCCTCCTGCCGGTGAAGCATAACCGCATAACCGGAGGCAGAGAACCGGCGTGGATCCACGGCGGTATTGTCGAAATTCCCGGATATATCAGTGCGGTGGGTTTTGCAAAAAACCAAAGGTACCTTAACGAAACGATAGTCAGGTCCAGGGAGAGCGCGGCCGCCGCGCTCCTGGCCAGGGATTCTGTATATATAGAAACGATAATTCAGGATCAGTTAAACATGGAAACCATCGACAGAGAAACTATAGAAGGCGAATTATTTCATTTTATGGTACTTGAAACATGGATAGAGCCGGAGACCGGTTCCGTTTGGACACTGGCGGCGGCAAAAAAAAATTAAGGGGAAGGGCAATGAAAAATCTGTTTTTTTTAGCCGCTGTTTTATGGTGTATACCGCCGCTGCCGGCGCAGAACCGGCCCGGATGGACCGAACGGAAACCCCCGGATACCGCGGAGATGTCCTATTTTACTTCCAGGGTGGATGAATGCCATACCGAGGATGAGGCGATACGGTCGGCGATCAACAACGTGAATAACGCGGTGGCAAACAGTACCATTGTCTACATACGATCATTGGTAAGCGAACGGTCCCGGAACACCGAAAGTCAGGCGGAATTTTCCATTAATATAGAAACGGACAGTTACACCGACGTTATTTTATCGGGCATAAAGACAGAAACCTACAGCGAAGGGTACACCAACCGGAGCGGCCGGCGGCGGTACCAGGCCTGGGCGCTGGCATCGGTTTCAAAGGTCCAGGCCGAAGAAAATCGCCGTTTGTATATGGAGGCCATTGCAAAACGGTACACCCTGGATTCGGCAGTACAGGGGGATAATCTGGCCGGAGCCCTGTCCGCCTACGGCGGCGTCTACCAGGCCCTTGAACAAAACCCGCTGCACCGGACCATCGCCGTGTACGGCGACGGACAAAGTTTATTTGAATACTGCCGGCAGAAGATAAGCGAAATCGCAAACAGCCTTTCGTTTAACGATATTCCACCGCAGTCCGTCCAGAAGGGCGGCGTATTGACCGTGCCGGTCCGGGTTTCCTCGTCGATCTTTGCCAACACCGCCGCGCTTACCTGTGCCGTTACCCTGCGGAGCGGAAACCGCACGCTGCCGGGTGGGGAGTATACCGTGGGCGGCGATAATTCTTTTTTACTAAGGCTTCCCACTGCGGCTCTGGAACCGGGCAATTACGAAACCGCCCTGGAGCTGAAGATGAACACCCCTTCGTCCGGCATTGTCAGAAACCCCAGGACCAGCTTCCGGCTGTCGGTCCGCCCCGCCTCGGCGGAACTTAAGTTCGGGGGCGAAACCTTAAGCGGGGCGGAACAGCGTATGTTTAGCCAGGCGGTACAGACGGCCCTGCAGGAGTATCACGTTCCCCTGCTGGCGGGGTATGAATTTCTGCTTACCTTTACCATCCGGCCGCAGACGGAACCGGTGGCCGGCACAAGGGTTCTGATCTGCGATATTTCCATAAGCCTTAATTCCGCGGGGAGCGTGCTGTTCCAGTCCGCACCGGCCCGTATTACCGAGATAAGCCGGGATCAGGCGATTAAGCGGGCCTCGGAGCATATCCGGGGGGATCGGGCCTTTTGGACCGGGGCGGCGCGGTTGACACAGAGTGAAGAGTAAGGGGGGATAGATATGGTTCGCGGCAGAAAAATTTTTTTGTTTACCCTGTTGCTGGCTTTGTCCGCCTCGGGGCTCTTTGCCCAGACAAAACCCCGGCTGGCGATCCTCCCCTTTACGGGGCCGGTGGCAGATGACGCGGAAAGTATCGCGGAGTTCTTTTCCTTTGAAGCCGAAATTAACCGGGTCTTTACCCCGGTTCCCCGGACCAGGGCCCTTGAAAACCTCATGAAGGAACAGCAGTTTCAGCGTTCCGGGCTGACCGATTCGGACACCATCGCGGAGATTGGAAAACAGCTTAACGTGGACTATGTCCTGGCGGGCCACGTCGCGGTACTGGGGGAGACAAGCAAGCTGCTGCTTATCACGATCATCAACGTCAAGGAGTTACAGCAGATAGCGGGGGATTACCGGGAATACCAGCGGATAGAGGGGGTGGTGGACATACTGCCCGCCATGGCAAAGCGGATAGGGGACGCGGCCCGGCAGGATACGGCCCGGCGGAACCTTCCCCGGCTGGCGGTGCTGCCCTTTAACGTACTTTCCAGCGGGATGAACCAGGGGGATGCGGAACTTTTGGCCCAGATACTGGCGACGGAACTGGCGAATTCGGGGCGTTATGCGGTGTTTCCCCGGACGAAGGCCATAGAGAAGGTGATGGAGGAACACCATATCGAGCGGAACGGGATGACGGACCCGGAGAGCATCCGGGCCATAGGGGCGGCGGTGAACGCCCAGTATGTGCTGTCGGCGAATGTACGGAAGCTGGGGGCAGACAACTATTTTTCCGCGGCGATTCTGCATATTGTGGAGGCGAGCCAGGGACAGGGAGTCCTGGAGAAGTACCGGGACGTGAGCGACGGGCTTACCCTCATGTCCCGGATGGCGCAGAGGCTCACCGGGGGGACCCCCGCCGGGGCCGTTCCCGCCAACATGGTGCTGGTGGAAGGGGGGACCTTCCAGATGGGGAGTACCAATGGAGAGAACAATGAAAAACCGGTACATACGGTCACGGTAAAAAGTTTCTACATGGGGAAGTACGAAGTAACCCAGAATGAATGGATCAGGGTGATGGGTAGCAACCCCAGCGGCTTTAAGGGAGATACTCTTCCGGTAGAAAACATAAGCTGGTACGAGGCGGTGGAATACTGCAACCGCTTAAGCCTGAAAGAAGGCTTAACTCCGGCGTACCGGGGGAGCGGGGACGCCATTGTGTGCGATTTTAATGCCTCGGGGTACCGGCTGCC
>JAISLT010000096.1 GCA_031277165.1 Spirochaetaceae bacterium
TTTTCCCGCGTAATACGCCGGATACCATTTTTGAAACCAGACCGTAAATATGCCCATGACAAGGGAGCCCCCGGCGTTGACCAGTATGGCGTACCCGTACACACCCGCGGCCATGAGCAGACAGCACAGCACATAGACCATTCCCCAGCCTATGTCGATGATTTTGTTGGTCCTGATAAAAAGCGGGTTTTGGTACGCCGCTTCGCTGCCGTAGTTTTGTGCGGCATACCAGGCGCTCAGGGGCATTTTTGTGCAGAGCGACGAGACAAGCCACAGGGCGGCAAAAATCCCGTAAGAGGCCGCCATCACAAAACGCAGCGGCAGATACAGGGAGGCGATGCTTAACGCAATGACGCTAAAACTGCTGACCACATCGTATAGGGTCAACGAAAAGGCCCGCATAAACAGCGGGACCGATGCCGCGGCGATAATCGTTATGTATGCGCCCAATTCAGGAAGCACATTGATGAGGGTCCAAAATACGGCGAAGGGCAGGATGCAAAACAAAAGGGATCGTTTCTCCGGTTTCTTTTGCCCCTCCGCGGCACGGGCCGGTTTCCCGCCGGTTTCCCCGCCGCCAAAATATTCGTCCCAGTGGAGCATCAGGTTAAAGTCGCCTGAGACCCGGTACTTGTGCTGCATCAATGCGTCCTGGCCGCTGATCTTGCCCTGGGCTATGTCCTGCCATACCGAAAAAGGCGTTTCAATCCGTGTGGTAAAGGGACGGAAACTGTCCGTTAAAACCGTATGCCCCCGGCCGGTCATCACTATCTGATAGGTTTTATCGATGTCGGTATAGTGAAATTCCAATACCATCCCGCGGCCCTTCTTGTTGGTCTGGGGCCGGTACAGGGCCGCCATCTGCCGGGTAAAATTCAGGCTTTTATCTTCGCCGGTTTGCGCGCCGGAATGGCCGCCGGTGATGTTCCAACTGGCATCCGCCATGGCTTCAAACGTTTCCTTTGGAAAGAGCAGTTCCCCCAATGCGGCTTCCGTTTCTGTCCGTATGCCGCCCCGCATATATTCAGCGCCGGCCTGGGAAACCAATGCCAGATACCTGCCGGTCCGCTCCCGCAATTCGGGAACGCGGAACAGTTCCCCCTGGCCGCAAAAAATGGCGGCGTATTGGTCCTTTCCGTGGAGGCGGTCGAAAAGGTTTTTTACGCCGTCATAGTTCCCCTCGGCGGAATAGAAGCCGCAGGTTGAAAGGATCACAAACCGCTTTCCGCTTAAATCATACCGGGGAGGGTGGCCGCCGGAACCCAGACCGTCCGGGCTGTCCGTCATAAAGGGCAGGTTTAGCGGAAGCAGGCGGTCGATAAGGTTTTTCAGTATTCCCGGAACCGAATAGTAATAGAGGGGGAAACTCCAGATAACCATGTCCGCCTGTATGTAGGCATCGAGGATGCCGCCCATATCATCGGGGATGACACACTTGCCCGGCGTCTTGTCCCAGCAGCAAAAGCAGCCCCGGCAGGGCTTAATGTCTTTTTGCGAAACCGTGATAGTATCCACGGAATGGTTTTGAAGGGCGCCCATGCCCTCAAGAAAGGCCCGTGTTAATTGCAGGCTGTTGCTCCGTTCTCCCTTTGGGCTGCCGTTTAATACGAGGATCTTCATTTTTTCTTCTCCTTTTTGGCCTGCTTTTTCATAAGCCAAAGCATGGAATCCGCCCACCGTGCGATGGCCTTGTAATACCCTTCGCCAAAGAACATGACCATGCGCCAATACCTGGAGCGCTCCGCGTCCGGCATCATGTGCTGGTAGTTATCCACAATTCCCGGCACAGAACTCATGTTCTCCAGGGCCTCAGCGCAGGCGGCGCGGACCTTTTGCAGCATGGCCGCCGTGTGTTCCGGCGGAAGTTCCCCGGCAAAAAAGAGGCGCATTAAAAAGGAGCTGCGGACATGGAGCAGGTCTTCCACGGCCCCTTCCGGCGCGGCCAGCCAGTCCATAAATTCCTTTTTCCCCTGGGGGCTCAGGGTGTACCATTTTTTGTTCGGCTTGCCGGTTTGAACTTCAATTTCCGAAACTATCCACCCCGATTTTTCCATGGCGGTAAGTTCCCGGTAAATTTGGCTGGTCTGCCCCTGCCAGAAAAACGCCAAGGAATCCTTAAAAACCTTGTCCAGATCATACCCTGACATTTTCTCGTAGTTCAAAAGGCCCAATAACCCGTATTTAAGCGACATATAATCCCCTTGTTCTATAGTATACATTAATATTATATAACAAGTAGAATATAATATCAAAGGATTTGCCTAAACCAGGGGAAAGACCGCTTTTGAGGCGGCGATTGGTTCCAGATAAAAAATTTACCCGTTCCCGCCTGACAAACCCAAGCCTATGGTGTATATGTATTATAGGGGTATACATTTAACCGCAGGCCGGGCAAACACAACTGTCCGGAGGGGCTGCTTCCAATGAGGGGGGGATAAAACAGATGCACAAATATCTTCTTGCCGTGGTGTTACTTTTGGCGCCGTGTCTTTTCGCATTTGCCGATGGTGGCGAACGCGAAAATAGATTTACCCTGGGGGCTGGTTTTATTTGGACAAATAATCCACAGGTGGTAGGCGGCCATGCAGATTTTGGCATTGTCCTTTATAAAGATATCCTATTTATCCAAAACAACTTTCTAATCCGCGCCGGGGGCATGTCCATTGACGGTGATGATCATAGCATATTTACCCTGTCGGACAAGCTTATCTTTGGCCGGAATTCGGATGCTCCCTTAAGAATATATACCTACATTGAATGTGGTACGGGTATTTATGGGAATGCGGACAAAAAATTTTTTTCCACGCCCCTGGCATTTACCTTTGGATTTGGTGGAGGGGGAGAACTTGTGTCCGAACAATTTGGCGGACTTTATATAGAAGTTGGGTATATAGGCCAGGGGACGAATTTGAAGTATCCCGTGAGCGGAGTAATAATACAAACAGGCTGGAGAATATATTTCTAGCGACAACAGCCTTATCTTTGGCGATAAACTTCTGGTCCTGAAAATCCTGGGACAGGGATTTTCAGGCAGGGTAAAATGCGTCTACAGTGACCAGCCCTACAACACCGGCAGCGCCCTTGAACATTACGCTGGCGGATTAGAATATTCAATCTGGCTTGGACGTATACGGGACAGGATTGAGATGCTTTGTAAATTGCTGTTAAATGACAGTTCACCATGGATTTCTGTTGATGATGGTGAAAGCTCTTATTTAAAAGTAATGGCAGATGGGATTTGTGGACGAGTAATTTTATTCGAAAGTCTGGTTTAATACCCCGGAGCTCTGCTCCGGGGAGGCTCATTTTTATGGGTCAAGTTTAGCCTTATACGCCCCCTATGTAAAAACCGGAGGGATGCCCTGTCAGTACACCTCCGTCATACGGAGTTTTTCTGCCAAAGGGCATTTTGGATAAAAAATTTTTGTTGACAAGTAATATGGGCGGGTATATCTTTGCAGTCCAAGGAGAAAAATTATGGAAAATGTAAAACGTTTTGATGGAAAAATAGCTATCGTTACCGGCGCCGGGTCCGGCATCGGTTTGGCGACGGCCACGCAGTTGATCGCCGGCGGCGCCCGGGTTGTGGGCGCCGATATGTCCAAGGACAGGCTGACGGCGGCGGCGGAAAGTCTGGGCAAGGACTTTATACCCATTGCGGTGGACATCTCCGCCCACGATGGTCCGGCCCGGGTTGCCGCGGCGGCTTCCGGTCCCTACGACATTCTTATCAACAACGCCGGTATTATGGACGGCTTTGTGCCCCTGACCGAACTGGAGGATGCAACCTGGGAAAAGGTACTGTCCATCAACGCCACCTCCATGATGCGGCTGACCCGCCAGGTGCTGCCCGGCATGATCAAGGCCGGGCACGGCGCCATCGTCAACCTGTCTTCCGAGGCCTCCCTGCGGGCTATCTGCGCCGGTATTGCCTACTCGGTGTCCAAGCACATGGTGAACGGCATCACCAAACACATTGCCGCCGTCTATACCCAGGACGGGATCCGGTGCAACGCCGTGGCCCCCGGCGGAGTGTCCACCAATGTGGGCGGGGAATTTCTCTCGGACCTCAGCAAGGAACGCATCGCGCCGGTTATGTCCGCCACGTTCCGCGGCCACATGGCCACCCCCCAGCAGATTGCCGATCTGATCTGCTTCCTTGCCGATGACAAGGCCGCATCCAATGTGAACGGCGCCATCATCCCCTGCGACAACGGCTGGTCGGTCATGTAGGGCGGAGTCCCCGGCGGCCGGGGTTTTCCGTATACGCCAGAGCCAATCCCGAAATTAACAGAGTTTTGAGATTGACTCTATGGCTGCAAAAATAGCGCCGGCGTACTACGCACAAAAAGGAAAATGGGCATTCGTAAAGGGCGGGCGCCGGAGTACGGCCTACTGTGAAGGGCCGCCATTTTCTTTTGCCCGCAGCCGTTCCCGGTACAGTTCCACAGCCCGGTCCGCCTGCTTTGCCAGAGGAAGTGCTTCGGGCCCCGCCAGCAGAAAATGTTCATTTTGCAGAGGAAGCAGGATCCGCTCCCCCGGGGCGGAAAGCACCGCCTCTGCCATGCCGGGGCTTATTTCCCCCATAAGGCTGTTGGCGATAACAATGCCGATGGGCCCCATAATAAAATCCCCGGTCGCAACCGAGATTTTAAGGGCGTTTTCCCCGGTGGCTCCCCGGTGGGCTCCGGCCTTTAGCATCCGTTCGGTGGCGGTGGAGTTGGTTCCCAGGGCGATAATCTCCCTGTCCCCATCCTCCAGTGCCCGTAATCTTCCGATAAGCTGGACCCCTATGCCGCCCCCCATGCCGTCTATGACCACAACCCGGTGTTTCATGGGCCTCCCGTAAGCCAGCGATCTATGATATACCGGGAGACGGAACCGGGGCCGGGAAGTTCCGGGGTTCCCCCCAGCACCGATTCCCGGGTGAACCATTGGGCGTCGACGATCTCGGTGCCGTCGCATTTTAGCTGTCCCCCCTTGTAACGGGCGGCAAAGCCCACCATAAGGGAATTGGGAAAGGGCCAGCTTTGGCTTGTAACATAGCGAATGGTATCTACATCCAAATTTACCTCTTCCTTTACTTCCCGGACTACCGTGGCTTCCAGGCATTCCCCGGCTTCGGTAAAACCAGCAATAAGACTGTACAATTTAGGTTTGAATTTTATGTTGTGGGCCAAAAGCGCCTGGCCGTCATCGTTTTGTACCAGGGTAATAACCGCCGGGGAAATCCGGGGATATTCAATCCGCCCGCAGCGGGGACAGAGCCGGGCCAGTTCCACCGGGGAATCTTCGTTGGCCCCTCCGCAGCTTCCGCAATAGGCCGAATCCTTCCGCCATTGCAGCACATGGTAGATCCGCAGCAGCCTGCCGGCGGCGGCGCTTAAATTACCCCCGGCGGCCGTCCCCGGGGGACCCGCCGGGCCGGAAGAAAGAGCCGCCCCCAGGACCGGAAAAGTCCGCCAGGCCGGGGGCACGGGCCTATCCGGAGGCAGTAAAAACCCCGGAAGCATACCGGCGGCATCGCTGTGCAGGATCGGAGGAACTCCGTAGTATTCCGGTTCCCCAAAATCCCCGCGGAGGGTTTCCGGATCAAGCCCCCCCAGGACCTCCCCATCTTTCATATCCACAGGGACCACCAGGTTCGTTCCTTGAAAAAGGTACACCCGCTTTGCCATACAGACCAGGGTACACCTTCCGGAACAAAGAGAAAAGGTGGATCCCTGGATAACGAAAAAGACCGCTGGATGGACCTCCCCGTGCAGGCAGCGTATTAGACCCCACTGCGAATGAGCCTCCCCGGAGCAGAGCTCCGGGGTATCCCTAAGCGTTGCCATATTTGCGGGGAGGCTCGTTCGATAGGAAATCGATAGTACCGTCTGGTTTAATACCAAATTTTGTAAGCATTGCGTTGTTTGAGCCGGAGCAGAGCTGCGGGGTATTAAACCGGACTTTCGAATAAAAAAAGACGATGCGCCTGGACGTCAAGCCCAAAGGCTATTGCGCACCGTCTTTATCAGTTAGCAGCTATTCCAGAAGAAAAGCTTGTTTGCTCCCGATACTGCGATTATCGGCATTGTTTTTGGGTTCCTTAACTGAAAAGTGGATCTGCCCGTGAAGTCCGGGGGCTCTTAGGGTTATACCAACCGGTATGTCCGGTCACACCGGTTTTGTCCAGGGTATGCCGCCGCTATCTGCCAGGGTACGGAGGGTAAAATCCGCCGCCGCCGCCAGGGAACGGTAAAACCCGGCGGAAAATTTCAGGTGATACTGCCAGGGATCTTCCTGGGAGGTAAATTCCTTTTCCAGTTCATGGGCCGGGGGAAAGAGGAACCCCGCCGCTTCTTTGACGGGGCTTTCGGCGATGGCCGTATTGATCCTGTCCAGCTTTGCCAGAAGCGCTTGCCGTTCCTGGGCGGTTTCTCTGCCCCCGGCGCTCCGTTCCCCGGCGGCGGTGGTAAGTTTAGCGGCCCGTTCCGCCTGGTCCCGGATGTCCTTCAAGCCCCGGATTAGGCTTTCCAGGGCCCCGGTATACCGCTGCTCCCGGTTTTGCCGCTCTTCCGGGACCAAAAATTCCCCGTCGATCCGGGAATATGCGTCCTGTAACAGAGCGTTTATGGCCCCCCGCCGGGGGGGAAGGGCCAGGATCTGTCCTATGTCCGCAGTAATAAGCCCCGGTATGGCCACCCCCTGGGGAGACAGGCTGTAATTGGCGATGTTCTTTTCCTGGCCAAACCGGTTCTCGAACCATGCGGCATACAGGGAAAGCCGCCGGTCCGTAAGGACCGTGCCGCCGTCCGCGGCCTTGACGGAAAAGGGGTACCCGCTTTCCAGGGATTGAAATGAAAGGGTCTCCGCCGGTAAAAACCGCCGGGATTCGGCGTGGGCGTTTTCCTCAAAGACAGCCCCCTTAAAGTGGGTTTGACGGCCCGGAAACCCCAGATCCAGGGCGGCGATCCAGATTTGGCCCGGTCCCAGAAGGCGGGCAAAATCCCAGGCGGTGGTGGCCACCGATCCCCCCGCTCCCAGGGCGCCCTTGGGGTCGGTACGGTCTTCGATAAAGCGCCCCAGGGGAAACAGGGATTGGCAAAAGAAGATCCGGCTAAAAATTTTTTCCCGCAACACCGGGGGATAAACCGCCGATTCGGCGATTAGGGCGGTTCCATCCCCCCGTACCCGGTGCAGATGCCGGCCGTTCCAGTACTGGGGATCCACCGAGACGGTAAAATCCGGGGCCGTATTCCGCCGGAGAAAAAACCGGAGGGAGGTGTCCACCGTTACGGTAACGCAGCGGAGGGCTATCTCCGGCAAAAGGGAATCCAGGCTGTTTAAGGAGGGCCCCGCGGCGGCAAGAAAAACAGGAATATCCGTGCCCCTTAGGATATGGGTAAGTCCCTTAACCCCAGGGAAGCGGACCGTTCCCGAAAGGTTTGCCCCCAGGTTCCTGGTCCAGCGCCGGCCAAACCGTTGAAGGGTGGCGGCATTGATCTTGTCCCTGGAAGCCCAGGTACGGATGTGCCGTTCCGCATCGGCATACCAGGATTGATCCTCCGGGGTAAGGGACGTGAGGGCCCTGTTTTTAAGGATCACCGGCGGGGGAGCATGGGCCCGTTCCAGCAAGGCCAAGGCCCCGGTGACGGCGCCGCTGTTTCCGCCGATAATAAAAACCGCCCGCCCCGGGGACAGCAGGGCCTCCAGATCCCGCTGCCCCAGGGCCAGGGTAAACAGTTCCTTCCTCCGTTCAATTATAACAAGGGGATGTTCCCGGTGATTTTTTGCCAGCGCTTCGGCGGCATACCCCAGGCCAAACCCAAGGAGGATCACCGGGGCTTCGCCGGCCCCGGTAAGGGCCGATTCAGCCTGACGGTTCCCTTCCCGGGCCGGATCCTGCCGGGAATGGATGTGAAGCCCCCGGAAGCTAAGGGTCGGATCCCCGGCGGCGGCCCGTTCAACCCTAAAGTCCCCGGGACTTTCTATCTCCAGCTTCTCCGCCAAGGCCGGATACCGGCGCCGGAGGATCTCCAGGTTCCGGTCCCACCAGGCGGCGGGATCCCCTCGGGAGAACTCCGGGGTCATTCCAACTCCAGTGTGATCGTCATGCCCTTTTGATAGGCCGTCCCCGGCGGAGGGCTTTGGCGGACCACCCAGCCCTCTCCCCGGATATCCAGGCGGATGTCGTCCCGAAGAAGCAGGGGGGCCAGACTCCGTTTGGCAATGCCGGTAAAATCGGGGATCGTATCGCCGATGGTTAAAATTTCTTCGATGGGGATAGAAACGGCCCCGGGGTGGCTTACCAGGGGATTCCTTCCCCGGGGAATGCCCAGGTAGTCAATCAGGGCCTCGGCGGTTTCCCGGATCCCCGGTGCGGCGGTGCGGCTGCCAAAATAATAATCCCCCCGGGGTTTTACAATTACCATGTAAAGAACCAGGGAAGGATTTTCCGCCGGAAGCAGGGCCAGGCAGCTGGCAATATAGTCGGTTTCCGAATAGGCCCTTGTTTCCGGGTCTATAACCTGGGCGGTACCGGTCTTAACCGCCAGGGCAATATCCCGCACCCGGGCAAAACGGCCAATCCCCAGATCCAGGGTCCCCTCTTCCATATAGGACCGCATGGCCCGGGCGGTTTCGGCGCTGAGGATCCGCCGGGGCTGGGCATTCCGGTATTCGCGGATCGTTTTGCCATCGTCCGATACAATCCGGGACACAATCCGGGGGGGGATAAGGATCCCGTCGTTGGCCACCGCCGAAGCGGCCTGCATCATCTGCAGGGCCGAGACGGATACTTCCTGGCCCATGGCTATGGTGGGTTTTGATCGTTCGGACCACTGCTTAACGGGGCGCAGAAACCCCGGGGTTTCGCCGGGGGTTCCCGTGCCGGTTCTGCTGCCAAAGCCAAAGTTCTCCAGGGCTTGGTAAAAAAGGCCCGCCCCCATGCGGTCCGATGCATAGGCAGCCCCGGCATTGCAGGAAAAGACAATAATATCCCTGGCGGTGACATTCCCATGGGCCTGCAGACACTTGATGGTGATCCGGTCTCCCCGGGTGTACTGGCCGTTGCAGAAGAAGACCGTGTCCGGCGCAATGGCCCCGGAATCCAGCAGGGCAGAAATAGTAAAAACCTTAAATACCGATCCGGGCTCATAGGCCCAGAGCGAAGGCCGGTCCATCCGGGAAATTTCGTCGGAATTTTGTATATCGTTGGGGTCAAACCCCGGCAGAGAGGCGGATCCCAGGATGTCGCCGGTCCGGGGATCCATGGCCAGCAGCATCACCGCTTCGGCCTTATTTTCTTCCATGACCCTTCCGGCAATATCCTCCAGAATATACTGAATATTGGTATCAATGGTAAGTATCACCTGGCTGCCGTTTTTTCCGTCCTGGGGGGAAAGCTCGCCGTCAAAGGAATATTCAATTCCCGCCAGGCCCGTATTGTTGTTCCCCGTAAAGCCTATAATCTGGGCGGCCAGATTTTTTTCCGGATAGATCCGCCCCAGGACCGGCTCTATGCTTACCCCCCGGAGTTTTCCCTGGGAACGCAGGCCCTGGATGCGCTGCACCACCGATTGTTCCACCTGTTTTTTCAGGTACAAAAAATCGCTGGAGGACTTTTCTATGGTTTCCCGGATCTCCTCCGCGGGCAGTTCCAGGATCCCCGCCAGTTCCTCCGCCAGGGCGGGAAGGTCCGGTATGTCGGGACGCCATACGCTGACGTTCCCCAGCCTGGTTTGAAGGGCCAGGAACCGGCCGTTACGATCCAGAATAGCCCCCCGTTCTGCGCTGGGCTTGGGGGCGGAAAAAAAATCCGATCCCGGGGGACTTATCATAATAATAAAATACCGGATCAGCACGTACAGGGCGGCGGCGGAAAGGAGGAGGATAATAAAAAAGAACCGCCGGTTGATCTGCTTTGGATCCGCAGAAAAGCTCATTTAACCGCCACCACTTTTCCCAGAATATGATCCAGAGAAATAAGGCCGTAGGACCGGGAATCAAAGGACTCAAGGCCATTGTCCCCCAGGGCAAAGAAGGTTCCTTCCCGGACGTAATAACAGCGTTTTACCGCCCGTTCCCCCAGGGGAGTATAAAAAACCACCATATCGCCGGATCGGGGGACGGACCAGCGCAGCAGGTATACCCCCAGACCGGGGATCCGGACCCCATAGGCGGCCTTGTTCACCACCAGTACCGAACCGGGCTCAAGGGCGGGCAGCATGGATCTGCCCTGGGTTACCATAAGATCCACAAAAAAAATCTTCACCCCCAGAGCAACCATAAAGGCCAAACATACTGCCCCAAGCACTCCACGTTGTTCTTTTTTATCCCCTGCCATATATATCGGCTAGTATAATGATTAGCTTCGATTCTGTCGATAAAAAATCAAATGAAGGATATTATTGCCTCCCAGCATGTGCATCGCCGTTCTGCCCGGTCCCTCCTTTCCAGTGCTGCCAGGTACCAGATCCCCGGGGAAAATTCTGCCGTTGCAGACCGGCGTTCCCCGGCGGCCCGGCGAAAAAAATTCCGGTTCTTCAAAAACCCGGCAAAATATCCCATCTTTCAATACAAGCCGCCGGCGGCAAAACCCCAGGGGGCCCCTGCCGCCAAACCCGCCGCCGGTCTTGGCCTTTCCCGTTTACCGGAAAAACTCCGGGGAAAATTTCTTCCCGCCCTGGGCCTGTGTATTCTGGGAACCCTGGCTCTGGCCTGGGGCTTAAGCTATATCCCCGATCCGGATCCGCCGGAAGATACCCTGGCCAGGGATGTGATGGCCGGCGGTTTCACCCGGGGCTTTTCCGGTCCCTCCGCCCCCCCCATGGAGGAATGGGACGAAATTCCCCTGGATGTGACGGAAACCTTTGCCTGGCAGGAGTATCTGGTACGGTCCGGAGACTCGGTGGAAGGCATAGCCCGGCGTTTTGGCCTTTCCCTGGATGCGGTAATTGCCTCCAATAACCTGCGGAACGTCCGGCGGGAGTTAAGGGCGGGACAGAAGATACGGATCCCCAACATGGACGGCATTCCCTATACGGTTAAAGCCGGGGACAGTTACGCTAAAATAGCCGGATCGCTGGAGGTTCCCTTGACGGCGATCCTCGATGCCAACGACATACAAAGCGACGATATCAGCGCCGGTACGGTGTTGTTCATTCCCGGGGCAAAAATGGACAGGAACGAACTCCGGCAGGCCCTGGGGGAACTTTTTATTCTTCCCGTGAACGGCAGACAGACCTCTCCTTTTGGGTGGCGGATCGATCCCTTCTCCAGAACCAGGAGCTTCCATGCGGGGCTGGATCTTTCCTCCCCCATGGGAACCCCCGTTAAGGCCTCCGCGGACGGCCGGGTTTCTGCCACCGGAACCAATGCGGTGTACGGCAATTTTATTATTCTTACCCACGGGGGGGACTACCAAACCATGTACGCCCATTTAAGCAGGATCCTGGTACGGGGGGGGGTCTATGTAAACCAGGGAGAAATCATAGGCCGGGTGGGCAGCACCGGCAGAAGTACCGGGCCCCACCTCCATTTTTCTGTATATAAGAACAAACGGGCCATAAACCCCCTTGAAGTGCTAAATAGATAGTGGTACGATAGAGTACATAGAACATAAACCAAGCCGATTGGAGGAACCATGCGCAAGCTTGTCCTAATTGTGATCGCCTTTTTTGCGGTGGTTACTTTTATAAGGGCTTTTGCCTCTATAGATAAAAATACGGCCCTTTCCAGGGGAGCCGTCGAATTAAGTGAAACCAACTGATCAAACCGGCCCCGGTAATGTGCTGGTCTCTGAAGAAGAGCTTTCCTTTGAACTTCTGCTGGACGACATTTGCCGGCGGCTCCACGAAACACGGACCCATTTTTCGCTAAAACGCATTCAAAAGCTGGAGGATACCCTGGATTCCTTGGAACGGGAGTTGGAGGGGATCCTAGGGGTTTGGGGAAGGGCCGCCATTCCGGGAGGCCCCGAGGGAGCCATGGTTCCGGAACAGGCCGGAATTCCGGGGGAGGAATGAAGAAAAAAACTCCGGTTTTTGTTTTGTTCCTTCTGCTTTCCCTGGGAGCATGGGGGAAGATCCGTTTTTCCGGCCTTGACATTGCCGGCGGCGACCGGCTCCTCTTTACCGCCGACTCCCGGGGGGGCGGTGCCGAGGCCCAGGGGGCCCTGTTCTATGCCCGGCTGGACAGCCGTTCCCTAAGCCAGTTAAGCGCTTTTCCCGAAAAAATGGAGGTCCTGGGAAGGGGCAAGATCCTTCTTGTTCATAATGCCTTTGGCAGCCTTCGAATTCCTGTAACGGGGGGGCTTCCCCAAACGTTTCCGGGCTTCCCCTCGTTTACCGGCGGGGCCCTTCCGGGGGGCAGGGTGGAGACCACCTCTTCCTCCCCCGACGGCCGGTGGCTCCTGTATGTGGATCCCTCCAGTTACGCCCGGGGCGCCCTGATCCTTTTGGACGGGGAAACAGGGCGAAGATTCTCCGTTTCTGCGGAAATCGAAAGGCCCGGCAGGTTTTTTCCCGCCCTCTGGAGCGCCGATTCCAGGGGGTTCCTGTACTCAAAGGGGGGGCGCCTTTATTTTTATACCGTGGCGGCCCAGACTCTGCCGCCGGACGAACGGTACCGCCTTATCGGCGAGGGGGCGATTAACTCCGTATGCCGGGGTTCGGGGGAAGATTTTTACTACCTTAGGGGATCTACGGTATACCGGATCCGAAGCGATGAATTTTTTCTTAGGACCCTCTATAGGGGATTCCTTGACATGGGCACCGTGGCCGGGAGGCTTCCCCTTGAATTTGATCCGAATTTTGACAGTTTTTGGATTGCCCCCGACGGTCTTTCCCTGGTTCTGTGCAAGGGGGGAAGAAATATCCTTTATTATCCCCTCGGCATAGAAAAAGAAGTCCCCTACGGTTCGGTACCGGCTATTATGGCGGGCCGGACCGCTTCCCGGATAGGTGTGCTCTGGTCCACCGGGGGGATCCTCACGATCCTCTTTGATTCCGCCCCCGGTTCTGGGGGGGGGGTCATGGCCTACCGGCTTAATACCGCCGTCCCCTCCCCGGCCTTCGAAACCCTGGAAAGCCCCCCGGCTTTTTCCGCGGGGCTTTCCCCGGATGGAAAGCACGCCGTCTTTTGGGGAAAAAACGGCCTATTCCTCTACGATTACCAATCCTGGACCCTGTCCGCCCGGTTCAGCTCCGATCCGGTGTATTCCTGTATTTGGCTGGGAAACAATGAACTGGTGCTTGGGGGGAGGGAAAAGATTGAACGGCTGCCCCTGGAGGATCCGGCGGGGGCAAAACTCCTCTGTCTGGCCTCGGTTTCCCGGTATGGTTTTGAAGATTCCCCGGAAGGACCGGGCCGTATCCTGGGTTTTTCCGGTGGTTCCTGGTATATCACCGACGGCCATTCCCCCTGGGTTCCGTACCGTACCCCCCCGGTACGGGAAGCGTCCATAAGTTCCGATCGGTACAGGGTCTACCTGGAGGCCGCCGAAAACGGGTTCTTTGAAAATGTCCCCATGGTACGGAACAGCGCTTCCGTGGGAACCTTCCCGCTTTTCGAGCGGGAAGCCGGCGCCCGCAGGTTCTCCCCCGCCGCGGGGCCCAATCCATGCCGGCTTCCGGAATCCCCGGATTTTCTCTTTGCCCACGGCGCCAGGGGAACCCGGACGCTGAGCCTGTGTTTTGATCTGTACGATGACGATGCCGGGTTAAGTACCGTACTGGATGCCCTTAACCGTTTTGAAATTAAGGCTACGTTCTTTCTTAATGGAGAATTTATCCGCCGTCACCCCCGGGCCGCGGGGGAAATTGCCGAGGCGGGACACGAAGCCGCCTCTATGTTTTACGCCCCCATGGATCTTTCCGATTCCCGGTACCGGGTGGACAACGCCTTTATTGCCCGGGGACTTGCCCGGAACGAGGATGAGTTTTTTAAAGCCGCTAAAAAAGAGCTTTCTCTTTTTTGGCACCCCCCCTATTATGCGGTTTCCCGGGAAATTGCCGCCGCCGCCGCCGAGGCGGGGTACAGAACCATTGCCCGGGATATTGACAGCCGGGACTGGATACAGTCCGGGGATGCCCGGCGTCTTGGAATAGAGCAGCTTACCGCGGCGGAGATGATCGATTATATTATGGACGCCAAGGAGGGGGGGTCTATCATCCCTATCCGCCTGGGGGCCCTTCCCGGGGGCAGGGGGGATTACCTGTTTAACAGCCTCGAGATCCTGCTGGACGCCCTGGTACGGGAAGGATACGAAGTGGTTCCCCTTTCCACCCTGATCGGTAAAAGCATCGGCGGCAACCGGAAAAGTCCCGCCCAAAACTAACAGCGTTTTGGATGGGCTTGTTTTATGTACCGTATGAACGAAGCGCGGTAAACTGCTAAACAAAAAGCCCGTCCTGCAGCTTCCGCAGCTGCACCATCAGGGAACTTTCGTCGAGTTTTACATCGGCGTAGGTAATAAGACCGCCCTTTTTTACGTCCCTAAGCATGACGGTGTTTTTGTTTACCAGCCCCATGGGAAGAACATTTTTTTCCCGGGCCTCCGGGGCCGAGATAAAGGTTCCCCGGATGGTGAAGCCCCCAATGCCGTCGAGGCTTTCCCCCGCCTTTAGGTCCCGTTTAGCAATGGTCCCCGTTTCGGCCACCAGGCCCGCCCGGGGAACGATACTGGGGACATGATCGATGCAGGCCTTGGCCACCGTCAGGGGTGTTTCAAGGCTGGTAAGGTGGTAGGGCCGGTAAAGGACATAGTTTGGCCCAGAACCCATGCCCAGGTAGGCCAGTTCGTGGTTGATATGGGGCTGATCCGAAGCGATAATAATAAAAACCCCCGGCGCCACGCCGTTGATGTATTCCACGGTACGGTAACTGTTAAGGATGCCCCCCCGGCCTTCGCTTTTTAGGCTTAACAGATCCGGCAGATCCCGGACTGTTCCGGAGGCTCCATGGGCGCCCATAATATCCGGTAAAAATCCCGTGGCGTTTGCCATGGCGGTCATTTCGACCATGGTTTTGGTCCCGTCCTTGAACGAGCAGATCATCTTTGGACTGGCCCCTTTGCGTTTTGCCTCTTCCGCCACCGATTCCGGGGTACAGTCATAGTCAATGGGGTTGTTTTTGCCCTTGCCGATAACCCGGACATCAAAGCCCAGGGCGTCGGCAAAATCAAAAAGTTCCAGGACCGCCCCCGGTTCGTCCCCGGCGCTTCCGCTGTACACCAGCCCCGCATTGGCCGCCAGCTTGTGGAGGATGTGACCGATACACACATCGGTTTCCACGTTGAGCATGACAATGTGCTTGCCGTTGTTTATGGCCTCCATGGCCGCCTTGGCCCCCGCTTCGGGCACCCCCGTGGCATCCACGGTACAATGGACGGCGCTGCATTTTGTGGCAAGTTCACTGTTCACGGTAATTACAAATTTTCCCGCGGCCAGCAGTTTGTCCCCCGCCGCCACCGTCGCTGCGGCGTCAAAATCCACCCCCGGTTTTAACCCCGCGTCGGCATAGGCGTCCCGGGCATCTTCCAGGCTTAGGTCCGCCACCACCGCGGGCCGCAGGCCCTTCATGGAAAGCATCTGGGCCACCATGCCCCGGCCCATTTGGCCGGCGCCGATAATGCCCGCATAAAGGGGCTTACCGTTTTTTTCCAATTCCGCAAGCTTATAATTCATCCCTACCATAGTGTTTTTTTCCCCCTGTTTTGCTATACGTTAATATCCGCGGCCTTCCGCTCCGCCTCTGCCTGGGCCGCGGCGATCTGCCGTTTTTTAAGGGCCTGTTTAAAGATCTGCTCGGTATCGACCTTGGTATCGACCCCAAAGAGGGGGCGGACCCCTTCGCCGTTTTCGCTGCGAAAGAGAAAGCCCGAGGCCCGTTCATAGGCCCAGCTGTCTTCGTTGTTCAACAGATGGTCCAGCGCCACCGTAACCGCCAGGGTAAAGTAGATAAGGGACGAGTTGTTCCGCTTCTTGGGGGCCAGCAGCATGTCCAGCCGTTTTGAAACAGGGTTGGGCACCTGGAAGACATAGGGGTCCCAGGGGTTATCGATGCCGTCGCAGGGGGCCCGGCTTTCCGCCCCCCCCCGTTTGTTTCCCTGCTCTATGTCCATGGCAATGGCGCTTAGGTACCGGCGAAGGGCCCTTACTTCCGGGTACAGGGCCGCGACGGCATTTTTTTGAAACGGCGGGGGCATGATAGACTCGAACCGGTAGTATGGCAGAAAGTAAAGTCGTTTAATCCAATGCAGCTCATTAAGCAGCCGTTTAGCATAGTTGCTGCTTCTGGATTCGGCGGTATTTTCCAAAAGCCGGCAATACTCGTCCAGCCTGGGCAGGTATTCCTTTTCGAAACCTTCTTCGTTGATCTTGGACCAGGAATTGATAATCCGTGTCATGGGTCCGTCGATCCGTTCGGAATTGCCGTCGGGCCCCATAATAACCCCGAATACGGTATAGCGCAGTCCAAAAAAAAGTTCTTCGAGTATGTGGGTTAGAATATAAATCTGTTGAAGGGGATCCGTGGGGGCTATTAATTCCACCGGCTTTTTTAGGGTAAACACGTCGGAAAAATACGGGTACAGATCCGGGTACAGGTGGATCCGTTCCCAGCCGGCCTTAGGGAACAGGGTCTCCAGGGCCGCCAAGCCCTTTTCCAGGGCCTTGGTCTCCGATTCCCGAATCTGCCTTTTTACCTGCTCTTCCTCGGTCATGGAGCTGAGTTCGGCGGCCTCGACAATATCCCCCGGGACCAGGGTATCGCCCCCCCCCGCCGGTTCCCCGGCGGGGGCCGTGTCGCCGGACACGGCGGCGTCACCGGCGGCGTCTTCGGTAACGGCGGCATGGTCCATTTGGGGGCTGATGCGGTCCTTTTCTGTTACCTGAAGAAAAGCCCGGATCCGGTTTTTCCGTTCCTGGAAGAAGGACTCGTAGGAAATCCAGCGGTTAGAGAGGAGTTTAAGCAGCATGGGGTACAGTTGATACCGGATATCCCGGCGGATCATGCCGAAAGAAACCAGGGCGCTTCGGATCAGTTCCTGGTACTTTCCCTTGGCCTCGGAGGGGTTTTCCAGATAGAGGATCTTGTAGAGCAGCTTAAAAGCCCCCTTAATGTGAACCTCCGGGTCCAGATATTCCAGAATATACAGGGGCCGGTAAATGTCCCGCAAAATTTCGGTAAAGTCCGATACCTTAGTGCTTCGGGGCCGGGTTTGGATCCGGGAAAGGATCGTAGAGATCTGATCAATGTTCCAGTACCGCAGGGTATCGATGACCGAATATGCAAAGGGGGAAGCTTTTTTTAGCCGCTCGTTGCGTCTTAAGCTGTTCCGGGGAATAAGGGAACGGACCGAGGTAACCAGGGCCTCGATCCGTTTGTAATAGCTGTTCATCCTTCTGTTTACAAAGGCGGAACTGACATAGTCCGGGGGATCGTTAAAAATAGAAAGCATCGAAACCAGTATTTGGCTGGAATTTTTAATTTCAAATTCCACCTGGCCGCAGTATTTATCTATTTTAACCCGTTCCCAGTAACCGGCTTTAACGGGGACCGCCGGATCATCCGCCGGATCGTCCCGTCGTGGGGCTGTTTTCTTGCGGGAGCGCGGGTCCTTTTCATTCTCCGTACCATCCGCCGCGGCGGTCTCGACCCGGTGCCGGGGCTTTCGGTTCCCTATGTTTACTTCAACCGTCTCGTGCCGTACCCGTTTTTGCCGGGATGCTTCTTTTTCATTGTTACGCTCGTACCCTACTTCGCCCCCCAGAATTTGGGACATCCGCTTTGCCTCGTCCAGGTCCAGGTTTCCCAGACGTTCCCTGACTTTACTAAGTTCCCCGGGGGCGTATACTGCCTTTTGTTTTCCCATTCAATAAACCCGTACTGCTTCCTTTCCAGACAAACTCAAATCTATGATGTATATTCTAGTCGAAAGTCCTAAAATGTCAAATGCTCCGGGCTTGTGACAAAACCCGGTTTTTCCTTTACCCTAAGGAAGCTGTTCCAAAAACTGACATTTTGGAACAAGTTCTTCCATAAACAAAATCTGCAAACAAATCTGCGGCCCCTTATACAAAGCCCCTTCGCCAGTGCCATACCGGTATTGATAGTTCCGTTGGAAAGGGGTTGACCTGTTCAAAATCGGGGATCCAGCGGGCATCCGGGGACAGGTCTTGGCAGTATCCGTCCTCAATGCCACATTCGTCAAGCCAGTGCAGTACGGTGCGGTATTCCGTTTTATTAACCCGGCGGACCGGAGCGGTTCCCCGGGGGGATATGCTCGTATACTGGAACATGAGGGAAAGCATGGCCCGGCCGGCACAATGTTCCGCAAACCACCGCAGCACATGCCGGGTGGATTCAAGGCAGCCGGGAAGAACCATGTGGCGGACCATGACCCCGGAAACCATGCGGTCCGGGCCCTGGTCCCGCTTTTCAAACCTAAGGGGCCGCAGCGCAAGCATCTTTTGTATGGCCCCGACGGCCCGGTCCGGATAATCCGGGGCATTAAAGTACCGTTCCGATACGGCGCTGTCCAGGGTTTTTAGGTCCGGCAGAAACACCTCCACCGTATCCGAAAGCAGATCCAGGGTTTCGGGAACCTCGTAGCCCGATGAATTCCACAGCACCGGTATGTCCAGGGCGGCCCCGTCTCTCCGGGCGGCGGCGATGGCCTTAACCAGGGCCGGCACGGCGTGGGTTCCCGTGACGATGTTAATATTTTCCGCCCCCCGGTTTTGCAGGGCCAGGCAAATCCGGGCAAATTCCTTCGCATCCACGATCCGGCCCAGGGCTTCCCCGGATGGGACCTGGTCCGCGGAGCCGGCGGCCCCCCGCGGGCCCCGGGATATTTGCCGGTTCTGGCAGAAGATGCAGCCCAGGCTGCAGCCGCTGACAAAGATCGTACCGGAGCCGCCGGTTCCGGTAAGGGGCGGTTCCTCCCCCCGGTGGATGGAAGCGCAGGCAAGGCGCAGGGCGGCCCCTTCTCCGCAGTAACCGCGGCCGGACCCGGCCCGGCGCATAACCCCGCAGCGGCGGGGACAGAGACGGCAGGGGGCGTAGGGATCCGGGGTTTCCACAGCTTAATCATCATAGAAAAAACTTGTTTTTTACAAGGCTCCGGGGTACACTAGGGCATGATAGACGGAAGCCCCCCCAGGACGGAGTTTACGGGGAAGCTGCGGTACGGTATGGTGGGGGGCGGCCCCGGGGCCTTTATTGGGGATGTGCACCGTAGATCCATAGCCCTGGACGAAATGGCCCTTATTACGGCGGGTTGTTTTTCCCGTTCCTTCGAGAACACCCTAAGCACGGGAACGGCCCTGGGCATAGACAGGGACCGGCTCTATGGGACCTTTGAAGAAATGGCCGAAGCCGAGGGCAATGGCCCCGGCGGCATTGATTTTGCCGTCATTGTCACCCCCAATGTAAGTCATTATCCTGCGGTCCGGGCATTTCTACGCCGGGGAATCCCCGTGGTATGCGACAAGCCCCTGTGCTTTACCGAATCCCAGGCGATGGAATTAACGGACCTGGCAAAGAGCCGGGACCTTCTTTTTTGCGTTACCTATACCTATACGGGTTTTCCGGCGGTTAAACATGCCCGGGAGATGATCCGGCACGGCGAAATCGGCGAGGTGATCTATGTGGCCGCCGAGTATCCCCAGGACTGGCTTATCAGCCCCCAGGAAAAAGAAGGGAACAGGCAGGCCCAATGGCGTACCGATCCCCAATGGACGGGAAACTCCAACTGTGTGGGGGACATAGGATCCCATATCGAAAACATAATTTCGTATGTTACGGGGTTAAAGATAAAATCCGTCCTGGCCAGGCTGGACAGGCTGGGCCCCGGCCGGGTTTTGGACGATAACGCCACAATCCTGGTAGAATACGAGGGCGGCGCCAAGGGCGTGTACTGGTCAAGCCAAATGGCCGCCGGGTACGATAACGGCCTTCAATTCCGGATCTTTGGCAGGCAGGGCTCCCTTGAATGGCGGGTGGAAGATCCCAATTACCTTAGGGTGTCCCTGCGGGATAAACCCCGGATGGTCCTTTCCCGGGGCCGGGACAGCTTTTACCCCCGGGCCCAGGCCTTTTCCCGGATTCCCGCGGGGCATCCGGAGGGGTACTTTGAGGCCCTAGCAAATATCTATAAAACCTACATGGGTGCCCTGATCAAACAAAGGGCCGGCGAAACCCCCGAGGGGGACGATCTGGACTTTCCCAATGGTCAAGACGGCCTAAACGGGGTACGATTCATAAATGCCTGTGTAGAAAGTTCCCGCCAGGGGGCGGTGTGGATTACTTTTTAGGAGGAAACGATGCCACGGCCAGTAACCCTATTTACCGGACAATGGGCGGATCTGCCCTTTGAGACAATTTGCGCCAAAGCAAAATCCTTCGGATACGACGGCTTGGAGATCGCCTGCTGGGGCGATCACCTGGACTTAAAAAAAGCCGCCGCCGATCCGGCCTATGCTAAAAACAAACTGGATATTCTAGCCCGCCACGGCCTTAAGACCTGGGCGATCAGCGCCCACCTGATAGGCCAGTGTGTGGGGGATCGCTGGGACCCCCGGCTGGACGGTTTTGCCCCCGCGGAATTGGCGGGCAATCCGGGAAGGATCCGCCAATGGGCGGTGGAATATATGACCTATGCCCCGGCGGCGGCAAAGAACATGGGTGTTCCGGTGGTGAACGGTTTCTTGGGGTCCCCCATTTGGGCCCAGTGGTATTCCTTTCCCCAAACCACCGAAAAGATGATCGACGATGGTTTTAGGGAGATCCGGGAGCTGTGGACCCCAATCTTTGACGAATTTGATAAGCACGGCGTTAAATTTGCCCTGGAGGTACACCCCACGGAAATTGCCTTTGATTATTACACCGCCCAGCGGCTGCTGGAAGAATTTAACCACCGGCCAACCCTGGGGTTTAACTTTGATCCTTCCCATCTTGTCTGGCAGGGGCTTAATCCCCAGATATTCCTGCGGGATTTTGCCAAGCGGATCTACCATGTGCATATGAAGGATGTGGCGGTAACCCTGGACGGCCGGGGGGGGATCCTCGGATCCCACATCACCTTTGGAGACACCCGGCGGGGATGGAATTTCCGTTCCCTGGGGCATGGGGATGTGGACTTTGAAAACATTATCCGGGAGCTCAATGTGATGAACTACCAGGGGCCCCTTTCGGTGGAATGGGAAGATTCGGGGATGGAACGGGAATTTGGCGCTAAGGAAGCCTGCGAATTTGTCCGCCGGGTGGATTTTACCCCCTCCACAACGGCCTTTGACGACGCGCTGCGATCCTCGTAGGAGCCTGTTGCAGTTGTACCATGAACATTCGCAGAATCCCTGGGAAATATGTCCGGGGCCGCTTACTGGGCCGTCGTGGTAGAGACCGCCAGACCCACCATGCTCTTTATATCATGGTCGCTAAAGCGCACTCCTCCGCCTAAAAACAGGTCCCGGTCCGCACTAAGGGCGTTGTAGATACCCCCGTGCAGGTAGATCCAGTTAAGGGGGTTGTTTGTGTTGGGATTAAAGAAAGGATACACCGTAAGGGTTCCCCGCAGATTGGGGGGGGCATCCCGGCGGAAATTAAAAATTTCCCCCGACAGGGCAATCTGGCGAATGGGCTGAACATCCAGCCCTATGCCGGCGCTGCTTTCCAGCAGCCCCCCCCGGAGCGTTACAATGCCAAAACGCCGGGCCAGTTCCGCATCCACCGAAAAACTATACCGGGTTTCCGTTTTATCCTGGGTGGTGGTTAGCCCCCCGGCAGAGGTGGTGGTAACCACCCTGGAGCTTACCCCCTCGGGGGCGCCGTTTACCCCCACCCGGTACCAGCGGTCCCCCGAGGGGGGCTCCAGCCTAAGGGAAGCCCCGGCCCGGACATTGGTGCTGTTAAAGCCGTAGTTGGCATGGGAATCTACCATTATGCCGGTATTGTTAATCCTATTGACAAAATTCCCCGCGCCGTCCAGAACACCCTGGAGTTTTACCACCGCCTGTTCCGTCTGCTCTATCGTGGATAAAAGGGAATTGTAGAGCCGGTCGTCATATATGGCCTGGCCCACATTGCCCCTGCCCTGGGCTATTTCGCCGGAGATTTGCCGGATGTTTCCCATGGCCAGGTACAGTTCCTGCAGAGAAAGGCTTATATCTTCCTCCCGGGCCGCCAGGATCCGGTCAACCCGTTCGCTGATAAGGGCGGCGCTCTCCAAAATCCGGGAGATCCGTACCAGTTCTTCCTCTGTTCTGGCGTCAATTTTTGCCGCGATGGAATTAAAGGTTTCCAAAGAAACCGTCAGCAGGGCCATCTGGTTGTTTTGAAATTCCCGCAGGACATCCGATGCGACTTCCATTAAATCCGATGTTCCCCCATCCGCCTGGATTACGCTGCCCGCCGGAAGCAGCGTCCCCGTTACCGGCCCCGGATCCAAGTACAGCATGGCGGTCCCCAGGAGGGAAGAGGACCGGCGGGATATAGTTGCCCCCCGGCGGATCTCCACATCCTTTAGAACCACAATCTTAATCCTGGCGCTGCCCTCCTCCAGGAATATCTCTTCCACCTTACCCACCGGAACCCCCGCCATATACACCCGGGACCGGGAAGAAAGCCCGGTGGCATCCCGGATCGTCAGCTGGTAGGTTTTGGTATTGAACCGTGAAAAACCGCTGCTGGACAGGATAATATACCCCGTCCCGGCGGTTCCAAAGATAATAAAAAACAGCGCTATCTTAACATACCGTGATATTTTCATAGGTTTAATTCGTTAAAGGATATCCTTATAAAATCTTTGACCATGGGATGTTCGGACCGGACAAGCTCTTTGGGCTCTCCGTCGGCAATAATATACCCCTGATCAAGAAAAGCTATACGATCCGCGATCCTGAACGCCGATGGAATATCATGGGTTATCATTACACAGGTAATGCCCAACTCCCTGTTGACCCGGGTTACCAGATTATTGATCGTCTCGGACAATACCGGATCAAGACCCGTGGTGGGTTCATCAAAGAACAAAACCTGGGGGTTCATCATAAGCGCCCGGGCTACGCCGACCCGCTTGCGCATTCCCCCGGAAAGTTCATCCGGCCACTTGCATTCTATACCCGGAAGCTCTATCCATGCAAGAAGTTCGGCGATCCTTTTATTGATCTGCTCCCTGTCCTTTATGGCCAGGACTTCCTGGAGGGGAAAGGCCAGATTTTCCCCCACCGTCATAGAATCAAAGAGGGCCGCATTTTGGAAGGAATAGCCAAAATTTCGCCGTATCCGGCTTGTTTCCCGCAAAGACAGGGCCGTAAGTTCCGTATCCTTAAACCAGATGCGGCCCGAGTCGGCCATAATCATCCCCATGACGGTCTTAAGCAGGACGCTTTTTCCCGTACCGCTCTGGCCAATAATGGCATAGAGGGATTTTTCCGGTATGTCCAGGGAAACATCCTTAAGCACCCGGTTTTCGCCGAAGGTTTTTACAAGATTCCGGATACGGATAATAGCTTCCATTAGAATCCCATCATTATTGTGGCCAGGATATAATCGGCCACCAATATGGATACCGATGACAAAACCACCGCCTTGTTGGCGCTTTCCCCCACGCCCTTGGCGCCCTGGCTTGCATTAAGCCCGCAGTAACAGCAGATAACGGCGGTGATAAAGCCCATGACAAAGGCCTTGATAAGCCCGCTTATTACATCCGTGGGCAGGAGCATGTCAAACATATAGTCCAAGTAGCCGCCGGGTTCGATGGCATGAAGGTACACCGAGATGCCGTAGGAGCCGATGGCGCCGATTACATTGGCCAGGAGGGTTAGGGTGGGAAAAACCAAAAGAGAGGCCAGCACCTTGGGCAATACCAGGTACTGGACCACATTGACGGACATGGCTTCCATGGCGTCAATCTGCTCCGTTACCCGCATGGTCCCCAGTTCGGCGGCCATGGCGGAGCCGTTCTTGGCAATCAGCATAAGGGTGGTGATCACCGGGGCCATTTCCCGGGCCATGGCCACCGCAGTTACCGCCCCGGTTCCAATCTCCGCATTGAACAACTGGAGGATCCCCACCAATTGAAGGGCAAAGATCATCCCTATGGCCCCCCCTGAAAGGAGGATTATTGGGATCGAATTAACTCCCAGGTGTTCTATTTCTGCCGCGTACCGGGTCCAGCGAAAGGGGGGAATAATGGCCACCCGCAGCAATTCCCCCAAAAATGAAAAAAACCGGCCCAGTTTTTCCAGTTGTTCCGTCATCTTTATAGACAATTTAGGGATAAGTTTATAGACAAATGAAAGAATTGACGAGGGGGGACCTTACATCATATTATAATAAAGTGGCTACCTCACGAAGAAAAAAGACCGGCGGATGGCTTCTTTTCTGGATGGCTTTTTTTATTGCCCTGGCCGTACTCTTTATGGCAAACCTGGAGCGTATTAAGGCTACGTTACGCGAAACCAAGGTTCTGGAGCGCCTGGCGGGAGAAGCCTCCGAAGAGGTTGAGGAAGCGCCCGCGGCGGAGGATCCGGCCCTTTCCGGCCCGGAAATTCCCGCCCTTCCCCAGGAACCGGCGGAACCACCCCCCGCCCCCCCGGTGGCGGCGGCAGAAAAACCAGATGCCGGAACGCAAGCCCCGTCTCCGGCAAACGAAAAGAAAACTGTGGAAAGGCCGCTGTACCTAATAAAGGTAGATAACAGCGGGGCCATCCTCGGGACCAGGGTTAAGCGGACCCTTCCTTCCAGCGACAGTCCCCTGCAGGATGTGCTGGAGGCGCTTATGGCGGGGCCCTCGGCGGAAGAAAAAAAACAGGGCTTTATTTCGCTGATACCGGCGAATGTCAAGCTCCTTAATGCTGTCGTCCGGGGCAATACCGCCTATATTAACCTTAGCGAAGACTTTTTATTTAATACCCACGGAGTGGAGGGGTATATAGGTCAGCGGCGGCAGCTTGTTTTAACCGCCACGGAGTTTAGTACCGTCAATGATGTGCAGATCCTTATTGACGGAAAACGGCTTGATTATCTTGGTGAAAGTATATGGATAGGCAGTCCCATAGACCGGACTATGCTTTAGCTGGGGGAACCGGTGAGTAATAAACTTTTTTCAAATCATATCCTTGCACTGCTGGATGTAATTAACACCTACAGTCTTGGCCTTTGGGAAATGGAAAACAACATGATCAGCCTGGATCAAAAGGCCTGCGCGCTTATTGGCCTGGAAAATGTCAAGGCCATGGCCTTTGAAGATTTTCTTAACCTGGTTGACCCCGGGGACCGGCATGAACTGGCGGTAACCCTGCAGCAGGTAATAGAAAAGCCCGGTGCAAGCGGGTCCGTGGATTGCCGGGTGTTTATCAAAAAAGAAAAAAACTACCGGTGGCTGCGGATTATGGGAAAAAGCTACCTAAACCAGGGGAAGAAAATACTGCTGGGTACTGCCCAGCCCGTTGAGGGCAAGGTGGTAGAATACCTTACGGCAAAAATTGACGCCATGACCGGGGAGCTTGATAAAAAGTCCCGGCTGAACCAATGCATCTTTGAAATTACCGAGGTCCTTCTTAACACCGACGACGCCGCCTTTGAACAGGGTTTCCAGTCCTGCCTAAAGTCCATAGCCAAGGCCTTTGCCCTGGCCAGGGTATACCTGTACAAGAACCATCTGGTGGACGGGATCCTCTGCTGTACGGAAATTTATGAATGGTGCGAAGGGGTCGAGCCCACCCTGGGAGAAGACTTTACCAAAGACATGCCCCTGCATGCCTGGCCCAAGGTTCTGGAGCAGGGGCAAAACTATAACAGCTTGATCAAAGATGCCCCCCAGCAGATCTGTGATCTTATCCCCCAGGGGATTGGATCGATCCTGCTGACCCCGGTGTTTCTAAAGGATCTGTTTTGGGGTTTTGTCGGTTTTGAACGCACCGGGGACTGTCCCTTTAGCCAAGATGAAGAATCGACCTTGGATTCGGTGGCCCTGCTCTTGGCAAATTCGGTTATTCGTTTTGATTTAAACAAAAACTTGTATTTAGCGGTGGATAAAATAAACACCACCTCGATTCGGGCCGAGGTACTGGAAAAATTTGCCTACACCGACGCATTAACGGGGCTGTACAACCGCCGGCATTTTATGGAACTGGCCCAGAGCGTCATAGAAAAGGCCAAGCGCTTCGAATCGGTCTGTTATGCCATGATTCTGGACTTGGATTTCTTTAAGAAGGTCAACGATACATACGGACATTTGGCGGGGGACGAAGTGCTTAAGGGAGCCTCCGCGGTGATGAAAAACACCCTCCGTTCCTACGACCTGTTGGCCCGTTACGGCGGGGAAGAATTTGTGGTCCTTATTTCCGATACCGTAGAAGAAGATGTCCTGCATCTGGCAGACCGTATACGGGACTCCATTGCCAATACTTCCTTTGTATACAATGACACCAAAATAAAATGTACCGTCAGCATAGGGGTGGCCAAGGGCCTTCCCGGTTCTACGATCACCGGCCTGCTGGAAAAGGCAGACAAGGCCCTGTATATGGCAAAGGAATTAGGAAGAAACCGGGTGATAATTGAACCGGTTTCACAGCCAGGGTAGGCCCAAAACAGGCGGCACGGCCACAAAAACCTCCGCGCACAATTGAAGGGCCGGCGGTATTTGCCCTTGCCGGTTTCGGGGCTCTTGGGGCAAGGGCAGTACCCTGGGCATCTCTCAAAACTAAGGCTGGCGTTGGTAAGCCCCCGCCTGTTAGGACATTTCCGGCAGGTACTTCCAGTATCGCTTTGGCATAAACTGCCGCTGAAGTTCCGGATTTGCCCGGTCTTCGTTATTTATGGACCGGTGGTATTTTTGCCAGAGCCGTTCCCAGCTGTCCCCGGTTTCGCCGGCGGCAAGGTCCGGCAGACCCGGCCCGGCGGTCCGGTCCCGGCGGATCCGGCACAGGGCCGGCTCTTTTCCCGGTTCCCGCAGCAGCATTAGATCCCGTTTTTCGTCGATAATTGCCCAGGGAAGATCTCCAAAGCGAAGCAAAAAGTGATCCCCCAACAGGGGAAGTACAAAATAATCCGGTGCACACCGGGCCAGGTACCGGCCCTGCTTATCCTGGGTAAAGCGAAGGAGACCCCGGAGCCTGTCAAATTCCTTCCACATTTTGTAGGCCAGGTCTCCTTTTTTAGAGGAACCCCTGGTGTGGGCCGTCCGCTCCAGGGCTTCCAGGGAAAGGGGCCGGTCCGGTTCTGTGTCAAACAATTGATCCATATGATCCTCCTGACCGCTTGGCATTTGGGCTTGTTCCAAAATCCGGTTAGTTTTGGAAAAGTTTCAACCTGGGCGCCTGTCACGAAAGCTTGTTCTTTAAAACCCAGGTTTAAACGGCTCCAACCGGATTAAAAAGAAGCAGCTGGGGATCGGTCCTCTCTTTGCCCAGGATGCGGGCCAGGGCCCCGGGATTATCCAGGGCCCCGGCGCCGCCAATGGAGCGGCCCCCCAGGGTAACAAAATACCGGGCCCGTTTAAGGACCACCCCCAGGCGGGAAAGTCCTTCAAAGCTCAGGGAGCCGCGGCGCCTAATTTCCAGAATCCGCCGGGCGGAACGGACCCCCACGCCGGGGATCCGCAGTAATTCCTCGTAGGGGGCGGTCTTAAGTTCCAGGGGAAAAAAATCCGGATGCCGGAGCGCCCAGGTAACTTTAGGGTCAAAGGCCCTGTCCAGATTGGGATGGGCCTCGTCAAGCAGTTCCCCAATCTGGTACTGGTAAAACCGCAGCAGCCAGTCCGCCTGGTACAGCCGGTGTTCCCTAAGGAGCAGATCCCCCTGTTCCACCGGGGGCAGGTTTCCCACGGGCATATAGGCCGAATAGTACACCCGCCGCAGTTCAAATTTCCGGTAGAGGGCGGCGGAAAGGCCCATGATCGTCCGGTCGTCTTCGGCGCTGGCCCCCACCACCAGCTGGGTACTTTGCCCCGCCGGGGCAAAGGCCGGAACATGCCGGAGCCGGCGGCTGTCCTCCCCGGTTTCGGCGGACGCCTCCAACACCTGGCCCATGGCGCCAAAGATAAGCTTTCCCGATTTTTGGGGGGCCAGCACCTGGAGGCTCTTTTCGGTGGGAAGCTCTATATTGGCGCTTAACCGGTCCGCCCAACGCCCTGCCTCCCGGATAAGGTTTTCCCCGGAACCGGGAATAATCTTTAGGTGAATATACCCGCCATATCCTGCCTGGGTACGAAGGTACTTTGCCGTTTCAATAAGTTTTTGCATGACAATATCCGGATCGGAAAAGATCCCGGAGGAAAGAAAAAGCCCTTCGACATAGTTCCGCCGGTAAAACTCAACGGTTAGACTGACCAGTTCTTCGCTGGTAAAAGAAGTCCGGGGTATGTCCACCGACACCCGGTTGGCACAGTAGGCGCAGTCGTAGCGGCACACATTAGAATACAGCACCTTTAGAAGACTGACACAGCGCCCGTCTCCGGTCCAGGAATGGCAAATCCCGGCGGGGACCCGGACCCCGAAGGCCCCTTTCCCGGGAAGTCCCTTTTCCCCCGCGGAGGCCCCCCGGGGGCTTTGCGGCGGGCTGGGACTTCCCGAGGAGGTACAGGAAGCATCGTATTTTGCGGCCCCGGCGAGGATCGCAAGTTTTTCCGTCAGTTCCACAGAAATACTATACATTAGTTTAGTAAAATATGCAAGGGGTTTTCCCTTCCCAAACCGGTGGAAAGCACCTATACTAAGCCATGATTATTTGCTGCGGCGAGGCGCTGATCGACATGGTGCCGGAAAGGGATCCCCAGGGACGGGAGCTCTTTGCCCCCTGCTTTGGAGGAAGCCCCTACAATACCGCCATAGCCGCCGGTAGGCTTCTGGGCAGGGAAAAGACCGGACCCCGGACCGCCTTTCTTGCACGGCTCTCCCGGGATTTCTTTGGCCAAGCCCTGGTGGATCATCTGGAACAGAACCATGTATCCACAGACCTGGTGGTAAGATCCGGCGAAACCACCACCCTGGCCTTTGTTAAATTGGACCAGGGAAAAGAACCGGCCTATATTTTTTACACCCTGGGAGCCGCAGACCGTTCCCTTGCCATGGCGGATCTTCCCCCGGCCCTTCCCCCGGGGGCAAACTGCCTAGCCTTCGGATCAATCTCTATGACCATGGAAAGCTCCGCTTCTACCATAGAACAGCTTGTCCTTCGGGAGCGGGGACGGGAAAACGGACCGGTCATTTCCCATGACCCTAATGTCCGGCCCATACTAATAGAGGACCGGGATGCCTATGTCCGGCGCTTTGAAGGCTGGGTCCGGGCATCGCAGATCCTAAAAATTTCCGCCGCGGACTTTGATTTTATCTACCCCGGTTTGGGCTTAGAACCGGCGGTGGAAAAACTCCTTTCCATGGGCCCCTGCCTTGTGGCCGTTACCCTGGGGTCCCAGGGCGCCATGGGGGTGCTTAAGCAGGAAGGGGGCGGCTTTATAAAGATTTTTTCTCCGGCGCCGGAGCTTCCGGTGATTGACACCATCGGGGCGGGGGACACCTTCCACGGCGCCCTGCTGGCGTGGCTGGAAATAAACGGCCGTATGTCCCCCGGGGCTATACCCCGGCTGAAGGACCGGGAACTGCGGGAAGCGCTGGACTTTTCCAACAAGGCCGCGGCCATAGTATGTTCCCGGAAGGGGGCGAATCCTCCGGCTTTGGCGGAACTGAAAGCCTAGGAGCTTGTTGCACAAGGAGGACCCATGGCCGGCAGCAGTTTCGGAACCCTTTTCCGGGTAAGTACCTTCGGTGAATCCCACGGCCCCGCCGTGGGCTGTGTGATAGACGGTTGTCCTGCGGGGGTCCTTCTTACTGTGGAGGATATACGGCGGGATCTGCGGCGGCGCCGTCCCGGCGGCGGCGCCGGCACAAGCCCCCGGCACGAGGATGACGAGCCGGAAATTCTTTCCGGGGTATACGAAGAAAAAACCCTGGGAACTCCCATAGCAATTATTATACGAAACAGGGATCAGCGTTCCGGGGACTACGATACCCTGAAGGAACTATACCGCCCCGGCCACGCCGACTGGACCTGGGAGCTAAAGTACGGCCTTCGGGATCCCCGGGGAGGGGGCCGCAGTTCCGGCAGAGAAACCGCCGCCAGGGTCGCCGCCGGAGCTGTGGCCCGGGCCGTTCTTGCATCCCAGGGCATTGCCATCCGGGCCTGGACCGCCGCCATGGGGGGGATCAGCGCCCCCCTTCCGGGACACGGGGACTTTGATCTGGCCGAAGCGGACCTGAATTACCTGCGGGTTCCGGGAAGGGACGCCGCGGCACGGATAGAAAAGCGCCTGGCGGAACTAAAGGAGGAGGGGGACAGCGCCGGGGGCCTTGTCTCCTGTGTGGTTTCGGGAATTCCCCGGGGTCTGGGGGAACCGGTTTTTGATAAGCTTCCCGCCCTTCTTGGACAGGGGATCCTTTCTATCGGCGCCTGCAAGGGGGTACAGTTTGGAGCAGGATTTGCCGCCGCCGGATTAACCGGTTCTGTAAATAACGACATACCGGTACCGGGGGCAGCCCCCTCGCCGGGGCCGCCGGCGCTGTCCTTTAAAACCAACAATGCCGGAGGAACCCTGGGGGGCATTTCCACGGGGATGAACCTGGAGTTCCAGGCCGCCTTTAAACCGGTGGCGTCAATTTCCCGGCCCCAGAAAACCGTGGACCGCCGCGGAATGGTGAGGGACCTTTCCGTTCCGGGGCGCCACGATGTCTGCATTGTTCCCCGGGTTGTGCCGGTGGTGGAGGCCATGACGGCCCTGGTCCTGGCGGACCTGGCGCTGCGGCACAGGGCCGCTGTCATAGGGACCGCTCCCTAGCAGCCTGCTGCAAGTTTTTAATTGTAAGGAGAAATACATGAACCGCTGTGGATGGTGCGAAGGGTCGGAACTCTACATAAACTACCACGATACCGAATGGGGGGTTCCGGTATTCGACGATCAAAAACATTTTGAGTTTCTGGTGCTGGAATCGGCCCAGGCAGGGTTAAGCTGGCTGACGGTCCTTAAAAAAAGAGAAAATTACCACAGGGCCTACGATGGTTTTGATCCGCAAAAGGCCGCCCGCTATACGGAAAAGAAAAAAGAAAAACTCCTGGCCGATCCGGGAATAATCCGCAACCGCCTTAAGATAGAAGCGTCCATAACAAACGCCCGGGAATTCCTAAAGATACAAAGGGAATTTGGAAGCTTTTCCCGGTACATCTGGGGTTTTACCGGCCATAAGCCCCTTACGGGCCGGTGGAAGAGCTCCGCGGAACTTCCCACCAGAATAGAAGAAACTATTCACTCCGCATTGACCATAATTCCGACAAAAATGTATTTTCCAATAAAAAAAGATACATTTTTGTATAAATTAAAGATTTTTTGTGGTATATGAAGTTCCCAAAAACTTCAATTTTTGAGAAAACACTTTTAGATGTGGAATTTCTCTAACCATACTCCCCGGACTTTTCCGGGTTTTTTATTTTTACCCTGGAATTCCTGCGACTACGGCGAATTTATACGAATTTTTGGGCAATTTACGATATTTTTTTGCTATTCCGCTAAAGTTGGCACGGTTCCTGCTATACAAACTGCAAGGTATTGGAAAGGGCCGTTATGTTTGCAGCCAAATCCGCCGGGTCTTTCCATACCACTTTAAGGCTGATTGGCGGGCAAGGCCCGTCTTTCAAAATGTGACGTTTTGAAACAGCCTCAACTTAATAAGGAGGACTGGAAAGTGCAAAAGAAATTCGTTGTTATTGTAATGCTGCTTCTGTGTTTGGGCGGAGCCTCCGCATTTGCACAGGAAAGTATTGAAGCGCTGGGCTTCTCCCTTGATGTGGTATGGCTGTTTATTGGGTCCATACTGGTATTCATCATGCAGGCCGGCTTTGCCCTGGTAGAAACGGGCCTTACCCGGGCGAAAAACGCCAGCAACATCACCATGAAAAACGTAATGGACTTCTGTTTTGGGGCCATTGTGTACTGGATGATAGGCTGGGGTTTTATGTACGGTACAGACGCCTTTGAGGGGCTTATCGGTACCGATCAGTTCTTTAACGGCCCCATGGAAGTAACGGTAGATAACGGTAATTTCTACAAGACCTGGTTTTTCCAGGTTGTCTTTGCCGCCACCGCTGCCACCATCGTGTCCGGCGCCATGGCGGAACGGACCCAGTTTAAATCGTACCTTATCTACACCTGCTTTATATCGGCCTTTATCTATCCCATTTCGGGCCACTGGGTCTGGGGCGGGGGCTGGCTTGCGGACTTAGGTTTCCATGATTTTGCCGGGTCCACGGTGGTTCACTCCGTGGGAGGCTGGGCGGCTCTTATGGGGGCGGCGGTACTTGGCCCCCGGATTGGAAAGTACGTCAAGGGCAGCGATGGAAAAATCTCCGTTAAAGCCTTTCCGGGCCACAATATTCCCTATGCGGCCCTGGGGGTACTGCTTCTTTTCTTTGGATGGTTCGGCTTTAACGGGGCCTCCACGGGCATTGCCACGGTTGGCGAGGGCGGCATCTGGAGCGGTCTGGCCATTGCCCGGGTTGCCGTTACTACCTGTCTTGCCGGAGCGGCCGGAGCGGTGGGCGCCCTGATCTTTTCCTGGATATGGTTTAAAAAACCCGATGTCTCCATGACCTTGAACGGCCTTCTGGCGGGTCTTGTGGGAATTACCGCCCCCTGTGCGGTGGTAAGTCCCGGAGCGGCGGTGGTTATCGGCCTTTGCGCCGGGGTTTTGGTGGTCCTTGCGGTAGAGTTTATCGACAAGGTCCTTAAAATAGATGATCCGGTGGGGGCCGTGTCGGTCCACGGAATCTGCGGGGTCTTTGGAACCTTGGCCGTAGGTATCTGGGGGAACGCCCAGGATGCGGGGGTCCTGGGGCTGCTCCATGGGGGCGGGTTTAAACAAATCGGGATCCAGCTTACCGGCATTGTCGCGGTCGGCGCCTGGGCCCTTATTACCAGCCTTATCCTTTTCTTGGTTATTAAGGCCGTCGTTGGTCTGCGGGTAAGTCCCAAGGACGAGTTGGTGGGTCTGGACCTGTCGGAGCACAAGTCCGAGGCCTACACCGGCTTCCAGATCTTCAGCAATATGTAGGAGGAGTAAAGAATGAAACTGATTATTGCGTACATACAGCCCCATGCGCTGAACGAAGTAAAGCAGGCCCTCTACGATGCGGAGGTCTACAAGATGTCGGTGACCAACGCCATGGGCTGCGGCCAGCAAAAGGGCTATACCGAGCAGTTCCGGGGCGTGGAAATTGAAGTGAACCTGCTTAAAAAGGTCCGCCTTGAAATAGCGGTAAACGACAATTTTGTAAAGCCCACCATCGATGCGATTATCAAGGGGGCGCGGACCCCGGATATCGGCGACGGAAAGATCTTTGTTCTGCCGATTGATGAATGTATCAGAATTAGAACCGGAGAAACCGGCTCCATTGCCATCGGATAAGATGCACCGGGAAAAAAAAGGGGGTATGTAAAAATACCGGCGGCGTAGGCAGCGGTTTGTCAGCACCTGGGTGTGTTGATAAGCTTCTGCTTATGCCGTTCTTTTTTTAATACCCGGAATTCCCGGCGCTGTCCATGGAACCTGCGGTAAACTACATTTTTGTTGGAAATGTAAAAAATCCTACAATGTAGTAGCTTTTTAAAATCACCTGTATTGTGAACAGCCCTCGGAATAGCTGTTTTTAACGCAATCCGTGGAAAACCGGTCACATCCGGCTGGAATCCGGCCCGGTTTTTCCCTTAAATCCATTTTTAATACCCCCGCGGAGCGCAAATTCCTTGTGGAACATGAATTTAGGCACTATTTTGCAATAAAACCCCCGGGTTGGATGAACTTGGCACGGTATTTGCTTGCATAATGTAATAGTTATACTTTGGAGGATACTAATGAGCGTGATAGACTTCACCAAAACCCCGGTGGCCGAATTATTCGGCTCCAACTGTTTTTCCAATGCCGTTATGAAGGAACGGTTACCCAAGAATATTTACAAGGAGATCCTCGCCGTACAAGCGGGTGAAAAGGAGCTTACCCTGGCGGTGGCAGAGGTTGTGGCCGCGGTAATGCGGGATTGGGCCATTTCCAAGGGCGCGAGCCACTATACCCACTGGTTTCAGCCCTTGACGGGCCTCACCGCGGAAAAGCATGACTCGTTCATTGCCCCCACCGGGGACGGCAAGGTGATCATGGAGTTTTCCGGCAAAGAGCTGGTTAAGGGAGAGCCCGACGCATCGAGCTTCCCCTCCGGGGGGCTGCGGGCTACCTTTGAAGCCCGGGGTTATACCGCCTGGGATGTAACCAGCCCCGCGTTCCTTAAGCAGGATCCCACCGGCACCACCCTGTGCATTCCCACGGCCTTTATCAGCTACTACGGTCAAGCCCTGGATAAAAAAGTCCCCCTCCTTAAATCGGTGGACGCCCTTTCCGTCCAGGCCATCCGGGTACTCCGGGCCCTGGGGAACGAAACCAGCCGGCGCCTATTCACCACCGTCGGACCCGAGCAGGAATATTTTCTGGTGGATAAGGAATACTTTGACAAGCGTCCCGATTTGCTGTTAACCGGCCGCACCGTCTTTGGGGTCCTTCCCGCCAAGGGCCAGGAGATGGAGGATCATTATTTTGGCGCCCTAAAAGAAAAAGTGGCGGGCTTTATGCGGGAACTTAACACGGAACTGTGGAAGGTTGGAATTCCCGCCAAGACCCAACATAACGAAGTTGCCCCCAACCAGTTCGAGATTGCCCCGGTGTTTCTTAACAGTACCGCCGCGGTGGACGCCAACCAGCTGGTAATGGAGACCATTAAAACCGTGGCCCGGCGGCATGGCATGGAAGGGCTGCTCCACGAAAAACCCTTTGCGGGGGTAAACGGATCGGGGAAGCATAACAACTGGTCCATGGCCACCGACGACGGGGTCAACCTGTTCGAACCCGGGGAAAACCCCGAAGCCAACGCCCGGTTCCTTCTTTTTGCCGCCGCGGTGGTAGAAGCGGTGGACCGTTATGCCCTGCTTATCCGGGCCTCGGTGGCCACTTCGGGGAACGATCACCGCCTGGGGGCCAACGAGGCGCCCCCGGCAATTGTGTCGATCTTCTTCGGCGGCCCCCTGACAGAAATATTCGACAACATTGCCGAAGGAAAGAGCGGCGGTAAAACCGAATCGGGATCTGTTATTAAACTGGGGGTTACGAGCCTGCCGGCCCTTCCCAAGGATGTTTCGGACCGGAACAGAACCAGCCCCTTTGCCTTTACGGGGAACAAATTCGAATTCCGCATGGTCGGATCGTCCCAATCCATCGCCACCCCCAACACCTACCTTAACGTGGCGGTGGCCCAGGTGCTTAAGGAATATGCGGATAAGCTTGAAAAAGCCCCTAACAAGAACGAAGCTATCCAGAACATTATTAAGGAATCCTATTCCAAGCATAAGAGGGTGATCTTTAACGGCAATGGATATACCGACGAATGGGTCCGGGAGGCCGAACGCCGGGGACTTCCAAATGTAAAGAACGCCGTGGACGCGCTGTCGGTGCTTATCCGCAGCGAATCCATTGCCCTGTTCGAGGACCACGGGGTTTTTACCAAGGAAGAATCGGAAAGCCGCTACCACATTTACCTGGAAAAGTATTCTAAGCAGATTAACATCGAGGCGGGGATTACCATCGAGCTGGCCCGGCGGGTTATATTCCCCTCGGTAAGCGACTTTAGCGCCAAGCTTGCCAAGGACGCCGCCGCCCTGGCCGCCATCGGTGCGGTAAGTTCCGCCCAGGAAAAACGGGCAAAGCGCATTGCGGAGCTTACCTCGGAGCTTTTTGATGAAACCGCCAAACTTGAAACCGTATTGGGGGAGGCCCAGGATACCGCCGATGTCCAGGCCCAGGCTAAGGCATACTTCGAGAAGGTCCGGCCCTCCATGGACAATGTCCGGGAAAAGGTGGATGCCCTGGAAAAACTCGTCTCGAAAGAAGCCTGGCCCCTGCCCGGATACGAGGAACTGCTTTTTAAACTGTAAGCCGGCGGCCTTGGGCTGCACCGGGCCAAGGGCCGCGGACAAACTTTCCCAAAAAATTACAGAACAAAGAACCCGGGGCAAGCCCTGGGTTCTTTGTTTAAACGCCGTTCGGGATTAGCCGTAACTTGTTTTAAGTTTCTGTTCTTTTTTAAACCGCGCCAGGGCCAGTTCAATAAGCTCCGTAATAAGCTCCGTATAGCCGATACCGCTGGCCTCCCACAGTTTGGGGTACATGCTGATCTTGGTGAACCCCGGCATGGTGTTAATTTCGTTCACCAGCACCGTACCGTCTTCGGTAAGAAAAAAATCCACCCGGGAAAGGCCCTGGCACTCAAGGATCCGAAAGGTCTTTACCGCCAGGGTCCGGACTGTCCGGATCTGGTCCGGGGAAAGTTTGGCGGGGATTTCCAGCTCCGCCCCGGCGGCGTCAATGTACTTTGCCTCGTAGGAGTAAAAATCCCTGCGGGTCCGCACCTCGCCGGGCAGGGATGCCCGGGGGTTTTCGTTCCCCAGGACCGAACATTCTATTTCCCGGCCCCGTATATTTTCTTCCAGGATAAGCTTAGTGTCGTAGGCAAGGGCCGCGGTAAGGGCGCCGCGGAAACCCGCTTCATCGTAAACCTTGCTTACCCCCACGCTGGATCCCATGTTGCAGGGTTTAATAAAAACCGGTGCGCCGAGTTGTTCCGAAACCTCCGCAAAGGAGGGAAGGGGCTCCCCATCCCGCAGGACCATAAATTTTCCGATGGGGATTCCCCCGTCCCGTAAAAGGCGCTTCATCACATCCTTGTCCATTCCGGCGGCGGAGCCAAGCACCCCGGGGCCCACAAAGGGAATTTCCGCCAATTTAAGAAGGCCCTGGACCGTACCGTCCTCTCCAAAGGGGCCGTGGAGAATGGGAAAAATTACATCCAAGTGCAGGACCTCCGGTTTCTGGGGGCTAGCGGAGTCCGAAACAGGGGGGTCCCGGAAAATCAAAAGATCCCCTTCGCTTCTTGGGGGCAGGACCGCTCCGCAACTAATGGGACTAAGGCGGATCTTGGCGGGATCCTCCGGATTAAGGATAAAATCGCCGGCCCCGTCCTGGGGGCCGAAGATCCACCGGCCGTCCTTTTTAATCCCAATAAGGTAGGGAACAAATTTTTGCTTATCGATGGCTTCGTAAATGGTCTTTGCCGACTGAAGGGATACCTCGTGTTCGGCGGATTTTCCTCCGCAGATAATTCCCACGTTGAGCTTCTTCATCTGTACCCCCTGCTTAAGCTTTGCGGCGGTTCCCCGCCCTGCCTTAACCGGCCTTTTTCAAATATCGTGCCACTTCGTTAAAACTCATCCGCCTAAGGCCGGAGGTCCTATCCTTCCTGTCCCGAATTTCCGTCTTTAGTGCCAGGGGTTTATCCCCCTCCTGGGGGTGGAACTCGCAGCGTCCCGGCGGTATATGAAGGCCGATTTTTCCCTGGTTTAGTATAAGGGCCACATAGTCTTTTATGGAAGAGAGTTTTTTTTCAAGATCAATGCCGTAGGGTTCGGTCTTTTCCAGATCCTCCGCATCGTGGATGTCGGAACCGGCCACCGCGGGAAGTCCTAAGGCCTGGGCATAAGCGCAGGCCTGGGCATCGTAGAGGGCGTTGTGGTTTCCCCCATTGGCGGCTTCCACGGCGTCTATAAAAAAGGGGGCTAAATGCACCGCGTCTATGTAACTATGCTGCCGGAAGGGATGGGCATGGACCACGCAGCCCCCGGCACGGTGAACTTCCCTAAACTGTTCTTCCCTGGTCCACCGGACCATTTCGGGATGTTCCAAAAGCCAGTTCCGGTCCAGGCCGTACACCAGGTAGTCGTCCCCGTCGAAGGTTTCTTCCCAGCCAAAAAACACATCCAGCCCCTGTTTTTCCCCTTCGTTCCGGGCATCTTCGTAACCGGAACAAAAACCCGCAACCCACTGGGGCCAGGGCTGCAGGCGGCTCTGGGCGGTGTTGCTGTTAAAAAAATGATCGGTCACCATAATTCCGGTAAAACCCCGATCTATGTACCGGCTAATATACTCCGCCCCCGGCGAAACGGCGCAGACGCTGACCTGACAGGTGTGAAGGTGGGTCTCGTATAAAAATCCCATGGTAGTGTGATCCTCCCGTATCGGGCTGCTTGCGGACTTTGCAAGGTAAAAAATCGCCTAACCGGCGATTTTTAAGGGTTTTATGTGCGAAGCAACCAACTCCTAGCGCCTTCGTTTAAAACGGATCTGGCAGATCCCGTCTCCCTTGGCGATGGTCTTTGGCAGTTCCAATTCACAGCCAAAACTTTCCGCAATGCCCCGGTCCCCTTCCATGGCCCAGCCGCACATGGCGTCCATTTCTTCCGTGGAACAGTTTTGTTTTTGCCAGGCAGCAACCAGGGGACAGTAATAAAAATCCACCTCAAAGGCGTCGTCGGAAACCCCCAGAACCTTCATCTCGAAGATCGCCCGGCCCAGGGGAGGAAAGAGCTTTTTCTTTAGGAGCCTGCAGCTGCCCCCCCGCGGCGCTTCTTTTTGGGCGGCAGCGGCCTGTAAGCCCGTAAGCGCCCGCAGGCCGTGGTACATCCCGCAGCGGCGGATCCCCCGGGGGGCAAATTGGCCGGGGTCTGCCCCGGATTTGCGGGCTTCGTCGCAGAGAAAATACATCCATAGGGCCCGGTGTTCAAAAAAACTCCGGATTTTTGTAATAAAAAACCCCTTCTTTTTTGCTTCGTTCTTTATGGTCATGGTTTATCCTTGGTTTATTCCCGGTTTGTTCCCGGAGTTTTTATCCCGGCCCTTTGTTTCCGTATGGTTTACCCCCCTTCTTCCCTCCAGGGCCAGGCGGAAGGCTTTTCTTAAAAGGCCCACCCTGCCCAAGAGGAGCCAAAAGGCCGCTAACAGAAGAACAACGATTGGAAGGCCGAATATGACAGCTCCCAGCACTGCCAGTATCAGGCCGGAAAGGAACTTTCCAAAGGAACCAAACAGTTCCCCCACCCGGTCTTTTAGGGTGTATTCGGAAAGATAATCGGGACTGTGGAGGTTTAATTCTATGGTAGAATAATCCACCAGCCCCGCAAGTTCGGTAAATTCGCTTCCAAGCCCGTCTATTTCGTTTTGCAGATCCGCAATCCGGGTTTCAACCGTCATAATATCATCAATGCTCTTGGTTTGTTCCAAATAGTTTTGAAAAGTTACCAACAGGGCTTTTTTAGTATTAAGCCGCCCCGCAAGATCGTAATATTTTACTGTTACGTCTTCGGCGGTTTCTGTCCGGGATTGGATCCTGCCCAAAACGCCAATTCCCGAAAGCAGCGCATCGTAGGAACCCTGGGGAACCCGGATCGTGTAGAACGCGGAATTCTCATCGGACCGGGCGTGTTCCGAATAGGCCCCGTGGCGGTTTAACAACTCCTTTATCTTTCCGCCCGCCGCAAGCCTGCCGTCACCGTCTAAAAGGGAAGGATCCGCCTCTATGATCACCGCCGCCCGCTTAACAAGCCTGCGGGACCGGCCCTCCCCCCCGGGGACAGGGCCGGACTGTTCCGGGGTGCGGGAATTTTCGGCGGTTTCTGTCCCCGGCCCCACACGGCCGGCAAAGTTTGATCCAAAGACTTCGGCGGCGGCGGAAGTTTCCATCTCCGAGGTGTCGTAGACGGAGGGTTCTGCTCCGGAGTTTCCCTTCGCACAGGCCCCAAGACAGATGCACAGCAGAAAAAAAAGGACCCTTATTTTTGCGGGTCCGATTAAATTGGTCATGGAGCTTCCTCCTATAGGGCTCTGTAACATTCGTCAATTACCGGGAGGATCGAAGGCAGATCGAATCCCATTTCCAGAAGATTTCGCCGTTCCGCACTGTCTTCCCAATCCATGTAAGGATCCGAATAATGATCCCGAAGAAAATTGTACACCAGATCCTCCGCCTCTTCGGGGAGGTTAAAGAAAAGCCCCTTACCGGTTCCCAGAATTTTGCGGATCGCATTCCGGGCCTTTGCAAGGAACCGGTTCTCGTATACATCGTAGGAGCGGCCCGACAGTTCCCTAAGCCGGTCGGAAACCGAGCCCTTGGCCTTTACCAGGGTTCTGGGGGTGAATACCTTCTGCTTGGGCCGGGCCGGAGGGGGCGAAGCGGAAACGTAGGGAGCGGGCCTGTACCCGGTCTGTCTAGGGGGCGGCGCCGAAGCCAGAGGTTTAGGCTGGGCAGCGGGCTTAGGCGGCGCCGGAGGCTCTACGGGCCGGGGAACAGCGGGCTTAGACTGGGCCGCCGGAGCTTGCACGGGCCGGGACGCCGGCTTGGGCTGAGCGGCGGCAGAACCGGACCAGGCGGCCGCGGGTTTGGGCGGGGCCGCCGGAGCTTGCACGGGCCGGGACGCCGGCTTGGGTTGAGCGGCGGCAGAACCGGACCAGGCGGCCGCGGGTCTGGGCGGGGCCGCCGGAACTTGCACAGGCCGGGACGCCGGCTTGGGTTGAGCGGCGGCAGAACCGGACCAGGCGGCCGCGGGTCTGGGCGGGGCCGCCGGAACTTGCACGGGCCGGACCACCGGCTGGGCGGGCCGCTGTGTAGGCCGGACTGCAGGTTTGCTCCGGGCCGCCGGGACGGTGGATTTCTGCCGTCCCGTGGATTTGGCGACAATTGTCGTTTTAATTTCCGGAGCCGGTTTAAGCTTATACGGAACCTTTACCGGCCTAGGATTCACCGCGGCCCCGGAGCCCTGCCCGGCGGCGGCAGATTTTGCCACCACCGCCTTGGGCCGGCCCTTTAGTACAAGGGGTTTGGGGGCTATCCTGGGGGCGGCTTTTGACCTGGGTTTGGGGGCAATTTTTGGCATCCTGGTCCTTTTTCCGCCGTCCCCTATGCCGGGATCTTTTCCTGGGGCTTTCCGAACCTTAAGCGGCCGCCGTACCTCGGCTGTTTTTTCGGAAGGACGGCGGTCTTCTATTTGCTTAGGGACCGTTACCGGCATATTTTGGAACACGGGCAGGGACTTTTGCTGGGTCAGGGCGTGCTTGATCATGTTCCAGTTCCGCTGAAGGTATATATCCCCCTGGATGGAATAGTAATAACCGGTAACCAGAATGCCCATTATGGAAGAAAGAATTTCATCATCCCTGTTTTTGGCCTGCCGTCCCCGGCGTATGGCCATATAGACATCGTAATTTTTTTTGCCGTATTTACGGGAATACAGAAACAGGATCCGTTCAAAGGCCGGATCGTTCACCGAATTCCAGTACTTAATACAATACCCCAGGATCTGATCTTCGATCCGGGAAAAGGGTGGTATTTCTATCCGGGCCAGATCGGAGGGAGAAAAGACCACCGCGGAAAGATCGATCATCGGCATCCGAAGGCCGAATTTTTTTTGGGTATAGTAACTGTCCCAGTCGGCCTTAACCAGCCGGTCCCGGGCCTCCTCTGCCATCTGCCGCTGGAGGTCGGCGCGCCGCCGCCGTTCTTCTTCCACCACCGAAAGGGTATCGGTCAGATAGGCCCGGACCAGCTCCGTGGCCTTGGCAATGGATTCCACCTTTAGGTTAAGGGCCCCTGCATAGCGAAAAAAGCGTTCCATGGCGGCCACCGCCTCGTACCGTTCCTTGGGAAGAAACTGAAGTATATCCTCCGCGGTCTTTATGGTGGAATATACATCCTTTTCGTTGTAAGAATCGGCCCGTTCCGCAATGAAGAAAATAATCTGCTTTACCCGTTCTAAAGACCGGGCCCCCAGCATCCGGTACCCCTTGGCCAAGAGGCTGCGAAAGGCCGGATCGTGGCTGCGGTACGAGCGAAGCAGCCAGGTTCTAAACTCATCCTCGGGGTAGCGGACCCGCAGCCGGTTTTGATACAACTGCATGGCGTCCATGGACTGGCCCATGGACCGGAGGTAATAATACCGTTCTATATCGGGATCGTGATCAGGCAGCAGATTGGGGTACTCTAGGCGGAGCAATTCATCCTGAATCTCGGTTATATCCATTATTTTTCATTATAGATTGAAACACCCTTACTGTCTATGGTAGAATGTTTTTATGATTTTTCACAAACTGGCCTTTAGGCCCTTTTTAGGTCTTTTTTTTGTTCTATTTTCCTGCGCCGAAAACTGGCCCCCAAAAATAACGGTGAACGAAGCGGCGGCCCAAAGCAGCCCCGGCAGCGGAGCCCTGGGGGACGGCCTTTTTGCCAGGATCTTTACCAGCCGGGGAGAAATTATCCTTAGGCTTGAATACGAAAAGGTTCCCCTAACGGTCTGCAATTTTGTGGCCCTGGCCGAGGGAAAGATGGATGCCTGCGCCGGCAGCCCCTTTTATGACGGCCTTAGTTTTCACCGGGTGGTTCCGAATTTTATGATCCAGGGGGGCGATCCCCTGCGAAACGGCCGGGGCGGGCCGGGGTACCAGTTCCCCGACGAATTTGATCCGGCTCTGCGGCATGACGGGCCGGGAATTCTTTCTATGGCTAACGCGGGGCCTAACACCAATGGAAGCCAGTTTTTTATTACCCACAAAGAGGCCCCGTGGCTGGACGATCACCATACGGTTTTTGGCCGGGTAGTCGAAGGCCAGGGGGTGGTAAATGCGATCCAGGAGGGAGATGTAATCACCGCCATTAGCATCCTGCGGAATGGGGAAGGGGCCCGGGAATTTAAGGCTGATCAGGCCGCCTTTGACAGCCTTTTGTCCCAGGCCCTGGCGGCGGCGGCGGCGGACGCCAAGGCCCGGTATGCGGAGGACCTGGCCCGCATTGCGGTCCAATACCCCGATTGTAAGATCGGCGCCAACGGCACTTGGTACGCGGTTAAACACAGGGGTTCCGGGGCCAAGCCGCAGCCGGGCAGTACCGTTCAGGTGGAGTATACCGGCATGTTCCTTTCCGGGGAGGTTTTTGACGCATCCTCCCTCCACGGGGGCCCCCTGGAGTTCAAAGCCGGAGTAAACCGGGTGATCCCCGGCTGGGATAAGACAATCCTGGACATGCAGGCCGGCGAAAAACGGCTGGTAATAATCCCGCCGGAACTGGCCTATGGCAGCCAGGGTGCCGGGGGCGTTATTCCCCCCAACAGCTTCCTGGTTTTTGAGCTTGAGCTGGTGGGGATTGAGTAGTATTTGTCCATACGGTAGATACTAAGCAGCAGAGCAAGCTCCCAAAGCTGCCCCTGTTGTGCTCTGCCTTTCCGAGCCACAGACCCCAGGGTAAGTCCGGTCTCCGTGGTTTGGGGACGATGAACCTCCCCGTCCCAAGGCTCCCCCGCGAACCGGTTCTTGGGTATTAGACCCCACTGCGAATGAGCCTCCCCGGAGCAGAGCTCCGGGGTATTAAACCAGACTTTCGAATAAAACCATGGATTTGAGCCCTTTTGTTTACTTGACGGGCGCTTCAATATACACTATATTATAAATATCTGATAGGCAATTTAGCGTAAGGCCCTTTGGGGCACTATCAGCGGCCTCCCAGGTTTCTTCACCTCCTTTTCCTGGGAGGTTTTTTTATACCCGGAGCTTGACAGAAAAGCGGGCTTTTCCGGCAAACCCCGGATTTCCCCTATTTTTTAGAAATAGACGCCCGTATTGCCCCGGCGCAAATTCCAATGAGGGTAAGGACCACAAAGAGCCCCAGGACCAGAAAAAAGTTAAGGGGAGCCCCGGCAAGCAGGGCCTCGGCGGTTCCTTCGCTGGCCTGGCCGGCGTTTACCACCAGTACCGCGATACCCGCTTGACCTGCCTTTGCCAGCGCCGGCGCAAGACCCACCGGCGTAAGAATAGCCCCCAGGAAAAAGCCGAAGATTAAAAGCCGGGGGGGATCCACCTTGCTTACCATAAGAAAGATCTGGAAAATAACACAGATAGTTCCGCCTAATAGAAACGCATTTAAAAACATTATATTGCCCCTCCCTTTACAAACCAGGATATGACCGCCACCAAAAAGGACAGTAGTACTCCGGTTCCGATAACATACATTACCAGCGAGACCGCGGCCTTAGCTGCTTCGCCGGAAGATCCGGTTTCTCCTTTTTTTGCGGCAAAGGTGCTGCCCACCACGGCGCAAAAACCGCCGAAGGTAAGTCCCGCGCCGATCCCGCCAAACTGCTCAACCTTGGGATAAAGGCCCAGGATAACCAGCAGGCCGCCGATGAGCCCTAGACAGACCAGGGATAGGAGATCCACAAAAATAGTGGGTCCCAGAAGCCCCCCCCAGAAAACCATGAGCCCCTGTCCTATGACGGCGGCAATTCCACCGACAATAAAGGCCCCAATCAGTGCTTTAAACACATTCATACCGTATCCTCCTAAAATTTTCCCCACGGGCTTAGACCCGCGCTGGGAATCTGGACCAAAAAAAGATTACAAAAACAATCAGAATAATGATACGGCCAGGTTTTGAATTCTGTCAAGAAAAATTTACAAAAAAAATTCCCCGCCCTGTCTTTTGCAGGATCCGGGTCTATATTTGTAATTCCCCGTCTTTTTCAAGGATAATCTTGGTTCCGTCTTCCAGGGCCGCGGTGATGGTGGGTTCCCGGACCAGACCGTCCAGGTGAATAAGGGCCGGGGCGTCGCTGTCGTAGTTGTGGCCTATGGCAAAGTGGCAGGTTTGAAAGGCCTTTTCATCTTCCAGCATATTTCCGCTTATACGGGCCCTGGGGTTAAGGCCTATGCCAAGCTCCCCGATGTTCCGGGCGTTCCGCCGGTAAATCTTTCCCTGGCCCCGGGGGAGCCTTCCGGTTTTTTCGTATTCCCCGGCGTCTCGCTCCGCCTGGATTATGGTTTCTTCCAGAGCCCGGGCGTCTCCTCCCCCGGAAATACCGGTGATAAAGCCCCCGGATACCTCGCAGCGTATGGGATCGGTGATGATTATGTCCCGGTTGTGGAGGCTTATGGAACCGTCAAACACGATAAGCCCCTGGGCGGTTCCGTTTTCCGGGCTGACAAAGCTTTCCCCCGCGGGAAGGTTCCCCCCGGCGCCGGGGCGCATAAAATTCCCGTCATCGGCCTTGGCGCAGCGGCCCCTAAGCCCCAGGGTAATGTCCGTACCCCCGGGGGCGGCCACATGGACCGATACGGCCGTGGAAAGGATCCCGTTTATGGCGGCGCAGCGGCGGCCCAGCCCGGTGTAGTCGATGGGTACGGTCCGGGTAAAGGATTCCACCGTAACCCCCGGGGACCAGAAGGAACGGCAGCTTTTTTCGCCGTACAACTGCAGGTGGAAGATATGATCCCACTGTTCCCCCCCATGCTCGTAGGGACAGGCTATGCCCTGCCGGTCCTTACCAAGTTTTTCCGTACTGATCGAGATTACCACCGGGGGTTTTGCCTGGAATGCGGCAATTACCGCAGGCTCGGCAAAGTCGAACTGGTTTTTTTTGCCCTGGATTAGTATCACCGGAACGCCGCCGCGGTCCAGCACCGCCGCATAGAGGGCGCTGGAAATGGCCTGTGCGTCCTGTTCCGGGTTGGTGATAATAAGGACCTGCTCGCCCCCCTGCACCTTAAGGACCCGCGCACAGGCAATGCCGGCGGCTTCCGCCAGGGAGGAACCCGGTGAAACGCCGGGTTCCGCAGAACCCCGGGATGAATCGCTCATACCCCCAGTATGCCCGATCCGGCGGCCAGGGTAAAGGGCCGGGACTGTCCCCTAATCGAGGTTTTGGAAGACAATTTTATACAGATCCCTGCCCGCGGGCATTTCAAAGGCGATGATCTGGACCTTGGAATGGTGGATTCCGTCGCCATGCCGGATAATATAGACCTGGTGGGTCACGTAGTAACTGGTTAGTGAATTCATGCCGTAAAATTGTTTTTTATTAAATTCATACGGTATATACGTTGCGGGAGATGTAAAGTCCTTCGCCAGGTAGGGGGTCGCTGCTGACGAACCATCTCCACTGCCGGTTTTGTAACCCAGATAGGTCATGACGTTTATATTAGCCGGTAAGGTATGTTCCTGTGGCGGATTTCCGCCTCCCCCTGGATATGTCAGCTTGACGTATTTTGTTACATCGGCCTCGAATTCACCGTATTCAGTCCCCGCAGGGTTGTCTATTTTATCGGCCCCTGTGACGGCTGCAAAGTCCGTCTTACCGGTATACCATACAGCGCCGGCACCCCCGGAGCCTAGATCGGTGGCGGTTTGTCCGCCGTTGGTATATATCCGGGGCCCAAGCATTGTTCTGCCCCCTTCTTTTTCAAAAGCAATGTCCCAACTTGTTGTGTTTTTTTGACCGGGGGCTACCTCCATTCCGGTGTACAGGGAATAGTACCGCGTTATACCGGGGGTCACTTCCACGACAAGGCCGCCGTGGCCGTCCACCTCGGTGGGACAGGCCGAAAAAAGAACGGTTCCGCAGATAAGGATCGCCAGGGGGAAGAAAATTCGATCGCATTTCATAAAAAGCTCCTTTTACAAAGAAAAATTAAAACCCAGGGAAAAGGTCCGGCCCACCGCAGGTCCCAGGGGATGTATAAGCCCGGTAATGTTGTCCACCGCCAGGTAAGCCTTAAAATGCTTTGCAAAGGCGATGGAAAAATATCCGTCCAGAATAAACCGGAACTTGTAGGACACGTCGCCGGCGGCGTCAAGGCCGGCGATGCCTACCCCAAGCCCGGAGGTGGTAAGGGCCGAAAAAAAACGGCCCTGGAGGTAGGTGTGGACGCCGGATTTTTTATGATCCAGCCCCAGCTTCATCTTAACCGTGTGGGCGGGCTGAAGGCGAAGTTCCTCCCCTTCGGCGCGGTCGTATGCGTAGACCCAACTGTACCCGGCGGAAACAAAGAGGTGCGTAAACAGGGTAAGCCGGCCTTCGCCGTCCACCCCGGTCCGCAGGGACCGGGAAACATTATCCCGCCGGAATATCAATTTATCGGCGGGGGTATTCCCCTGGTAGAGGTAAACAATTTCGTTAAACAGTTCGTTATAGTACCCGTTGATCTGGGCAAAAAACACCCCCGATTTTGAGTATTCCAGCCCCAGATTACAGCCCAGGGAGTATTCGGGGCTTAGGTCCGGGTTCCCCAGTATCAGGGGGCTGCCGTCGGCATCATCCTTTAGCAGGTAGAGGTCGTTAAAATCCGGCGCCCGGTACCCAAGGCCAATTCCCCCAAAAAGCCGGATCCCGCCGGGCAGGTGGTACATGGCGGAAAGCTTCGGCGCTCCCGTTAGGCCAAACCGGGAATTCCGCTCCCCCCGGATCCCCGCCACAATCGAATATGAATCTTCCCGGAAATATTCGGCCTGAAGGTACAGGGCTTCCTTATCCAACAGGACAGGCCCCCGGCGAAGGTTGTACTTCTCCATGGAATGGAGGGCCCCTTCAAGCCCCGCGGTAAGGATAAAGCCGGGGAACCCGCTGTATACCCCCAGGGCTTCCAGGGCGGCGATATTTTCGTTTTCGTAGTTATCCCCGGTGGACCATTGGTTTAAAATACCCGAATAGGTGTCTTTGTTCCGCTGATAAAAGGTATCGGAAAACCGCAGGGTTAGGGTCCCGTTTTCCAGGGGAAAGAGTTCCGCCTCGGCGTATCCATCGGCCCGGATATAGCTTAACCGCTCCCGGCTGCCGGAGGAATTTGTCTGGGAATCGCTGCGCATGGCCATAAAGGAACCGCCCAGAGCCATTTCTGCGCTGTCCCCCAGGGAAAAGGACGTGTCCAGCCCCGCTTTTCCCCGGTAATACTCCGGGAGCAGAGAAATATCCTGCCGCTCGTTAAAGTAAAAGCCCCCCCGGGCGCCTTCCAGGGTGATCAAGTTCCGGGCTGCCGCCAAAGGAAAGCCCGCGGACGCGGTTAGGTGCTGTTCCCGGATGGGGTCAAACCCATCCAGGGCTCCCGGTCTTTCCGCCGTGTCCGGGTCATCGTGGGCAAGAAGGAAACTGTTGCTTAAACCCAGGGAAAGGGAGAATTTGTCCTGGGGTTTTTTAGTGATGATATTGATCACCCCGCCTATCCCATCGGAACCGTACAGGGCCGATTGGGGACCCCGGATTATCTCTATCCGTTCCACATTTGCCAGGCTTAGGGTGTCTCCCCTGAGCCGCTGGGCGATCCGGCCCGCCACCCGGCGGCCGTCAATAAGAAAAAGCACCCGGCCTTCCCCCATGCCCTGGAGTTGGATATAATCCCCCGTGGCATTGCTGGTGTACATAAGGCCGTAATCGTCAAGAATTTCCGTAACCGTGGAGGCGCCGGAATTTTCGATTTCCTCCGGGGTAATAAGCTCCGTAAGTACCGGACTGTCCTTAAGCCGTTTTTCGCCCCTGCTTCCCGTGACGGTTATGTCCTCCAGCCGGTAGGTATCTTCCCCCCCCGGTTCCTGGGCAGACACGGCCCCCACAAGCGCCATCCACAGTATCCAGAGGAAAAGCCTCCTTAGGGTTATCATATACTTCTTTTATACACAAAATCATTTGCAGGGTCTATTAGCCCGTTCGCAGGGGCCTGGCACAGCCAAAACCACAGCCCGCCAAAAACGCCAGAGAATTTGACACGTGGCGGTACGAGTTTAACAGCATACGCCCGCATGAATCGCTGGGGATGAAGCGTCCGAAGGACGTGTATAAAAGAGCGAAGCAGAAATGGGACGGCAAAGAGAGTGAACAGGACTATTGTGGAAAGATGACCTGAGTGTTACCTATCTCATCGGGTTGTATCCCAAATTGTTCGGAAAAATATTAGATGGTACCGTAATGCCTCAAAACAAAATCTAGCCAAACATACCGGATGCCTCATAACTAAAAATCT
>JAISLT010000108.1 GCA_031277165.1 Spirochaetaceae bacterium
AATACTCTTGTGTAAATTGGTTGGTTGGGGCATCTACACACTGGGATGAATATGGCAGAGGGATAAACGTTGATAGAAGTCGAAAATTTACTCGATATGATTTTTTAAGTGGTGATTTCAAATGGATTCAACAAGAATCATGTTTTTTTCGCAGAAAATTATGGGAAAAAGCAGGGGGATATATAAATACTACACTACGTTATGCCGGTGATTTCGAATTGTGGCTACGTTTTTTTAGGTTTGAACAATTATACGTAACCAATGCACTTATTGGCGGATTTAGAATGAGAAGCGCTAATCAGCTTTCATTAGAAGGTATGCCAAAATATTTAAAAGAAGTCAAAAATGTATTAAAAAGTGAAAAAATAAGTAAAAAAGATAAACGAATAATAAGACGATATAAAATAATAACCTACTTTTTTGAAATTATCGTAAAAATAATAAGGAAGGTTTTGAATAAGTATAAAAAAATCGAATGTGGATATATTGATACTAATGATATATATTTCGACAGAGAAAAACAACAATTTAAAATAGAATAATAATAGCAAGAAAAACATCGCATAACAGGTCTGAATATGCTTCGCCGCTAAAGCGGCTCGGGGTTCCGTTCCGCTAGGCCGGCTGCGCCTTCCACGCTCCACTCCACCCACATTTTTGCGGTTGCTGGAAACCTACGGTTTCCTTTTTGACTTCTTTTACAGCCCCTTTATCGCAACCGCAAAAATCTCATATACAGCCGGAACGATATAGTCCGGCGTATAGGGTTATGGCGCTGTACAATGTCACCTTCACCTTCTTGAACGCCATGGCAGAGTTACTCGCCGGAAAGAATTACCTTCCGCCGGGGGTTCACCATGCCCGCATGGGTTACCTGCCGTAGAGGCTTACCAGAGATGCAAACCGGGGGGCCGTACCGGCCTTGATGGTCCCCAGCCTCCAGGACCAATTTTCCCTGCCGCAGGTGCCGGGGGTGTTTATCCGGGCCTCGGAGCCCAGCCCCAAAAGGTCCTGCATGGGGAAGATCGCATATTCCGCATGGGAGGCCATAAGCGCCCGGATCATGCCCCAGGCAAATTCCCCGGCCTTGGGGGGGCAGTTAAAATAGGCCGCCGCGGTTTTTTTATCCGCATCTCCCAGGGCGCTGTACCACCCGGCGGTGGTATCGTTATCGTGGGTTCCCGAGTAGGCCGCCCAGGGGTAGCCGTAATTATGGGGAAGAAAAAGGTGACGGCTGTCCAGGATCCCGTCCTTCATATCTTCAAAACCAAATTGGCAGACCTTCATCCCGGGAAAACCCTGGCTGTCCCGGAGGGCCCGTACCTCCTCGGTCATAAAGCCCAGATCCTCCGCCAGCACCGGGAGTTGGCCCAGTTCTTTTGTAAGGACCCGGAAAAAATCTTCCCCCGGCCCCTTTTCCCAGGCGCCCCTTTCGGCGGTGGGGTTCCCCGCCGGAACAGCCCAGTATTCGACAAAGCCCCTAAAATGATCTATGCGGAACATGTCAACCTGGCTTAAGAGGCGGCGTATCCGGTCTATCCACCATTGGTAGCCGGAAGCCCTAAGCTTTTCCCAATTATAGACGGGGTTTCCCCACAGCTGACCCGTGGGGCTGAAATAATCCGGCGGCACCCCGGAAACCACCGAATACTTTCCATCGGGGCCGGTACAAAAAAAGCCGGTGTGGGTCCAGGAATCGGCGCTGTCCGGGGCGGCAAAGATCGGCACATCCCCGATGATGCGGATTCCCCGGCTGTTCACGTATTCCCGCAGGGCCATCCACTGCCGTTCAAAGAAGTACTGCAAAACCTTCCACTCAAGGATCTCCGATGCCTTTTCGTTTTGGATTTTCTCCAGGGCCTGGGGGTCCCGCTTTGCCAGCGCATCGTCCCAGATTGTGTGCCAGCGGGCATCCCCGTATGCCGTGTGTAAAACCTGAAAGAGGGCATAATCATCGAGCCAAAAGGCCTGGGCCCGGCAGAACCGGTTAAAATCATCAAAATCGCCGCCGGAGGATATGCGGAGGTCCCGGGGCCGGGCCGCCGCAAGAAAACGCCGGGCCGCCTTCTTAAGCCGGGGAATTTTTTCGGCCCGCACCAGCCCGTAGTCCACCCCCGGACCGGACAGTTCCCCGGTTCCGGGGGAAAACCGCTCCGCCAGCTCCGTCAATTCCCGGTTTGTTAAAAGACCATCGGCGGCCAGCAGTTCCGGCGAAAGGAGCAGTTCGTTCCCCGCAAAGGAAGAATGGGCCGCATAGGGGGAATTGCCGTACCCCGTGGGGCCCAGGGGAAGGATCTGCCACAGGGAAGCGCCGGCGGCGGAGAGAAAATCCGCAAAAGCCCGGGCCTCCGTGCCCAGGTCCCCTATCCCATAGGGACCGGGGAGGGATGTGACCGGAAGGAGCACCCCCGCATAGCGGGGCCGGGTTTCGTAGAGGGGACCCGGAACCGGCCGCACAGGGGACTTTAAATCTTTCATCAACTCTTTATTGCGCCGTCGCTTATTCCCTTGACAATAAATTTCTGAAGGAACAGAAACACAATTACCATGGGAATGATCGACACAAACACCGCGGGAAAGATCAACTGCCAGGGGTTGCCAAATTGACCGGCGGTGATCCGGGCAAAGTACAACTCTAAGACCAGGGTCTTATTTGCCGAGTTGCCGATAACCAGAAAGGGCAAGAGGTAGTCGTTCCAGATCCACATGGAATTAAGGACTATGACCGTTACGGTGATGGACTTTAGCAGGGGCATGACAATAAGAAAGAAGATCTGGAAAACATTGCAGCCGTCGATAAAGGCCGCCTCTTCAATGCCCAGGGGCACCCCCTTTACAAAACCGTGGTACAAAAAAACCGACATGGAAAGCCCAAAGCCGCCGTACATTACCACAAGGCCCCCGGCATTTTTTAGGCCCAGGGTGTCAAAGAACTGTATCAGGGGATACATAATAGCCTGGAAGGGAATTAACATGGCGGCCACAAAGGCCATAAAAAGCAGGGACGACATTTTTGTTTTGCACCGGACCATGAGCCATGCCGCCATGGAAGATACCAGCACAATTAAACCCACGGATACAAAGGTAATAAGGGCGGTAATGCCCAGGGCCTTAAAGAACCGGATCTCTTCCATGGCCTGCCGGATGTACTGGAAACTGAATGAGGCAGGAAGCCCCAGGGGATCGTTGATTATCTCCCCCTGGTTCTTAAAGGAATTAACCACCAGAAACCAAAGGGGAGAAACGACATAGAAGGCGATTAGGAAAAGGGCGCCGTAGACCAGAACCGTCCCGGCCCGCTTTTTTAAAAAATAGTGTCCCGCCATTTTAAAGCTCCAGTTCCCGTTTTTTTGTGATCCCCACCTGGGTTAGGGTGATAACCGCGATCATAATAAAAAATAACACCGCCTGGGCCTGGGCCTTTCCGTAATCCGGGGGGGTGGTATCCTTAACGGTCCTAAGGATCTGCATGGCCAGCATCCGGGTATTAAATTCCCCGTCGGTAAGCGCCACGTTCTGATCCAGCAGTTTGAAACTGTTTGCCAGGGTCATAAAGAACACCACCGTAAACGAGGGCATCAACATGGGGACGGTGATCTTCCGAAAAGTGGTCCACCGGGAAGCGCCGTCTATATTGGCCGCTTCGTACAGGTCCTTGGGGATGTTGTTAAGTCCCGCAATGTAGATGATCATCATATACCCCGCGGTCTGCCAGGTATTAAGGAGCATCAGGGCAAAGAGGGCCTTGACCGGATCCTGGGTCATGTACCGCAGAAATTCGGCATGGACTACTCCGCCGGGACCAAAGAGAAGATCGGTAAAAATAATCTGGAAGACAAACTGCCAAATAAAGCCCAGGGCAAGCCCCCCCAGCATATTGGGCAGAAAAAAGGTGGTCCTAAAAAGTCCCGCCCCCCGGGTAATGCGGTTAACCAGCAGGGCCATACAAAGGGCCCCTATGTTAATTGAAATAACCGCCAATGCCGTGTACCGCACCGTATACCACAGGGCCCGGGCAAAACGCTCGTCCGCCAGGGCCGCCTTGTAATTGGCAAGACCCACAAAGGAATCAAAGACACCGGAGGCCCTGGACCCGGTGACCGGATCAAAATAGTAGGTTCCCCGCCATGCCACAAAGGAATTGAACACCCCCATCCCAAAGGGAAGGACAATAACCAGCAAAAAAAGCGCCAGGGCGGGGGCGGCAAAAACCCAGAACCACCTTTTATATATGCTCATACCGGCCCCTTATTTAAGCGCCAGCCACTGGTCCACGGCATAATCGGCGATGGCCGCATAATCCGCATCGGTCCAGGGGGTCTTGACCATATACTTCTGCATAAGTTCGCGGCCCACCACATCCCCGGACCAGGAGGCGGGGGCCCCGTGGTAGGGGGCGGCAATAATGTCGCCGCTTTTTAGGTAGCCGAGGATAGAATTTCCCAGCGAATTAGGCACCGTGGTAAGGGCGGGATCCGCATTATACGGGATAAAGGCAAAATCCTCTATGATAAATTTCTGTCCCCGGGGGGAGGTGTTAAGCCAGACAAGAAAATCGCAGGCCAGCTTTTTTTCATCCTCCGGCGCCAGGGCGTTAATCGCATAGTAGTTTGGTACAAAGACCGGGATTGACCGGTTAAGCTTTTCCACCGTCATGCCGTCGGTACGGACAATATCCGCCGGGGCAAAGGGCATTTTTACCGGAAGGAATTCGAGCCTTTGTATTAAACTTTCGTCTATTTTTTTGATATTGTCGTTGATCCAGTTTCCCTGCTTAAAGAAAACCGCCTTGCCCTCCCCAAAGATCTGCACCGTCTGGTCGTACCCAAAATTTGCCGAGGACACAAAGTCCTGTCCCCGCTGGACGGGACCGTCCTTGCCCGCCAAATAGCTTGTCTTTAGGTCCAGGGCCCGGGCATAGTCTATAAAGGCCGGGCGGGCCGATCGGATCTTATCCTCCGAAGCGGTAAAGGCGTCGTTGGCGGAGGAGAAAACCGCATTCATCGCCACATTGATAAAGTGATCCCCGTAGGTCCACTTTTCCGCGCCCATGACGGCGAATACCCCGGTAAGGTTAAGGGCCGGCCCGGAATGGGCAGGAATGAGGGTATGGGACCGGCCGGAAAGAACCACCCGGATGGCCTGGGGAGTTTTAATCCACCGGTCAATGGCCTGGATTAGGGCAGCCCATTCGTCATAGCCGGCGGTTTTAATGTCCGCCACCACGGCGTCAACGGAATCTTCCCCAAACAGGGCGGCCAGCATCCGGCGATCCACAATATACCCGTAACCCTCCACATTGTAGGGGATGCCGTAACTGGCGGCGTCGCCGGTGCTAAGCCTAAGGGAAGGGGCAATGCCGGAAACCAGGGCGGCAAAGGGAGGATCCTGCACCTGGCTTAGATCCTGCACAAAACCGCCCTCCCGCCATTCCACCAGTTCCTTAAGGCCCTGGATTGGGAAGATCGTGGGCTTATTCCTGGAGTTCATCTCTGACCGGAGGGCTTCCATGTGATCCTGGCCGGAACCGATGGAAAAGGCCTTTACCCGGACTCCGGTTTCTTCCGTATAAGCCCGGCACATCGCTTCAAATTGCTGGGCATTTTCGCCCTTGGAGTTGTAAATATACAGATCGTAGCCCCTGTCCCGGGGCTTGCATCCAAAGAGTACTATTAAAAGAACTGTAAAACCATAAAAAACCGTAAAAAACCGTTTCATTTTTTTCTCCTAAGGGTTGATATACGGACGACTACAACGCTGGTCCCGAACCGGGACACCGTAAGAATTCCGTACATTGCGTACCTTCCAAAACCCTGTTCGTTTTGGGAAAGCTACCATTTAGTTTAATTATACCGGCGGTAATTTGCAAATTGCAAGGTAATTTTTTTTATGGTATAGTATGAGCAAGCCCCAAAAACTGAAGTTTTGGGAAAGCCTCTTATGTACATCGTTGTTTAAGAACAGACCGCTGTCCGTCGTGGACAGCGGCCATGCGAAGAGCCCGCATCGGCGGTTTGGGCAGGGGGAACGCATATGACCATGGATGATCCCCGGGTGGGGGAAAACAGCAGGGAACTATGCCGGGTCCTGGCGGAAATCAGGGATCCAAAACTGCTGGAGGCCTTTCTAAACTGCCTTTTAACCCCGGCGGAAACGGCGGATATTGCCGCCCGCTGGGCCCTGGTTAAAGCCCTTCGGGAGGGCGTACCCCAGCGGGAAATTGCAAAAAACCTGGGCATTTCGCTATGTAAGATCACCCGGGGGTCCAGGGAATTAAAGAAACCGGAATCGGCCTTTCAGCGGATACTTTTAATTTTAGACAGCCTGGCGCAGGAAGGTTCAAACTGACCGGAGCGGAGAAACCACGCCGCCTTCCGGCAGGGGAAGGATAAGGCCGTGGACAAGCCCCTTAGGGTCCCCGCCGGTTATAGTTGATAAGGGAGCCGGCCAGAAGGATCTCCCGCTCGGGGGGGCTCAGATCCGGCAGGGTTACGGTACAGGAGCCGCAAAATCCGGCGGAAACACCGTCACCGGACTTACCCGGGCGTATGACCCGCCCTTCCAGGGAGGATCCTTCCCGTACCAGGGCCTTGATTCCCGGAATAAAGACATAATCCCCGTTTTGGAAGGGGGGAGGTTCCTGGATAACAAAGGGAATAATCCCCCAGTTGATGAGGTTGCTCCGGTAGCGCTTGGTGGCGTACTCATGGGCAAAATTTGCCCCGCCCCCCAGGACCCGCTGACAGCTGGCGGCCTGTTCCCGGGCGCTGCCGTCACCGGGTTTTACCGCAAAGATCGCCGATGCGGTTTGTACCGCCCCGGGACCGGCCTCCCCCCCCTCTCCGATGGCGGCAAGTACCGCCCGTAATTCCGCCGCGGTTTTGTCCGCCACAGGCTTTTCCGGATCGGTTTTGTCCGCCGGCGGTTCTCCACCGCCGGACCGGACGGTTCCCGCCGCTTCCCGCAGGGCCTTTGCCCGGCCCACATAGGCGGGGTCCTTCCGGGAAAGGGTAAATTCCGCCAGGGCCAGGGGATTAGAACGGTACGAGGAGGTTTCCCCGGAAGGGATAAGTTCGTCGGTGGTGGTGACCGGATCGGTGATAAAAGAAACGATTTTTAGAAGAAGGTTCTCTCCCAGCGCTTCCATGGGGGGCCAATCGGTGATATTCGGTCCATAGCGGAGTTCCACCCCCGGTTCCATCCGGCCTATGCCGTTGTATACCCGGATCCGGTAGGGGCCGTCATCGTAATGGTACGCCGGGGGCCGCTCATCTTTGCCCAGGGCGGAACGGAGGAATCCCCCCAGGGCGGAGGCGGCAATACTCCGGGCATCCATCAGGGCCACCGAGGCAATTTGCCCCGAACCGGGCTTGGATCCTTCCCGGTTTGGGAAATTCCGGGTGGTGTGCCGGATGGAAAGTCCCCGGTTGGCGGGCACGTCCCCGGCGCCGAAACAGGGGCCGCAGAAGGCGGTCTTTACCACCGCTCCGGCGGATACCAGGCTGGCCAGAATTCCGTTCCGGGCAATTTCCAGATAAATGGGCTGGCTTCCCGGATATACCGACAGGGAAAAGCCGGATGATCCCCGGGGATTTTCCCCGGACCCTTCCCCGGAATCCCCAGCACCCCGGCCGGAACCGCCGCGGTCCATGCCGGCGCCGAGTATTTGTGCCGCGGCGCAGATATTCTGGAAGGTTCCTCCGGCACAGCCGGCTATGATCCCCTGATCGACCCAAATACGGCCCTGGGGATCTATCTTATCCAACAGCCCCAGGGAAATATCTTTTTTTCCCAGGGTTTCCGCGGCGTTTAGCTCCACCTTCCGGAAAATATCCCCGGGGTTGGCAAGCACCTCGTCCAGTTCATACACATTACTGGGATGAAAGGGCAGGGCTATCATGGGCCCAAGCTGATCGAGCCTGACCTTGATAAGTCCGTCGTAGTAAGCCAGGGAACCGGGTTTAAGTTCCCGGTAATCCCCGGCCCTTCCGTGGAGGGCAAGATAATCCCGAATGACATTGTCGGTTTCCCAGACGGAAGACCAGCAGGCGGTTTCGGTGGTCATCACATCGATTCCGTTACGGTAATCGGCGGACAGGGCGGCAAGGCCCGGACCGGTAAATTCCAGGACGGCGTTTTTTGCAAAGCCGGTTTCAAAAACCGCCCCGATAATCGCCAGGGCCGCATCCATGGGGCCCACCCCGGGCCGGGGACTGCCTTCCAGGTACACCGCAAGTATCCGGGGATAGGCCATGTCGTAGCTTTGACAGAGGAGTTGTTTAACCAGCTCGCCCCCGCCCTCTCCCACCGCCAGGGTTCCCAGGGCTCCGTAACGGGTATGGCTGTCGCTCCCCAGGATCATCCTGCCGCATCCTGCCCAGGCTTCCCGCATATAGGAATGGATCACCCCTAAATGGGGGGGCACATAGACGCCGCCGTATTTTCGGGCCGCGGAAAGGCCAAAGATATGATCGTCTTCGTTAATTGTCCCTCCCACGGCGCAGAGGGAATTATGACAGTTGGTTAAAACATAGGGCACCGGGAAACTTTTAAGACCGCTGAGCTTGGCGGTCTGGATAATTCCCACAAAGGTAATGTCGTGGGAGGCCAGAACATCAAAGCGCAGATGGAGGGGTTCCCCCGGTTCAGGCGCTGCCCCGCCCCGGTGGTGGGAAGCCAGTATCCCCTGGCTTATGGTTCCCCGCCGGGCCTTAGGCAGGGCCCTTTCACGATCCGGATATTTTTCCGCCTCGATAATGGTGCGGCGGTCCACAAGAAAAAAGCCCCCTTCAACCACTGTTACTGCCGGTACTGCCATAGGCTTGCCAGCTTATCATGGGACAGCACAGAAAATCAACAACCGGGACAGATTTTGAGAGAGACAGTTGAAGACGGAAAACCGGTAAGCGCGGTAGCCGAAAACTACGGCCTCTTCCCGAATAATATATTTGCCTGGCGGAAACAGTTATTCGAAGGAGCGCCGGAGATCTTTGAGATAAAGCGGCCGGTAAAAGAACTCAGTGAAAAGATTGCCCGGCTGAAAAAAAACTCAGCAAACTCCTCGAAGCCCCCGTCGTCGGATATAACCAAACCACCGAAACCAGAAGGCGGGAAGGGCAAAAACGCAAACAGGGGGCTCAAAAGGGCCATAAAAAGCACGAAAGAACCCCGTTTCCGCCGGGAGGACCCATTGACAAAACCATCGTTCATGAATTACCGCGCTGCCCCTGTTCCCGGATTTCTCTGCCGCACCGGGGGCAGTGGGGGATGCCTATCCGTGCGTAAAACAGGCGGTGATAGTCGTAAATTTCCGTGACCGTCCCCACGGTAGACCGGGAATTACGGTGGGTGGTTTTTTGTTCTATGGAAATGGCCGGGGAAAGCCCCGGGTATACGAACAGTTGTTCAGGACGGTTCGGGGCTTTGGGCAGGCCGTGCCCAGGCGGCGGATATTGCGTTCGATAATTGCCGGGTCGTAGGGATCGGCGGGGTCCCAGAGGACCCAACTGCCCCAGCGTCCGTATTTTTTTTCATGGCCCGGTAGCGTTCTTCGTTCATGTCAAAACTCCTATCCGCCCCCTGTTACAGCGCGGGGGTCCCGCGGCGGGTCCCGTGGAGTTCCGCCACGTTTGCTAAAACGAACCCGTATATCCGCAGTCCTGGATTTTTTTCCGGACCGCCAGGCTTAAACGGGCGCAGCCGGTAAATGCCGGAAACGCAGCAAATTGTGGGCGCGGAAATTCTACGGGACGAACCGTGATATTGACCGTGGTAAGCGCCTCGCATTGAAAAAATGCATCTCCACCAATGGACGTAACGCTGTCGGGGATTGTAACCGTGGTAAGCGCCTTACAGCCAGCAAATACATTTTCGTCAATAGTAGTAACGCCCTCGGGAATGACAATTCTGGTAAGCCTTTCGCAGTGCTCGAAGGCTCCGCGCCCAATGGATGTGACGCCGGCGGGAATAGTAATCGTTGTAAGAAACCAACAATCTCTAAATGCTTCGGAACCTATGGTCTTCAGATTCTTTGGGAGAGTCACTTGATTGAACATCGTCGATGAAAAAGCAGAGTCGCCTATGCGGGTCACCGAATCGGGAATCACCACGGACACTATTCTATCTGGTTTTACATACTTAAAAGCCCTATCCCCGATTTCCGTTACCGGGAAACCTTCTATCGTGCCGGGGATAACCACCGCCCGGGCCGTGCCCAGATACTCCTTAATAACCACCCCGTCCCCGGCCTTGTTCAGGTCGTAACTAAAATCCGTGGGAGGGTTCGCCGCCATCAGCAGGCCCCCGCCGGCCAGCAGCAGGGCCGCGCAGAGAAGCCCCCGGAACAGGGGGCTTCCACCAATCGTTGTTTTCTTCATATACATACTCCTACATACTCCTCTAAAAACCCGCGGCATTTTGCCGCGGACGTTAAATTGGAAGTTACGCAACGCGTAACGTTTGCTTCTGATAAGAGATCGCGATGGGTGCGCGATATAGCGTTGGGATTTTGCCAAAAGCAGAATTTAAAACATTGCCTGGCAAGAGATAAAAGCGGGCCTAAGCGAAAAAGATGGAGATGAGTCTTAAGAGAGAGAGAGAGAGAGAGAGAGAGAGAGAGAGAGAGAGAGAGCAAAAACCGTGCCAAGTGGGGCGAAATTACGAAAATTTCGTTATTTACGGCGAAGTCTTGCCTCATGGGGAAAGGGTATCACGCGGGGAAAGAAAATGTCAACTGCTATCCGGCTGCGCCGGATAGCTTAGGATATTCTACCTTCCACAAAAAAAGGCCCTGGGGCGGCAGGGTCGGTCCGGCAAGGGCCCGGTTACCCGAAGAGATAAGCCGGCAAAAATCCGCCGGGTCTGTTTTCTTTTCTTCGTAAAAAAGCAGGGTCCCCGCGACTGAACGGACCATTTTCCATAAAAAAGCATTCGCCCGGATCTCAAAAACAAGCCTTCTTCCTTCAAAAAAAAACGAAGCCCCAAAAATATACCGGCGCCGGGATTTACTCTTATCGCCGGGAGTGGCAAAGACCGTACAGTCCCATTCCCCCCGAAGGAAACGGCAGTAATCGTTCAGGACCGTAAGATCCGGCGTTCTGCGAAGGGAAAGGGCGAAGCGGCTTTCAAAGGGAAGGGCCAGTCTTTGGCAGATGAAGAAATACCGGTAGGTCCTTGAGCGGGCGTCAAACCGTGCGTGGTGGGATTGGGGCGCTCCGGCGGCGGAAAGGATCCGCAGGTCCCCAGGTAAAAGGCTGTTTAGGGCGGGAACAAACCGTTCCGCATCCATGTTCCGTATGGTGCTGTAAAAGTTGGCGGCCTGTCCCGCGGCATGTACCCCCGAATCGGTCCGTCCCGAACCGGTAAGGTGTACCGGCCGTTTGTGAATTTTTTCCAGGGCATCCTCAAGCACCCCCTGAACGGTCCGGGTTCTGCCGCCGGCCTGCCGCTGCCATCCGCAAAAGTCCGTTCCGTCATAGGCTATTACAAGCCGGATATTCCGTCCCCGGGGCCCATCGCCGGGGGCCGGCAGGGGATGGGCCGGATCATTCATCGGTTTCGTTAAGTTCTTTATTGATATTGTCGTACAGTTCCCGGGCATGTTCCAAAAGAGGGCCCGGCTTGCTTTTGGAGGATTTACCTAGGCCGAACATTTTAGCGATGGTCCGTTTGGCGCTCTGAAGCGATTCCGCCCGGGCCAGGGAATTTTCCCGGGGACCGTATTTAAGTTTGAGCAGGGCGGAAAGGTACAGGGCCCCTTCATAGGAGTAGTTTTTGTCCGTATCGGGGCCGAAATTTTTTATCCCCGAAAGGGTTTCTTTTCCGGACTGTTCCTTTTGGATCGCTTCGTTGTACAAAAACTGGGCCTTCTTCTTAAAAAGCAGCGCCAGCCAGTCGTAGTGAAATCCGGGGTATTGTTCATGCAGCTTATCAAGCATCCAGCCGGTTCTAAGGGCGGCGACACCCTGTTTGATGGTGGGGGAAAATTCCTTGGTGTAATAGTCGTAACAGCAAAGAACCAGGTAGAGGGAAGCGGCGCCGTTCACAAGATCCCTGGGCTGGGTAAAATCCGCGGAGGGAAAAATAAGCCTTAGGTTTTTAAAGCGTTTTGTTCTATCTTTCTGGACCTTATCCCTGGACTGATTGGGGATATGAAAAAAATCCTTGTCCATGGATGCAAACCAGCAGTTGGGGCAGACCGTGGCCTGATATGCCAGCGGATAGATTACTCCGTATTTGACCGAAGGTTCGTAGAGCCGGTGAAGTTCATCGGTTATGGCTCCGGCAATCAGCCTGCCGCTTCCGGTAAGCAGTTCTTCCCGGTGAAAGCTGGTATCGCAGACGGGACAAACATACTCGTCTTTCGAGGTAAAGGAAATCTTTATATCGCCATCCATTTCTATGCCTCCAACACCACCTGGGCTATGGCCAGATCCCCCTCGTGGGTTAGGGATACATGGACCCGCTCTGCCCCGGCGGCCTGTACCGCCCTAAGGGCGCTTCCCTCCAGTTTTAATTCCGGCCTCTGGTCCTGGGGGTTTAGCACCATAATATCCCGCAGGGCAATTCCCGTAAAACCCGTACCCAGGGCTTTGCAAAAGGCCTCTTTAGCGGCAAACCGGGCCGCCAGGGAACGGACCATCCCCTTTCCCCGGTCCTTCACGGTTTTAATTTCCCGGGAATCGAAAAACCGTTCCAATATGGCGGAATCGGCGGCCCATTTCTCAAGCCGGGAGACCGTAACGGCGTCTATGCCGATTCCTACAATCACTGTTCTTCCTCCTCTTCCCGGGGGCTAAGTATTACCTCTATGGTCTCCGGTTCCGCGCGATCCACCGTTAGTTCAGGGGGAACGGAAACAATCAAGGGCAGCATATACGTTCCCGGTTCCGTCAGGTCCGAACAATCGACGCTTATTATCCCCTGACCGTCCAGGGAATCCAAGTCTTCCTGAATACCCTGGAGCCGGATCGAGGCGGTGGAGGGATGTACCAGGGCCTGTAGATTTTCGTCAAGGCCCCGGATGTTTATGGGAAGCTTATCAAAGCCCCGGATAATAATAAGTTCCCGGACAAATCCCCTAAATTCAGCCATACCGTCGCCCCTAATTATCAGCAGGGGGTTGGGGTTCATGATCCGCACGGAAAGGGAAAAATCCGCATTGCGGTTTTGAAGATCCACGGATTCGGTAAAGAGTTCGGAGATATCCGCTAAAAGTTTCATCGGTCCGTCAATAACCACCTGGTTGGGAATTACCGTGTACGAAACCAGTTCATACCCGGATTCCGGGTATCCTTCAAAATCCGGGGACAGGGGAACATACTTGCTTACCCTGGTATCCAGTTCCAGGGATATTTCCATGGGTTCCAGGCTTATCTCCAGGGATTCGGTATCGGAGGAGGGGTTCTTCTTTTGTATCTGTACCGGGGCCCTGTATGTGCCCGGTTCAGTATACTGGGAAAGGTCCAGAAAAACATCAAAATCTTCTTCGGTGATTAGGTAGATGCTGTCGGCGTCTCCCCGGACGGTTACCCGGATATTCCGCGGATACAGGGAACCGGGGGTTAAATTGCTACTGATATTTAACTGCAGGGGCAGAGAAAAAAACCGTTCCTGCATGTCGCCCATGCGGTGGAAGGTAAAAAGAAATATGGCGGCCACCACGGAAAGCACCTTGATGGGCCACTTGTCGGCAATCCGGGTTAGAATTTTTTTGTAATCCAGCGCCATGGGGTATCCTTATTCGTCCAGAACCGCGGTCTCTGTCTGCAATAAAACGGCCTTGTCCGTTTTTTCTTCCCCGCTGCCGCGGACCCTTCTGTCCAAAAGTTCTTTTAGTTTGTGCTGAACCTCCAGGGGGGAAAGATCGTAAAAAAGTTTCGATTCGTAGGCCAGGGATATGGCCCCGGTTTCTTCGGACACCACGAGGATTACCGCATCGCTCTGCTCGGACATTCCCAGGGCCGCCCGATGGCGGGTGCCAAAACTTTTCCGTATATCCTGCTGTTCCGAAAGGGGAAGCAGGCATCCGGCGGCGGCGATCCGGCCCCCAAAGATCACCAGGGCCCCGTCGTGCAGGGGACCGTCAAAACCAAAGACGGTGACAATTAAACTGGAGGAAAGATCCGCATTAAGCCTGGTTCCGGTATCAACAATGTTCCTGATGTTTACCTTTCGGGGAAACACCACCAGGGCCCCCCGGCGCTGCTGCGAGAGGATCTCCGCGGCGGTTACCGCCGCCTCCAGCTGGCCCAGCCGGGGTTTATCCCCCAGTTTAAACAGATCCCCCTGGCCCAGCCGGATAATGATCTTTCTTAGCTCCGGCTGAAAAACAATGGCAATTACCACAAACAGCCCCGGGGCCAGGATATTAAGGAGCCATTGCAGGGTGCTAAGTTTAAAGAGGTAGGCTATGCCATAGATTAGGGCAAGAAAACCCGCCCCCTTAACCAGCTGCACAGCCTGGGTTTTAACCAGCAGATCATAGGCCTTGTACAACAGAAAAGCCAGGAGGCTTATATCCAGCACGGGGCGGAACTGCCCGTAGAGTTCCCCTGCTTTTTGATACCAGGTCATGGTTGTTCCCCCGCCCTTTGGCGTAGCCCCGCCATAATTTTTACCAAATCCAGCGCCGGGGCGGTATCGTGGACCCGGATAATATCCGCACCCCCCAGAATTGCCGCGGTCTCCACGGCCAGGGTGCCTGCCAGGGCGTCCTCCACCGGGCGGCCCGTAAGTTCCCGGATAAACCGTTTCCGCGAACATCCTATAAGCAAAGGATAATCCTCGAGGGCTATTTCTTCAAGACGAGCCAGGACCGTCAGATTATCGCCGGTGGATTTTCCAAAGCCTATGCCCGGATCAAGGATGATCTTATCCCGGCCTATGCCGGATCCAAGGGCCCGTTCCACCGCCCGGTGAAGAAAAACCCGCAGATCCTCCCACCGAAAGGGGACCGCCCCGCGGGCCCCGCGGGCTTCCCGGGCCCCGTGCATCAGCACCACCGCCGCGCCCCGGCGGGCGCAGAGCTCCGGCAGATCCCCATCGTCCTCCAGGGCGGATATATCGTTGATTATCTGGGCCCCCTCGTCCAGGGCCATCCGGGCTACCGGGGCTTTGCGGGTATCCACCGACACCGGCAGGGAGGATTGGCGGCGGAACAAACGCAGGGCCGGTATAAGCCGGCGCAGTTCCTCGTCCCCGTCTATGTGGGCCGATCCGGGCCGGGTTGATTCGGCGCCAAAATCAATAATATCCGCCCCCGCATCCTCCGCTGCCAGGGCCCGCTCCGCCGCCCCTTCGGGGGAAGGGGCCCTGCTGGGGGGATAAAACGAATCGGGGGTGCAGTTAACTATGGCCATGATCCGGGGACGGGAAAAATCCAAAAGCGCCCCGCCGGGAAGAACCAGGGGCGCTTTTTTCTTTGAGTTTTGAAACAGCTTCATACCTGTCCCGCGCCCTTTTGCAAGCCGGACCTGCCCGGCGCATGGGTCCGCATATTTTCAAAACCGGCTTGCAAAATGTGCCATTTAGCCCCGGACAATTTAAAATTGCCGGAGTTTTGGCACAGACTGCTCAACGGTCTATTTGTTTTTATGCCTATTTTTTCTAAGTTTTTTCTTACGTTTGTGGGTGGCAATCTTTCTAAGTTTGCGTTTTCTTCCGCAGGGCACTTCATATCTCCTTATAGGGCACAGAATTGACGAAAGTATGAATCAGCCCCGATAAAAGGTCAAGGGTCTTCCGCCGGTCCATACCGGGGATCCATACCACGCCGGGGATGGATGCAAAAAACGTTTCCTGCCGTTTGACATACCGCCGGCTGTTCCGTTCCACCAGGGTTTGCACCCCCGGAATATCGGCGCTAAGCTCATAGGAGGTTCCGGTTTCGATAAAAAATTCCCTATACCCAATGGCCCGAAGCCCCGGATCCCGGGGGGTGTACCCCCGTCTAAAAAGTCCCTCTACCTCGCCGTAAAGGCCCCGGCGGAACATCCCTGCGCAGCGTTCCCCAACCCGGCGGTACAGTTCTTCCCGGGGCAGGCGGATCCCGGCAATTAAGAAACGGTAGCCGGGGCGCTGGGCGGCGCAGGGGACAAAAGAACTAAGGGGAAGGGACGAAGACCGGCACACCTCCAGCGCCCGGAGGAGCCGGTAGGTGTCGTGGGGGTGGATGCGCCGGGCCGACTCCGGATCCAGCCGGCCCAATTCCTCAAAAAGGGGACCCGGCCCCTTCCGGGCATATTCTTCTTTAAGGACCCGCCGTAAAGCCGGGTCCGAGGGGGGGGCCCGGCTTAGGCCAAAAATAAAGTTCTTTAGGTAAAAACCCGTTCCGCCGGAAACAACCGGAAGCTTTGAACGGCCCGCTATTTCTTTACAGGCCCGATCCGCCAGGCGTACAAAATCTCCCGCGTTAAATTGTTCGTGGGGATCGCAGATATCAATCAGGTGGTGGGGTATCCGTTCCTGCAGGGCCCTGTCCGGTTTAGCGGTTCCAATGTCCATACCCCGGTATACCTGCATGGAATCGGCGGAGACAAACTCCGCAGGAAAGGGGGAATGGACGGGGTCAAAGAGTTCTTCCAACAGGGCGGTCTTTCCCGATGCGGTTGGCCCCAGGAGAATAAAAACCGGCCGCTTTGGATCCTTAACTTGAAGAGCTTTCCTCAATGCGGAATTCAATTTCCTTTGTAAAGACCTGCTGGGCCGCCAGGGATACTATCTTACCCTCGTCATCTCTAATCTCCGGATCCTGCAGCATAGAAAGCTGGTAGGCCCTGCGGGAAGCGGCGGCGGTTATCTCGTACATATTGTCTTCATATTCGATAAGGTTTTCCAGGGGAAAAATCATGGTATTGAATATACCGGTAAAAGAAAAAAATGACAATACGGCAGTGCCCCGCTTAAATGGTGACAGGGCATTTCCAAGGACTGAAATTGCGGAAAAGCCCACTCGTATATTACAGAACCGGCCCATGGGCAAGGCACAGGGCGGCCCCCAGGGCGTCGGCGGCATGATCGGGCCGGGGTATCACCGGCAGGCCCAGAATAAGCCGGACCATTTCCTGTACCTGCCCTTTTTCTGCCCGGGATATGCCCACCACCGTCTGCTTGATCGCCTGGGGGGTAAATTCCGCCAGGGGTATGTTTCGTTCCGCCAGCGCCAGGGAAAGAACCCCCCGGGCTTCGGCTACGGTGATGGCGCTGGTAACGTTTCTGCCAAAATACAGTGTTTCCATGGCCCCCTCGATGGGGTTATACGTATCCAGCACCGTGTTAATCCGGCGGTAAATAAAAAAAAGCCGCTCCGTCCGGGGTTGAGCGGCCTCTGTTTCTATACATCCATGGGCCACGTAGTGTAAGCGGCTTTTTTCGTAGTCCACAATGCCCCAGCCGGTGGAAGCCAGCCCCGGATCAATGCCAATAATGCGCCGCCCCGGGACCCGCAGAGGTTTTTTTCCCGGCGAGCCGCCGATCACTCGGGGGAAAATCCCTCGGGAAGGGCCATATTGTGGTACACATTTTGGACATCGTCGTTTTCTTCCAGTTTATCGATCATCCGCATGGCCTTGGCCGCGGCGTCGTTATCCAGGGTTATTTCCGATTCCGCCACCATGCTTACTTCGGCGCTGAGGGTTTCAAAACCCTTGGCCCCCAGGACTTCCATAACCGCCTCGAAATCTTCCGGGGCGGTGCTAACTTCGATAATTCCCTCTTCGGAAGCGACATCCTCGGCGCCCCCCTCCAGGGCGGCCTCCATTACCTGGTCTTCGGTGTATTTTTCCCCGTCCAGGGTAATAATGCCCTGGCGTTTAAAGAGCCGGGTAACCGAACCGGCCTTGGCAAGTTCCCCGCCCCCCCTGGTAAGGATATTTCGCACATCCGCCGCGGCCCGGTTCTTATTATCGGTCAGGACCTCAATAAGAAGCCCCACGCCGCCCCCGGCATAGGCTTCGTAGGTCAGCTCTTCGTAGCTGACCCCCTCCAGTTCCCCGGTTCCCTTCTTTATAGCCCGGTCAATATTGTCCTTGGGCATATTAGCGCCCCGGGCCTTTATAATGGCCGTGCGCAGCCGGGGATTCGCCTCGGGGCTTCCCCCGCCCATCCGGGCCGCGATAGAAATTTCTTTAATAAGTTTGGTAAATATCTGGCCCCGTTTAGCGTCGGCGGCGCCCTTTGCGTGCTTAATAGTTGCCCATTTACTATGGCCGGACATACTTTCTCCTTCCTAATGAACTTTAAACTGCCGGGGATTTAAACAAATAACCGGTGGGGAGGTCCTTGAAAAGCGGTCCGGAGACCGCTTTTCTGTATACATGTAAGGTGACGCCCTAAAACCGCGGCAAACCAAGCCCTAGGAGCCTGCTACACCTGTGGATTTTTTACATACCCATGCAAAAAATCCCGATTCTCCGGCGTCCTTTTGCAGCTTGCCAGGTATAAAAATTCACTTTTGTGAATTTTTATACAATATTTAGGAGCGAAGCAACCAAGCGCTGGGAAAGCCCCCGGTACATAGGACCCGGACAAAGGGACAAATTTACCGGTTTGGGACTATCCACTCTGTGTTACCGGGCTTCCCATTTACCCTTGGCGATAGCCTTTTCTATCGAGTCCCGAACCAGCCTGTCGTACCATTCATAATTAAAGGGCTGTTTGGTCCTTACCACGGGTTTTATCAGCGCCTGAAGCTGATCATGACAAGCTTCGCACATATCCCTATTAGCTACATGAAAGTACGAACGTTGACTAATGGCGGTGGTGATATCTTTATGGCATATATCACATCGTAAACTTTTCATAACAACTCCTCGTTTTGAAGAATAAACAAACGTATTATCCACAAGTATACCTCCGGGGAAAAAAAAAGTAAAGTACCCCCATGCAGAAAAAAATAAAGAAAGAAACCCTTATTATTGCCGAATTAGGCACCTCCCACGGGGGGGACCGGACAAAGGCCCTGGAACTGGTGGATGCGGCGGCGGAATCCGGGGCGGACTGCGTAAAATGCCAAATTGTCTTTGCCGACGAGATTTTACACCCCCGGACGGGTACGGTGTCCCTTCCCGGGGGGGAAATCCCCCTTTACCAGGTCTTTAAAAACCTGGAGCGGGGGCCGGATTTTTACGGGGACATAAAAATTCAGGCGGAAAAACGGGGCCTCCTCTTTTTGGCCACCCCCTTTGGTTTAAAAAGCGCCGGGCTTTTGCGGGAAATGCAGCCCCGGTCCGTAAAAATAGCCTCCCCGGAGCTGAATTTTACCGCCCTGCTGGAAGAAACCGCCTCCTGGGGGGTACCGATGTACCTTTCCAGCGGGGTTTCGACCCTGGGAATTATCGAAGATGCCCTGCATACCATCGGGGCGGTTTTTCCGGCCCCGCCGGCAGATCCGGAGTTCTGCCCTGTAAGCCTGCTCCACTGCGTAACCGCCTACCCCGCCCCGCCGGAGGATTACAACCTGCGGGTCCTTTCCAACCTGGCGGGGATCTTCGGCGTTCCCGTGGGCTTGAGCGATCACACCGCCGATCCCTTGCTGGTACCGGTGCTGGCCGCCGCCCTGGGGGCCCCGGTGATTGAAAAGCATTTTTGCCTTTCCCGGAAGGATCCGGGGCTGGACGACATGCTGGCCCTGGAGCCGGCGGATTTTTTGGTGATGGTTAAGGGGGTCCGCCGGGCCGCGGGGATGGAACCGGCGGCAGTTATAGAAGAATTAACCGCCCAATTCGGCCCCCTGGTAGACCGGACCCTGGGAACCGGGGTAAAAACCCTGGCCCCCTCGGAACAGGCAAATTACGGCCGGACCAACCGGTCAATCCATGCCCTGCGGGACATACAGCCCGGGGAAAGGATCAGCCCCGGCATGATCGGGGTTCTGCGGACCGAAAAACTCCTTCGTCCAGGGCTTTCCCCCCGGTGGGAGGGGCAGATTGCGGGCAGAAGGGCCCGGCGGTTTATCCCCGCCGGGGAAGGGATACAATTCGAGGATATTTAGTGTCTGAACCGGAAAAATTCCGCCTGCGGTTCGATAATTTAGGAACCTAACGTATTGAAAAAAAACCTAATATCCGGCAAACTTAATATAATGGAAGCTGTTTGGGAACCGGATGGGTTTTGAAACAGTCCAAGGGACTTTTTTTGCAGAATGAAATGTGAGACTTCACCACGGCAGACGAAAAAGCCGGTACCTTAAGGAAGCTTTTCTAAAACTTCAGTGTTTTGGAAAGCGGCTTTAGGCCTAAGGTACCGGTATTACTGTATGCGTATGGAAAGGCAGGCAAGTGTAGTATGGCAAATGTGCCAACCGGAGCGGCCCAGTACCTGGCCCGGTATAGTGAGCAGAGCATCGCATGTAGTCAATACGCCCTTACCAGACTGGGGGTAGACCGAAGCCACTGTTCCCTTAAAATTGAAGATTATGTAATAATCTGCATCCCCTTTCAATTTGGCTTTAAACGCTCCCTCTTTTTGGCGTCGCTTTCCAAACAGGAACTGGTGTTTTTTCAAAAATATGTTAATGCCATTGCAAACCTTTCCATCTCTTTTATCCCCGCGGGCCGGACGGAACCCCTTAGTTTTTTTATCCGCTGTACCCTTTCTAAAATAGGCCAGATGAAGGACCGGGAAAATGTGGGGCTCTTTGTGGTAGATTTTAAGAACACGCCGGACGAATTGGTACGCATGCTGGGAAGCTTCCTGGAGCTTCAGGAACGGCTCCGGTTTCAATACGCCGATTATGGTAAAAGGGTAATCCACGTTACCCCGGATACGGCCAAGCTCCTGGGGTATAACATGTATGCCACAATCACCGACGGCAGTCCCGAGGGAAAGCGTATCCAGGTTGTCAATTTGAACAGCAAAATGGCGGAACACCTGGAGGCCGCAGGGGCTCCGGTCCGGCCCCAGGGAAGCGCCGTAAACTATCAGCTTTTTTTTAAAAAATACCGCGTCTTTGTTGCGGGCACCGTGCAAAGTGCGGTTCAGCTTCCCCAGGGGATAGTCCGCACCGTGTCGGACCTTAGTTTTAGCCCGGAATTGGTGGAGATAATCGACGATTATTGGCTGAACGTCCGCAATGCGTCCCAGGGGGCGGGCAGATAATGTCATTAATTGAACCCAGGGTTTTGAAGGGTTTTAGGGATTTTCTGCCCCCCCAGGAACTGGAACGCCGGAACATGGTGGAAAAGATCGAACGGACCTTCCGGTCCTTTGGATTTGTCCCCATCGATACCCCGGCGCTGGAATACACCCGGATACTGTTAGGTAAGGGCGGGGGCGAAACGGAAAAACAGGTATACCGGTTTACCGACCAGGGGGGACGGGATGTGGCCCTGCGGTTTGATCTTACCGTTCCCTTTGCCCGGTTTACCGCGGAACACCGGTCCGATCTGCCCCTGCCGTTTAAACGGTACCACATTGCCAAGGTTTGGCGGGGGGAAAACACCCAACGGGGCCGGTACCGGGAATTTACCCAGTGCGATTTTGACATAGTGGGAAGCGCCGGGGCCGGGGCGGATTTTGAAATCCTCTTTATGATGCAAAAAACTCTGGGGGCCCTCTGTGGAACCGGAAAAGGGGCCGTGACCATCCGGCTTAACCACCGGGGACTTTTTAACCGCTTTCTGGAATCCCTGGGGGTGGGGAATAAATCGGTGGAAATTCTCCGGCAGGTGGACAAGCTTGGAAAAACCGGTAAAGATGGGGTGCATACGCTGGTGGAAGAAATTACCGGGAAGGAAATTGCCGGGAAAATTCTGGACTTTGTTTCCCTGGGGGAAGAGGGGGATTTTGACCGGGTTCTGAAAAAACTTAAGGCCGCCGTTGGAGAGGGGGAAGACACCCGGCGGCTGGAAACGGTGGGGAAGTATATAAAAGAAACCGGCGCCGCGGACAGTTTTGTATTGGATCCTTCCATAACCAGGGGCCTGGATTATTACACCGGCATTGTCTATGAAACGTTTCTGAATAAACTGCCCGGAATTGGTTCCGTCTGTTCCGGGGGCCGTTACGATAACCTAACGGGGCTCTATTCCAAAGAAAAGCTCTGCGGAGTGGGATCCTCCATTGGCCTGGACCGGCTTCAAGCGGCCCTGGAAGAGATCGCCGGCCCGGGGCCCCGGGGTTATGCGGATGCGGCCCTGGCCTGTACAGAAGGCTGGAGCGCCGGTAAAGCCCAGGTCCTGGCGGAACAGTTCCGAAGCCGGGGAATTACCTGCGAGGTCTTTTTGGAAATACAGAAACCGGTCCAGCAGTTTATGGCAGCGGAAAAAAAGGGTATACCCTGGGTAATTATTCCCGGAGAGGGGCAGCTTGTTCTTCGCAATATAGAACGCAGAGAAAATAGGGAAGTTCCGGATGTGGAGGCCGCATCGGCCATTATTGCACCGGCGGCTATTCCAGGGCATGTATAAAATGTCCGGGAATATTTAACAAAGGAGGAATCTTGATGATTCAGAGAAAACGCAGTCTTATGACGGCCTTAGCCTTATTGTTTTTTATTCTGCCGGGATTTGGGCAGAGCCAGATCCAATCCCTGGCGGATCTGGACAGGGAAAACGCTTCGATAGCTTCAAAGATAAAACAAATTAGGGGAATAGAGGGGAAAACCCTGGGTATTTCCCAGTTCCCCAGTGAAAACCTGCTGTCACCCTTGGGAAAATACTGGAGAGAAAACCTTATCAACCTGCTGGCGGCGACCGGCCTACGGATCATCTCCGGGTCTGCCCCGGTGGAGTATGAAATTGGCGGCGAAATTGTCGATTTAGGGGAAACGGTACGGATCTTTACCCGCCTGATAGACAAGGCCAATTCGGCGGTAACCATGGCCTGGACCACGGATCTGGTAAAGACCCCCTACTTGGCGGGCTTACTGGTATATCCGGAGGGAGCGCCCGTGGCCAGGGATGCTTACGAAGATGATACTAATAATCCGGTGGAACTAACGGTGAACACCCTTATTGCCCGGACATTAGGCGAAAACGATACTGATTGGTTTTTTATAAGCCCCACGGAAAATATGCGGGCGGCGGTGGAAACCCACGGTTCCGTCGATACAATGATGGAACTGTACGGCGGGTCCGTATTCCTTCGCAGGGATGACGACGGGGGAGAGGCGGAAAATGCTAAGATTACCTGGTATTTTGAGGCCGGGAAAACCTATACCATTATGGTAATGGGGTATTCCCGGGATACCACGGGAGCGTATACGATTTCCTGCACCCCCTTTGAGGAGACAGATAAGGCCCTGGAGCCAAACAATGCCATGGGAACCGCCTCCCCCATAAGCATTGGGGATATTGTACCGGCCTTTCTTTTCGCCGGCGATGAGGACTGGTACTCTTTTAACCTTCCCGCAAATCAACGGATATATATCAGTACCACCGGCAACATGGACACCCATCTAACCCTGTATAACTCCCAGGGAATTGAGCTTGCCCAGGACGACGATTCCGGGGCCGATTCCAATGCCAGGATCATCGGAAGCCTGGAACCGGGGCTCTACTATGTACGGGTTCGGGAATACGAAGGAAGAGAGGAAGGGGATTATACCCTAAGCACCTCTTCCCGGATCGAAAAGAACATAGACAGTTACGAAAACGACGACATCCAAACCCAGGCAAAAGAAATTACGCTCGGAGAAATCCAGCAGCGCAATTTTACCGATTCTGATGATACGGACTGGGTTTTCTTTACTATAGTTTCTCCGGGGGTCTACCAGATCCGGGCCTACGGAGAAAGTTCCCTGGAACTTGATACGTTCATCGGCCTGTATGATGAGCACCAATCCCTAATTATCGAGGACGACGACGGCGGACAGGGGTATTCATCTTTGCTGCGGAGGCAGCTTTATCCGGGACGGTACTATATAAAGGTGGAATGCCTGGACGACGATCCGGAGGGTAATTACCTTCTTTCTGTAACCCAGGGGTAGCGCAAGGGTACAGGGCGAAGCTTCCCCGGCCCCAGCTTAGGCCCCGGAAAGGCCGGTCCATTCTTCCATCGCGGCCTTAAATGCCGGGGCGGAAGAGCGGATCAGATCTTCGTCCACACAGTAGGCAAAACGGATCCAGCCGGGGGCCATAAAGCTGCTTCCGCCTACCCCCAGGATCAGGCGCCGTTTTAGGCAGTCCGAGAAGGCGCGGTCATCGGCGGGTTCCTTACCGGGAACCTTGGCAAAAATATAAAAGGCCCCCTCGGGTTCCACATAGTCTATCCCGGCGCTGTTCAGCACCTCCTTAAAAGCATCCCGCCGCCGGGCATATACTTCCACCGCCACCCGCTCTTCGGTAAGGCGGGCCACAATACGCTGCATCAGCGCCGGGGCGTTTACAAAACCCAGCACCCTGGTGGCATAAATAAGGGCCCCCAGGGTATCATCGGGGCTGCCGGCGCCGGGCCCCAGGGCAATATAGCCTATCCGTTCTCCGGGCAGGGATAGGCTCTTTGAATAGGATGTGACGGCGATGGATTCTTCGTAGGCGGAAAGCACCGGCGGAACGGCGGTTCCACCGTAGACAATCTCCCGGTAGGGCTCGTCCGCCACAAGGTAGGGATAGCGGCCGCTTTTTTTTCCGTGCCGGCGGAGCGGGTCCGCCAGGGCGGTAATTTCTTTTTCGGAATAGATCCGCCCGGTAGGATTATGGGGGGAATTGATCAGCACCGCCGCGGTTCTTTCCGAAAGGGCCCCCTCGATTGCCCCCATGTTAAGGTTAAAACCGGGACCGCTGGGAACCTCTATAAGCCTGCCGCCGTGGTTGGCCGCATAGGCCCGGTATTCCATAAAATACGGCGTGGGTACGATTACTTCGTCCCCCGGATTAAGGATGCTTTTAAACACCACATTAAGCCCCCCGGCGGCCCCCACCGCCATAATTATATGGGAGGGAGGGACCGTACAGTGATGATCCCGGGAGGCTTTCTTTGCCAGGGCTTCCCGGACCTCGGGAAAACCCGCATTGGGCATGTACCCGTGGGAACCCCGAAGGTCTTCCTGGGCCAATTGGGTAAACACCCGGTGAAAGGCCCCGGGGGGTTCCAAATCCGGGTTTCCAATGGAAAAATCAAAGACCGGGCTGTATTTTTTCTTTAATTCATTCCCCTCTTCGAACATCCGCCGGATTAAGGAAGAAGAGGCCAGGGCCTCCCGTACCGCCTGTGCGATGGGCATATATACTCCTTTAAACCAGGGTACGGGCGATCCGTACAATGTCCGCAAAAACCCCCCCGGCGGTAACCTGGGCCCCCGCACCGGGACCCTTAATTACCATGGGAAGTTTTGAATAGCGGTCGCTGGTTATCACCACCATATTATCCGAATCCACCAGGGTTCTAAAGGGGCTCTTTTCGTCTTCGGCCCGCAGGGAAAGGGACACCCTTCCCTCTTCAATGACCGCCACATACCGCAGGGCCCTGCCCTCCGCGGCCGCCGCAGAACGGCGCTTGTCAAAGGCGGCGTCGGAGTTTTCCAATTCTTTAAAAAAGGCTTCCACATTGGGGGCCTTAAAACAGGCCGGGGGAAGCAGGGGTTCTATCTTTACCGAATCAAATTCCAAGTTCATGCCGCATTCCCGGGCCAGGATCAGGGCCTTCCGGGCGGCGTCCATGGCATTAAGATCGTCCCGGGGATCCGGCTCGGTATATCCCGCGGCCTTGGCCTCCCGCACCAGGGCGGAAAAGGTCTTGGAACCGTCGTAGTTATTGAAGATGTACGAGAGGGTGCCGGAAAGCACCGCCTCGATGCGGCGGACCCTGTCGCCGGAAAGAAAAAGATCCCGCAGGGTGGAGATCACCGGCAGCCCCGCGCAGACCGTGGTTTCGTACAAATAGGGGATACCCCGCTCCCGGGAATAACCGGTAAGGGTTTTATAATAACCGTAGGTTCCCGCGTTGGCCCTCTTGTTGGGGGTAATAATGGGAATGGCCGAAGGCAGTATGCCCCCGTAGGCGGCGGCAACCGTTTCGCTGGCGGTACAATCGCAGAAGGCGGTGTTAGGAAGGTTAAGGGCCTTCATGGAGGCGATAAATTTTTCCAGGTTAAAGTCTTCCAAGGAAAGGCCCGCCCCTGCCGCGGCTTCTTTAGCCCCCTCCTTCATCTTAAAAAGCTCCTTTGTCTTTCTGGGGTCCAGGCCGGAATTGTAAAAAACCATATACCGGGAATTTCCCGCCCCCACCAGGCATATCCGGATCTTATGCTCGTCCGCCAGAATTTCCCGGTGCTCCCCCAGTTGATCCAGCAGGGTACCCCCTATAAGGCCCGGCCCCAGCAAAAAAAGATTTACCGACCGCACCCCGGAAAGAAAAAAAGCTTCGTGGATGGCATTAAGGGCCTTGGCTTCGTCCTGCCGGTCTATGACCAGGGAGATGTTGATCTCCGAAGAACCCTGGGCAATGGCAACCACATTGACCCCGTTCCTGCCCAGGGCGTGAAAGACCTTACCGGAAATGCCCGAGACCCGCTTCATCCGGGACCCCACCACGGCCACTATGGCCAGGTCCTCTTCCGCCGCGGGTCTTTCTATGGAACCCTCGGCTATTTCCCGGCCAAATTCCTCTTTAACCGCTGCCACGGCGGCCTGTCCATCCTTGGGATCCACCGCGGCGCAGATCGAGTATTCGCTTGAAGCCTGGGAGATAAGGATCACGCTGATTCCCCGTTTTGCCAGGGCCCCAAAGAGCCGGGCGGAAAAACCCGCCACCCCCGTCATGGCCGCCCCCTGTATCCGCACCAGACTTACCCGGGCAAGGGAGCTGATCCCCCGGATAGGATAGGGCCCCGGCGGAGCCTTGGCGGTGATCACCGTCCCTTCACAGGAGGGGTTAAAGGTATTCCGTATCACGATGGGGATGTTTTTTTCCATGGCGGGGCGGATCGTGGGGGGATGAAGTACCTTGGCACCAAAGTGGGAAAGTTCCATCGCCTCCTCATAGGAAATGGCGTCAATGCGGAATGCCCCCGTGACAAGCCGGGGATCGGCGGTAAGGATCCCGTCCACATCGGTCCAAATTTCAAGGCGCTCCACATCCAGGGCCGCGCCGTATATGGCCGCCGAAAGGTCCGAACCTCCCCGGCCTAGGGTGGTCCCGGCGCCTCCGGGACCCGAGGCAATAAAGCCCGGGGCCACATAAAAAGAGGGTCCCCCCTTTTTTAGCAGCCGGTCCCGGATGCGGCGGTAACTTTGTTCCGCATCCAACCGGGCCGCACCGTGGGATCCATCTGTGACAATAAGTTCCCGGGAATCGACATACTCCGCATCAAGACCCGGCGCCTTTAGAATGGAAGCGATCAGGGGGGCCGAAAGCAGTTCCCCATAGCTCATGATCCCGTCCAGACTGCGGGGGGAAAGTTCCCCCAGGATAGCAATGCCGTCGAGCATCCGGAAAAGCCCGGCAAAGGAATCTTCGATTTTTGCATCGGCCCCTTGCTTTTCCGCCCCGGAAAGAAAGTATGCGCTTAAGTCCAGGTGGCGCTTTTTTAATGCCCCCAGGGAGGGCTCCTCCGCCGGCGCATGACCCTGGGCGGCCCGGCCGGCGGCGGCAATAAGGGCGTCGGTAACCCCGGACAGGGCCGAGACCACCACCACCTTTACATCTCCCCGGAGGGGACCCTTAAGTACCTTTATAACCTGGGAAAGGGCCTCTTTTGAGCCCACCGAGGTTCCGCCAAATTTAACTACAACCATAGTTCATAGTACCCCGGCTCCGGTATGTCGGACAAGGCTCCCTGCTTTTCCTTCGGGCAAGGCGGATTTGAACCGCCGGCCTCGTGGTCCCGAACCACGCAGGCTGCCAGCCTGTTGCTCTTGTATGTTTCAAAATTGGAAACTCTGAAGCAGTCTTATACCCTAAACTACAAGCCAAATTATACCTACACCGGGATATCGATGTTAAAAAGGTGGAATATTTCTTTCTGAATCCTGCTTACCGGGTAGAGCATCCTGTTTCCCGAAATATACTAAACATGCAATTTCTCCAATTGCCGTGTCAATCCCTTAAGGTCCAGGCCTTGTACAGCTCCAGGTTTGTCATCACCGCATGAATTTGGCTCATCAAAACCTACGCGTCTACGGCCTGTGCTCTTTCCTCCTCCGCGATGAAATCTACTCCCTTGATAGCGTCCTGGGGAAGCCGCTGGCCGGCACCCTCCTGTCCTTTGCCCTGACCGGATGGGCCTGCCAGACGAAGCAGGGCATATATTTAGGGCGCCGGGATTTGTTTTACCCGGTTTTTTGCTCCCGTGCTTAAAAACGTCCCGTAAAACTAGACGGGCCCTTTTATAATTGATAAAATCATTTGATGATCTAAAATTTTACCGGTACCATGACGGCGGGAGGGCATGAACACTCTTTTTTTTAATACCTTGTTTTTTAAGTATGCCATAGAAATTGAACGGACCCGATCTATCACAAAGGCCGCGGAAAATCTCTACATGGCGCAGCCGAATTTAAGCAAGGCAGTCAA
>JAISLT010000119.1 GCA_031277165.1 Spirochaetaceae bacterium
AGTGTTTTGCTTGCAAATCAACGTGTTTTGAAGCTAAATTACCGTATTTTGCAGATCAACCCTGCAAAAACCCCACATGGCAGTCCCGCATCTTCATTCTGGAGCCACCCTTACTCAACTAAACATAATCCCCAGTAATGCGGGTAGTTATGATGCGTGAATCAGAATATACCGCAAAAAAATAAAAATGTCAAGCGAATTTAAAACTATTTTTAAAAATACAGTTTCAAAGCCCCGATTTTAACACAGCCCGGCATTTAGTCACAAACGGGGCCTACTACCCCGGAATCCGGCCTGGAGCCCCTGGGCTCTGGCCCATAGGGGCGGACCCCGAAGGCGGAGGATCCCGCCGGGCGTAACAGTACACGCAGGCCGCAGGACAGGGGCCGTAGGCGCCGATATCCACACTGGGAACGCACCGGCAATGGGGCCGCTGATTTTTATCTTTTTTACCGGATTTAATGCCCCAGAGGGCCTCGATAAGGTTTCCGTCGATGCAGGCCCCCGGGGCAATGTCCGGGGGGATACATTCCTCCGGTTCGGCACAGGTCTGGACGGTCATGCCCGCTTCTTGGGCAATCCGGCCCAGGGCGGCCAAAAGGTCCCGGAATTCGGGGAGCAGCCGCCCAGGGCCGCCGGTAAGCAGGGGCCGGCTAAGGGAGCAATTTTTTTCCAGGGCCGCAAGACGGCGTTCCGGCCCCCGGTATGAATCGAAGAGGCTGATAATGACCCGGCGGACGGTTCCCCCCAGGGCCTGTGAAAGGGACCGGAAGTTACGGAGGTGAAATTCCCCGCCGGTGATGCTGCTAAAAAAAACCGGATCATAGCGCCATATCAGCCTGTCCGGGCCTATCCGGGCCGCCAGGCCTTCCATGGCTGCGATGACCCGATCTTTTTCCGGTCCCCGGGGTTCCAGAATTGCAGGATAATCCGTCAATGTGGTCATCACATAGTACCGGAAGCCCCTCTTTTCCAGGGTTTCCCCATGGATAAGGATAGACCGGGGATCCCGGGTCCAACAGACCAGAACCTCCGCATCCTGGGGAAGCAGCGAAACCCGCCGGACCTGCCGGGGGTTAAAGGGATTTGCCGTTTCAACAAATCCCGCTTCCAGCCGCTCCAAAAACCAGTCAAAATAGAACCGGGGAATATCGCAGCGGCGGGAAACGGAGATTATCATGGCAGGGGCCTCCGGGGCACAGGATCCGCCGCGGCCGCCTATGGATTCTTTGCGGCCAATTCCTGTTCCCGTTTTTCCAGGGCATCTTTTATTAAGCGTATTTCTTTGACCATGGCGTTTATTTCCGGATCATCCACGCTGATGGTTAAAGCCCCGGCTTCAAAGGCTTTGTACAGTTCCGCGCCGAACCGGCCCAAGAGTTTTTTTGTCTGCCCCTCCAGCTGTTTTATTTCCAGCATCAGGACCCCTTTTTCTCCCAATTCCTGGACCTTGGCACCGGCCTTAACGGCAAAATCCTTAGTCGCCTCCAGCCCCCGGCTGCCCCAATCCTGGGCCTTTTCCCCCGCCTTAGCCGCTATCTCCCGGGAAACCTGCAATCCCTGATCCAAGAGCTCTTTTAACGTGTCACTAAATCCCATGGTTGTCTCCTGTGGTCCGCCGCCGGCAGGCTGCGGGGGTTTTACTTCCGGTTCACTCCCAGAATGGTCAGATCATCGTACTGCTCGTCTTCCTTTAAATGAGTATAATACATATACTCATCATTTCCAGGGGTTTCCCTGGTGTCGTAGCAGTAATTACGGTACTGTTGAAAATGCTTCCGCAGGAAGGCGTCGACCTTTTTGTCCACCAGGACCTGGTTTTCTGCGGTGGCCCTGGAATCTTTATATATACGGAATATTTTTTCCACCGAAACCATGGCCATAATCGCCTCTTCTACCTTGCCTTCGCAGTTGGTAAAATCAAAGGACAGGTCCCGGTTTTCCCCCTCGGGGTTGTGGTACTTATGAAGGACATACGCTTCCCTGTTCATCACCGCATTAATGATGGCCTCCACCCTGTCCGGCCCCATTTCTTCGTCCCCCTGACCCACGGTATGGGTTGCATGGGGGGTGTCTTTTTCACCCTCTTCACAGAGGATCTCGACAAAATCCGCATTCCGGAACCTTCGCTTGGCCTCTTCTATACCATCGGTAAAGAGGAACAAAATATCCCCGTGATCGATGGTTAAGGTTTGGACAGGGTATCCTCCCTTGGATTCCACCAGGAAGTTGGGCAGTACCCCGGTGGCGGGGGTTTCCCGGAGGGTAACGGTCTTCATCCGCCGTTCGGAGGCGTCGTACCAGTGGACAATATTGTCCCCGGCGTTACAGAACCGGACAATGCCGGTCTGGGAATCAAAGAGACAAAGGGTAAAGGCGGCAAAACGGCCCTTGAAGCCCAGGGTTTCCAGGAAGTCGTTGATCTGATACACCAGATCTTCTATATGGAAGCCCTTTTCGGTGGGTTTCCACCGCCTAAAAAAGCTGATAAACATGGTGGCCACCTGGATCATAATAAGAGCCGCGGGAATTCCCTTGCCTGCCACATCGCATTTAATAATGGCAAAGTACCGCCCGTCCAGATCCTGGTAGTCAAAATAGTCGCCGGACACGCCCTTGGCCCCTTCGTAGTACCCAAAGAACTGGACATTCTTGGTATCCTTAAAACCGGTGGTAACCTTATTGCCGTCCCTGTTTAAATCCAGGGGTATAAATTTCTTTTGTATTTCCTTGCCCAGGGAAAGATCCGCCGCGGCCGCCGCGGCCTTTACCAGACCATGGGTCATGTCATTAATGGTCCGTCCCAATACGGCGATTTCATCCTTGGTTTTTATTTCGATGTCCACCCCTTCAAGCTTGGTTTTGTCCTCCGTGTCCCGGATCCGCTCCACATGGCTTACCAGCCGGGTAATGGGCCGGATGATCAGGGAGGAAAGAACCAGGGCCCCTATGGTCCCTATGGCTATGGCCGCCAGGGCGATGATAAGAATAATCCGCAGCAGGGCCCACTGGCCGTCCCGGACCTGGGTTATGATCGAGTCGATGGTAACCTCCAGGCGGATCAGGCCCCGGTAATACATGTCGTCGCTGCTTTGCCGGTACAACACGGGCTTAAAGAAGAGGTAGGTGTTACTGGTGTTTTCCCGCAAAGAAACGGTGGAAAAAACCGGTTCCGATCCGATTTCCCGGCTGATTTCCGCCAGCCGTTCGCTAACCTGGCTTTGGTAAGACTGGGTAGTAAGGGCTATGACGTTAACCCGCTCGTTTTCTTCCGGGGTAAGGCTGGGCCGTTCCAGCAGTTCCTGGGCTTCCCTGTTCAGGAGGGTAATGCTGGCGGACAATTCCCCCACCGCCTCCCGGGCGCGGTCGTTCAATTCCTGGGCTATGTTTCCGACCCGGGGGGTAAGGACATCCGTAAGCCGGGAAATTCCCAGTTCCAGGGGGGAGTCCAGTTTGGATTCTATGTCCGGATCGTTGGTGGCCAGCACATGGTTATAAAACACATCTTCTTTCCCGTAACCGGTGATAGTTACGTACCGTGCCTCGGGAATTGCCGAAGACTGGGACGGCAGGTACCCCAATTCCAACAGGTTGTTGCTGGGCATATACGCCCGGGCGCTGGTGGCAATCCCTTCTAAAAGTACCGTCGCCCGGTCCCTAAGCCCCTGCAGCAGGGTTGATTCCTGGGTTCTTCCCATCATTACATAGAGGGGACTGGAGATCATCACAACCACCAGGGCCACCAGGGCGATGGTGAAGGAAGCCATTTTAAGGCGCAGCCCTCCGCCCCTCTTTTTAATTTTGATCATCCGCTTTTTCTTTTCCGAAGGCATAATATCTCCTGTGATAAGGGCGATGGTTTCCATTCGTATCGCCGCACTTTCGGCCACCACACTGCCAATTCCCCGCAACGAGGCCAGGAATCCCAAAACGCAGAACGCCAGGATCGCCCCAAGGACAGCGTAGGACACATCGAAGGGAAATTTCCGTCCCTGCCGCAGAACCCAGGAGGGCTGCCAGGTTTGGCTGTAATCCCCAAATTTGATCGTCCCGGTCCTGTCCACCGTAATAAGGGGGGGGGAAACATACAGGCCCCTTAGGGGATGCTCCATAAGGATCCGGTACAATCCCGGCGAAATATCGTTTACCAGAAGATATCCGATTTCCCTGTCCGACGCCACCCGGTAGCCGCCCCCGTCAAGCCGGTATTCCCGGTCGTATGGCTCCAGCCCGTCCTGATCCAGCAGTATCCGGGTAACAAGCCCGCCGTCGGCAAAACCCCGGCCTATGATCCGCATAACAAGCTGTCCGGCCTCATCCTGCCGGGCGTCCGCATAGGTTACATAGGTACGGGATATATATTTGTTGGTCTTAAAAAAGTACCTGCTGGGAATTCCGATGTTCCCCACCTCGTCCACCGCAGAAACGGTAAAGGCCCATAGGCCGTTGTCCTCGTTGGTAAAGGAAGCGGCAGTTCCCGGACCAAGAACGGCCCTGGGGGGCAGGGAGATCCCTCCAAACCGCTCCCCGGCGGAGCGGTTTAGGTCTTCGCCGGTTCCTTCTAGGATCGAAGCGGGACCCAGGTATTCCAGATTCCAGGTATACCCGGTAATGTCCGATGCGGGGGGGGTATTCCAGCGCATAGTAAAGGTATTTGAAACCAGAAAACCCTCTTCATCGGTTTCGGGCACAATTATCCGGGCCGCCGGGGGCGGGGTGGTATCCCGGATAAAGGTCACCCGCACCGGGTCCGACCATGCGCCGGAATAGTCTTGGGCAATAAGGGAAAAATACCAGGTTCCGTCGGTATCGGTGGTCATCTCCAAAGAAACCGGGGGAAGGACACTCATAATTTCCCTGGGGGGGTCCTCACCGGCATCTTCGCTCCAGGACCAGGCATAGCCCTGGATATTCAGGGAAGTCCGGGGGGCGCTCCAGCTTATTTGGGCGGTGCTGTTTCTGGTTCTTCTTCCGGAGACAAAGTTCCGGGTCAGGAGCTGGGGCTGGCCGACGGAGGTGTCCGGGGACAGGGAGTAAATGCGGTCCTGCCCCTGCCGGGAACTTTGCCAGAATATGGTCAGGGTGTCTCCCACGATCACCGGACGGCCAAAGGAAGCGTCCCCCCCTATGCCCCGGGAAAGATCCGTTCCCCGGCTCCACTGCAGATCCCGTTCCCGGGCCATCATGATCCGGTTAGCCCCCTGGCTGTTATCGAACCAAACCACCACGGTGTTTCCCCTAAGGGTAAAGGCTATGGGGTTGTTGCAGTACGCATCGTCGGAATTTACCTTACTTGGAGCGCCGGCGATGGAGCCGTCGCTGTTAATATAGGTGCCGTAAATTTGGGGGGCCTGGTTTTGATACCGGCGTTCCCAAACCGTAAACAGTCTGCCCTGTTGAACGGAAAGGTGGGCCCGCTGGTTGTCAAATTCATCGGGGTTTGCATCGGGCACAAGAAAATCCCGGAACCCCGTGATCCGCACCGACTGGGACCAGGATATTCCATTGTCCCGGGAAGATTTAAGAAAGAGCTGAAAAGTCGGTCCTACCTCGGTTAATCCGGTAACCCGGGACTGGTAGACCACGTAATCTCTGCCGTTAAAACTTATGTAAGACGGAAGAAAGTTAAAATTTCTTCCCGATTCCGTCACAAAGGGCTGGAAATGTGTCCAGGAAATTCCGTCATCGGACCGGGAATAGTACAGAGAAAGGCCGTCCCTGGTTGTACCCCGGGTAACAAAGAGGATGTACCCTCCGTCGGACCGGGTAAAGATCCTGGGGGCCACGGAACTTTCCGAACCCAGTTCTAATTGGTAACGGTCAAAGGTTTCTCCCAGGTCCGAAGAGATAAGAATATCCGTCTCTGTCCCCGACGCCGCCGCCGCAATAAGAATTCTGCCCCTGGAATCAATAACGGTGCTTAAAATCGCCGGCTCGGTGCCGGAATATGTGTAGGACGCCACCTCGTTCCGGGGAATCCACGGACCCCGGCCCTGCTTAACCGCCAGGCTGACCTTAATCTGCCCCCCCGAGGCGGTCTTGGCTGTTTCCTGCCAGGCCACCACAGACAAGTTTCCCTGGTAGGCCGAAACGGGAAAACTCCCATTCCGGTTTGCAAACAGCCGGGGTTCTTCCCAGTAGAGTTCCTGGGCCCCAAGGGAGATTGAACCCAGCAAACCAAGAAACAGGACCGGAAATATTTTATTTCTCATAGGTTGACCCGGGCCCGCCGTTCAAGATCAACAACCCGGCTGTTATTGCGGTATTGGGGATTCCGGGCATATATCTGGTTTACCAGCTGCAAGGCGCCTACATAATTATTTTGGCTTAGGGCCGTACCGGCCTGAACAAACAGCCGTTCCGCCTCGGGGTCCAGGATGGTCCTGCCGGCAACCTGAATTCGGGCGGCCTGATCAAAAAGATCCCGGGCTTCCTGATTACCCGGATTAAGTTTAATCGCCTCGGTCAGATAGCTCCGGGCTTGTTCCATTCCGCTCATGACCCGGCCGGTAATAATGGGCCGGGCCTGGTCGGTAAGTTCCCGTGACCGGGCTATACTGGCGGGATCCGGCAGGGGCGGGGCAAGCCCCACATCCCGTTCAGCCTGTTCCAGGATGGCGTTTATATTTGGGTACCGGGGATTAATTTTTTGAAGGTTTCGAAGGTCGTTATAGGACTGCATATCCCGCCGTTTGGTTCCCGCCACGGCCTTGTTAACCCTGTCGGTAAAGTTTCTGTTAAATTCCTCGGGGTCCAGGACCTGTTCAATCTGCAGATCCAGGATCCCCGCTTCTTCGTTCATGGGGTACACAAGCCTGACTTTTTGCAGATTCTGCCCCGCCAGGGTAAGTTTCCGCACCCCCTCGCTGCGGTCCGCGGCGATAATAGTACGGCCCTCGGCATAGTTTTTCTGGGCTTCGCTTAAGAGCTGGCTCATCTCTGCATACAGGGGGGCGGTTACCGGTATGGTCCGGCCTGAACGGCGGCCAATCCGGATCATCCCCCGCCAATACTCAAGATCCGGGCTGGTGTTCCCCGTCTGGGTAACCTTCCAGCGGTTTTCCGCCCGGGTTAGGAGTTCCTCGGCCTTGTCAAAGTCCCCTCCCCCGTATGAATCCGAAATTTGGGACACCAGTTCCCGGACATCCCGGATTACCTCTTCGTTTAAAAGCCGGGCAATTTCCGCATCCAGATTGGGGATCGCCGTATTGCGTTTATCCCAGGTGGCCGGATCATCCTCGTAGTCCAGGGACCGGCCATAGGCGGTTCCCGCCTGCAGCAGCCGGTCCTGGGCGGTTTCGTAGTTGCCCTGGGCCAGGGCCGCCTGGGCCCCCGCATAGTACCGGTCCCCCTCCTGGCGGAGGGCCCCGGCCTGGGCCGATTGGGCCTGGGCGGAAGCTGCCATGGACCGGGCCTGGGACCGGATGCTTTCCAGCCGGCCCGCCATACCCAGGGCCGAATCGTGCAGGGGCCGGACCTGGGACCCGGAGCTAAATTCCCCGGATTCGGCGTTGTACTGGCTTATAAGGCCCTGCAGTGCCTCCTGGTCTGCCCGCAGCATCCCATCCATGCGGCCTAAAATCTCCGCCGCCGCGGTGGGATGCTTGGATACATAATCGGGCCGTTCCGGGCCGGTGGATCCCTCCAATAGGGCGCTTCCCCGCTGGAATTCCTGCTCCCGGGTCAACATCTGGTTCTCTATAAGGCCGTTGGCGATGGTATAGCGCCTAACGGCGGAATTTTCCTCCCGAAGGGCAATTCTATCCACCAGGGCAGAGGCCAGGGAGCTTACTTTATCGATGTATTCCACCCCGCCGGAACCGGGATACCGGGTTTCCAGGGCACGGTGTTCCTCGCTTTCCTGGCGGATCGCGGCCACCAGGGTCTGGGCTTCCCGCCGAATCTGACGGAGGGTATTAAGAGCGGTCTGTTCCAGCCCGATTAAGTCCCCGGCGTTTCCGCCGTCTCGCCATGCCGCCACGGTATCCCGGTCTTCCACGGCGGTATACCGGCCCCCCAACTGGCCCAGGGTCCGCAAATAACCGGAAGCATCCGCCAGGGAACGGAACCGCAGAAAATTTTCTTCCTCTCCCCTAGGAACGGTCTGGTTAAACAGGGTAATTTTTTGGGCGCTGGTATCATACCGGTTCCAGCGTATCTCCAGGTCCACCGGTAATGCCGCATATGCGGCCAAAATCTCTGCCCGGGCGGCGATCCTGCTGTAATCAAAGGATTCGGCCTCTTGTATTGCCAGGGCATACACGGATTTAACCTTCGCATCCAGCAGATCCCTGGCCCTGGAAATGGTACTGTCCCAGAGGCTGTCAAAAACTCCTATCATGCCGTCCCGGGAATCATTAGACCGTCCTTCCATGAGCATGATCGCAAAGGCCAGAAAATTTCTGTCCCTGTCCTGGGGATTTATCTGCCTAATCCGGTTCAGATCCTCCCGAAAGGCCGTATTGGTCCCGGCAAAGAGGTTTTGCAGGGCCGTAAGCCGGTCCATTTCCGTCCCCAGACGGTTGTAGATGTTCTGATAGGTGGTTACATTCGGGGTTTCGATGCCCTGGTTTGCCTGGGCCGCCAGGTCGTTCACCACGTTTACCAGGGCATTGGCGCTTGAAATAAAGGCCGGGGTATTCCCCCCCAGGGTTGTAATTCCCTGCCGGACCCGGTTTTCAATGGCCGCTTCGTATCCGGCGGTAAAAAAATCCTCCTGGTATATATCCAAGCCTCCGGCGTAGGTCCGAAGGGCTTCCGCATAGGCTCCCTGGGCTATAAGTTCCTGCCCCCGGTTTAGAATTTCTTCCAGCCGGTGCTGGTTGGATTTAAACAGGGCAAGTTCCCGGGTACGGCTGATAAAATCCTGGGTTTCGGCAATTCGCTGCGGATCCAGTGCCAGCAGTTCGTTGCTTAATTCCAGGACCCGGGGATCGTTAACGGGGTATTTTTCCAGTTCATTCAGCAGCAGTTCGGCGGTCTGATTGTACTTGTCGCGGAGCCGCAGGATACGCTGGATCCGAACCTGGGCCTGCTCAAATTCCAGGCTGCCCCGCTTGCCGTAGGTGGTTAGGATCCGCAGGGCTTCGTTATACCGTTTTTCCGCAATTAGTTCGTCCGCCTGGGATAAAACATCCTCCTGCTGCCCCTTTCCATACAGGGCAGGCAGGGTTGCAAAAAGAGTCAAAATTATAAGTGCCGGGCGAAGCCAATACCCCGGACGGTGCAGTCCGAAGGACTTCCACCTTTTACGGCGGCCCTGTAACATCAATCGGTATACCCTATTTAACTATCGGTTGACGAATTATACCACTATACTAAATAATAATACGATGGGAAATAAATATCTTACCGATATATAAACTATATGGCGGGGACTTGCGGGGCAATGGTAAAATGCCCGGTTTTGGGGCCAAGCTCCATAAACCCAGGGTTTTGGGGGATTTTGGGAGGGACTCGATAGACGGCGAAAATACGATATACTTGAAAATAAGATATATTTATGGCAAGGAGGTTTTTCCAAAACCACCGGGATTTTGGGGGATGCTCTAAACTGATGAACAAACACATTTTACTTCTGGGCTGCGGTTTTCTCTTTTTTTGCCTTCCTGGGTCGGCCCAGATAAACAACGACGCCTATGGATCCCTTTCGGATATTTACAGTGCCGACGAAAACGCCGGGCTTACCACGTTTCCGGTCCTGATGGTTCCCATGGGGGGCCGGGCCGAGGGCATGGGGACCGCCTTTTCCGCCCTGTCGGATGATCTTACCTTTATCGAATGGAACCCCGCGGGTTCTTCCATGCTTGGTTTTACCGAACTGGGGGTTTTCCACAACAATTGGATCGCCGATACCAAGGTAGAGGGGCTGGTTTTTGCCTCCCGGTTCAACGACCTGGGCTACGGCGCGGGGATAAAGTGGCTGTACACCCCCTTTTCCGAGTACAACATGTACGGGGACAGGGTATCCAAGGGGTACTATTCCGAGGTGGTGGCCACATTAAACCTCTCGTACAATTTTTTGGCGGGGTACTACTTTTCCGGGGTTTCCCTGGGGGCCAATGTTAAGGGGGCCTTTCGGTTTATGCCGGATTACACCGACACCGATGATATGGGCAACAACGACGGCAAGCTTCTTTCCGGATCCGGGCTGTCCCAGTCCGCGGCCATGGCCATGGTGGATCTGGGGGCCCTAACCCGGATCAATCTGTTTAAATTTTACAACGCCAGGGAAAAAAACACCTCCTTTGCCCTGGTGATCCGCAACCTGGGGCCTCCGGCAAAAAACGAACCCCTGCCTACTTCGGTTACCGCGGCCCTGGCGTATAAGCCCCTGCGGCCCCTGACGCTGGCCTTTGATTTTACCCTGCCCATGAACATGCAGGACCTGAGCCTTTCGGAAAAGCCCTACTGGGCGGTGGGAACCAACGTAAACATCACCGATTTTCTTTCCATGCGGGCGGGGCTTTTGGGCCGCTACGGCGGTTACCGGCTTACTGTGGGAAGTGCGGTAAACCTGGGCAAGATCACCCTGGACTTGAACTATTCCCTGGATCTGCTTACCCAAATTACCCCCCTGAACAGGATAAGCCTGGGGGCCCGGTTTAATTTTGGGGATCAGGGCCGGCAGGAAAGGTCCGACCGGGTGGACACTCTATACCTTTCCGGCCTGGACGCATACACCGAGGGGAACTACGAGGGGGCCAGAACCTATTGGGAAGAGGCCCTAAGCATCAATCCCCGGTTCGATCCGGCCAAGGAAGGAATTGCCCTTATTGGAAATTCCGATGCGCTGGACAGCCGGATCGAAGAAATGCAAACCCTGGACCTGTACGAATAATCCGCTATTTTTTCTTTCCAAAGACCCGGTAATTAATGTAGGGAAAGATCGGATGCCGTTTTTCCAGGGCCGCAAGCCATTCGGTGCTGATATAATTACTTCCCAGGGCTTCGTAGATCGTCGTAAAATTCCGCAACGCCCCCTCCAGTTCTTTTTCCGCATATTCCGGGGATGTTTTTTCGTCCCCCTGGGGGTTAAGGGGCTTGGACCAATCGGTATTCTGGGCCAGAAGGATCTCCCTGGCCGCTTGATTTAGGGCCCGTTCTTTAAGCCCCGTATCCGCCGGGAACCGTTCGGTCATCTCTACCATCCGCTGGATAGACTGGAATATATGCCGGTATATCCAATCGTTGGACGCATCCAGCAGCGGTCCCCCATAGCCGCCCTTAAGGGAGGAAGAGTATTCCGGTTCCAGAATTTGGAAGGGAGCGGTAAAGGGTTGATCAAGGTAATCCTGGGGAGAAAGCAGATCCACCGCCCCCCGGAGGGCGATTTCGTTTATTAGGGCCTCTAAAAAGAACGGTCCCTCGTACCAGGAACAGCCCAAATCGGCGGCGTCAAATGCCCAGACGGTAAGGGCCTGGTTTTCCAGGTGTTTTTGGGCTTCTTCCAGCCGGGAAAGCCGCAGGGCCAGAAATTCCCGGGCCTGCTCGCAGGCCAGTTCCCGGGCCTGCTGGGGCTTGTACAGGGTCTTCTTTTTTTCATTTCCCTGCCAGTACCGGTACCCGGTGGAACACCGGGATTCCCCCGGACCCACCAGGGGCTTAAGGGCCTGCAGGGAAAGATCAAAGCCCGCATCCAAAAAATGCATCTGGTACAGCTTGGGCCGGACCTTAATAAGTTCCTTTAGGTCCGTCCGGGCCGTAATGTCCCTGGCAAATACCGTAAGGCCCGCGGGGGTTCTTACCGGGCTAAAGACCCCCGCCTGGGCCGGAGGCTTCCCCAGAATAAGGCCGTGGGCATCTACCACCGTATAGGAAAAATGGTATTTGACAAGTTCCGGTCCCAGGGCGCCTGTCCAGCCCAGATCGGGAAGCCAAAAACCCGAAGGGGTCCGGCCCAGGTACCGGCGCTGGTGGATTAGGGCGGTTTCTATCTGGGCATGGACGGCCTCGGTCATGGAGGCATAAAAGGGCAGAAAGGCGGCGGTGGCGGCGGTGCCAAGAAACTCCAAACGGCCCCTTTTTTGAAACGCCCCAAAGGCCCCCAGCAGATCCATGCCGTACCGTTCCGTAAGGGCTATGCGTCGTTCAATGTCCTGGTTAAAGTAAAACCTGGTTAAAGAAGATAATTCTCCGTCGGATCCGGCACGATCCAGCTCGTACCGGCCAAAGTCTATGCGCCTGTCCAGCCAGACAAGGTATTTTTCCATAAGCCGTTTATCCCGGAACATGGCGCACAGGGAGGAAGAAAGGACCATGCCCAACCGGAAGGGGACGCCGGAATTTTCCAGCCGGCCAAACAGTTCCAGCAGGGGAATATAGGTGGCGGAAACGGCCTCAAAAAAATTCTGTTCCTCCGGGGTAACCACCGTATCGCCCGAGGAGGTAATAAAAGGTTCATGGCCGTTGATGATGATGCACAGACAGGGTTTGTTCATGATCTAAACCGGGAAATCCCATCGGTATTGCGGAGTATAATAAGATCCTCCGCTCCGGAAAGCCACAGCAGTGGACAGGAAAGAATATCCCTATTCCCCGGGCCGTTCAAAAACCGGGGAAGAATAAAGGACCGGGAAACCGCCAGGGCCCCCGGAAGCCCCCGGGCCCGCAGCTCCAGGCGGAACATGCCTTCCTTTGGCGGGAAATTTAAGTACCAGGAATTATCCTCCGTTCCCACGGGAATAACAAAGGATTCCACCGGCTTTAGGCTCAAAAGTTCCATAATCCTCAGCTCGTATCCGTCGAAACGGGAAGAACGTTCACAGTTTTCCTTATCCTGGGCCTTGATCTCCCAAAAGGCATAGACCCACTGGGGATCCCGGGGAAGTACCTCGAGGTAGGTAATGTGATATTGCCGGGGAAGGGGGGCGGTGGTAAATTCCGGGACTTCCGAAAGGGGCTGGGACACATCTTCGTCAAATTCCGCATCCAGCAGTTCCCTGATAATAAAGGGCCGGTCAAGATCCGGGGGCAGGTCAATACCCCCGGCATCCGCCATTGTGAATAGTTCCCTGGTGGTTAAACTTTCCAGATAGAGCTTAAACTCCGCCGCTTCCAAACCCATACCCGGTTGATCATGGGGAAAAATGATTCCCCATGTCAAGACGGCGCGTTGCGCCACGTTAAATCTAACCATAGCGGGACGTTTGCGCCCCATGGAACCCGCAGATGCGCCGCGTCGGATATACCACCGGGTCCTGTAATTCCCCTGCGGAGGGTATTCGAGGAGCAGCGCCGCCGGATACCCCCTCTTTATCTGCCCTGTCCAGGAAAAATTATCAGGGCCGGGTTTAGCCCGGCCTTTCCCATAAATTCCAGAAAATAATCCGGCGGGGGGGCGCCGATTTCTTTTCCATGCCCCAGTAAGGAAGGGGGAAGGTACAGAGAGAAGGCATGAAGAAGGAGTCTTTTAAGGCCCAGATTCCGGCGTAAAACCCTGTTAAGCCCAAAATCCCCGTATTTATCGTCCCCCAGGATCGGGTGCCCCATCCCCGCCAGGTGCCGCCGGATCTGGTGCATTCGCCCCGTGGCGGGTTCCAGTTCCACCAGGGAACACCGGGTATCCGGGAAAAACCCCGCCAGTTCCGGCACATTCCCCGTCCCAAGCCGTTTATACAAGGTTTCGGCGGATTTTTCCCTGTCCCGGATCTTTATGGCGCCGCAGATACACCCCTGTTTCCGGATCAGCCCGGCGCAGAGGGCCAGGTACCGTTTTCGCAGATCCGATTTTTGGGCGAACAGCGCGGCGCAGGCGGCGGCGGCCTCCCTGGTTTTGGCGCTTACAAGGACGCCGGACGTATCCTTATCCAGCCGGTGGACCAGCAGGGGCTTGGGCTGATACAGACGGCCCAGCAGGGTATCCAGGGAAATTCCCACCCCCTTTCCTCCCTGGACGGCAAGGCCCGCTTTTTTATTAATCACCAGGAACCGCCGGTCTTCGAACAAAATTTCTATTCCCGGGGGATTTTTTTGACAGATCCGCATATGTTTAAACTCCACGGTTTAACCCCGGTGGCTCCCGGGAAAGCCCGGATCCGTAGGGGATACCCGCATACGGATCGGATACTGTGGACATTCTCCAAAAACTACGGTTTTGAGAGAACCCCTCGTATAAGGATATTTTATAGTGTATGGTATAGATATGAAAAGCAAAGGGTTGGTCCTAATCCTTCTGGCCCTAGCGGCGCCGGCCCCATGGGCCGAACCCCTATACTCCCCCAGTTGGGGTTTTCGCCTGGATTTACCGGAGGGATATGAGCTTTCCGGGGGCGATAAAAAAAATCAGTTTTCATTTGGTTCATCGTTCAATACCTACCTGGATATGGCGGTTTACACCGGCAGGGAATCCGTTCTTTCCCTGGCGGAGGAACTGGAAAAAAAACTTTCCAACCGAGGGACTAAACACCCCTTTACCTTTAACGGCAGAGGGGCGGTTCTGCTGGAACTGCGGTTTGCCAATTCCCGGGGAGGGTACTTTACCGGATGGGCCCTGTGCATGGAACTGGCCCAGGAAAACCGGCCCTTGCTGGCGGCCATGGCATACGGACCGGACAGGGAGGAACTGCGCTGCCTGCACCTTTCCGTGTTGGATTCTATTCAGGGGGGAGCCGGGGACCATAACATGCCCGGACCGGTGACAGAGTACTTTTACCCCCGGGGGGAGTGGAAGACAGAAACGCTGGCCCATACAAACACCGGGGCGTTCTTCCGGGAAAACGATGCCAGGGCCGCCCAGGCCCTGGTGGACCGGGAATTTGAAGTGCTTAAATTTTACGTTAACCAGCCCCGGTGGCAGGAGGCCTGGAAGCGTTTTTACCGGGCAATCCACCGGGATGCCTTTGACCGCCTTAGGAACGCCGCCTTTATTCTGGAGAGGCTCTGGAACAGCCCCGCTCCGGAATCCGGAGAAGGGGGCCAATCCCAGGAAGCGGAGCGGCTGGGCCCCAGGCCGGAAGAAGCGGTGAATTTGGCGGCAAAAACCCTGGAATGGGTACAGGGTTTTGCCTACGAACGGGATTTCTTTGGGAGCGACTTTGTCAACCTGGTCAGCGCCGCCCAGCAGGGCCGGGGGGACTGCGACAGCCGGGCCCTGCTGTGGGCCATTATCCTGGAACAGTCTAACATACCCGCGGGGATCATGGTTTCCCGGGAATACGGACATGCCATGGGCCTGGCGGATCTGATCGGCGAAGGCGCCCGGTTTCCCATGAAGGACGAAAATAACAGGGACCTAAACTGGATGGTGGCGGAAACCACCGCCGCCGTACCCCTGGGCCGGATCGGGAAAGGGTCCAGCGAAATTTCAAAATGGCTGGGAATACGGTTTGATCTACAGTAACGATTTAAACCTCCGCCCATGCCCCTCCTCAACGGGGTATTAAACTCCATCTTCAAAGAAACGCAAAACAGGGAGCCAATTCCGAAACCAACAGAGTTTTGGGGTTAGCTCCTTAGATTTACCTTTTAAAACCATTCCGCAAAAAAATGAAAAAAAGCGAAAAAGGGTGTAGTTTGGGGGATGTTTCCGGCGAATTATAGAAAAAGAGGTAAAATTAATGATAAAAAAAACCGGAAACACAGAATCTAAATCTTCCCGTTTAACCGGCGACTTCCCGGTTAAATACATCAAGGAGGCTCCCTTTCCCCTGCACAATGAACGGGGACGGCTTAAAAAACGAATACGGGATAAGGCCCCCGTCCGGGGAAAACGGCCCAAGCTTACCAGGGAAAAGGATCCCCTGGCTTTGTATTTTAAAGAAATCTCCAGGTATCCCCTTTTATCGGGGAAGGACGAACAGGCCATTGGGGAACAAATTGTTTTTTTTCGGCATAAGCTGGAGATCCTTAATACGGCCTACCAGGGCAGGGAAAATGATGATCAGTATAAAATAGAAAAAAACTTGCTGGAAAATTCCTTAATTCAAACGAAAAACAGAATGATCAATTCTAATCTGCGGCTGGTGGTTTCCATCGCTAAAAATTACCAGCACCGGGGGCTGGCCCTGCTGGATCTGATCGACGAGGGAAACATTGGCCTTATAGAGGCGGTGGAACGGTTTGATTATACCCGGAAGTGCCGTTTTTCCACCTATGGAACATGGTGGATTAGACAGGCCATTATTAAGAGCATTGCCGACAAGGGAAAGGTTATCCGCATCCCCGTCCATATGCTTAACACAATAAAAAAATGCTACTTTGTGGCTAAACAGCTAACCCAGGATCTGGGCCGGGATCCCACCGCGGAGGAACTTTCAAAATACCTGGGCCTGCCGGTTTCCAAGATAAAGGAGATCATTAAACTGTCCCAGGAAACCACCAGTTTGGATACCATTGTGGACGACGGAAACCTTACCCGCCTGGCGGACCTTATCCGGGATGATTCCATGGAAGAACCCTTTGAGATAGCCTTTTCCGCGACCCTGCAGGATTCGATAGAACAGATCCTTTCCCGGCTTTCAGAGCGGGAAATGAGGATCATGCAGCTTCGCTTTGGCCTTGACGGGAAAGCTCCCCTAACCCTGGAAGAAACGGGCAAGATCCTAGGGATTACCCGGGAGCGGGTTAGGCAGATCCAGGAAAAAGCCGCGGGTAAACTTCGGAACCTTTCGGAGCTGCAGGAACTTAGGAACCCCTACCAGGGGATTCCCCTAAAAAAAGCCCGGCAGGAAAGTTGAAAGGGCCGGTACGTAGGTTACCAAAAACACCACCAGAAGCTGGATCAAAAGAAAGGGCAGCACATAGCGGCAGACCTGGATAAAGGGTTTTTTAAACCGGTAACTGGCCAAAAATAGGTTAAGCCCCACGGGGGGGGTAAGAAAGCCCACCTCGAGGTTGATAATAAAAATAATCCCCAGGTGTACCGGGTCTATACCGTAGGCCGCTCCCAGGGGACTTACCAGGGGCAAAACAATTAGGATGGCCGAGAAAATATCCATAAGGCAGCCGACCACCAGCAGGGACAGGTTAAGCAGCAGCAAGAACACCACCTTTGACTGGATCGCCTCCCGCATCCACAGGGCAAGGTTCTGCGGCGCCTGGGTGTCGATAATGTAGTACGACAGGGCCATAGAAAGGGCAATGATTGAAAACACCCCCCCTATGATCGGCACAGCCCTGCGAAAGACCCCGCCGATGTCCCGAAGGGCTATGTCCCGGTGAATAAGCACCTCCACCAGGAACACATACACAACCGAGATTGCCCCCAATTCTATAATAGAAAGAAGGCCGGAAAAGAAAAGGGTTACCAGCAGCAGGGGAAGCAGGAGCTCGAAGGCCGAATCTTTAAGGTTTGCCAGGGCTGTTTTAATGTTAAAGTTTTCCCTGGGCACTTTAATTTTAATCGACCGTACAATACCAAAGATAATCACCGCGCTTACCAGGATAAGTCCCGGAATAATTCCCCCCACAAAAAGCTTAAGTATATTGGTAAGGGTGGTGGCCCCCACCAAAATAATAGGAAGACTTGGGGGAAAGAGAAGGCCTATGCTGCCGGTGGAAGTTAGAAGCCCTATGGAAAATTCCTGCGGATACCGGACATGTTCTGAAAGGATCGAGAAAAGAAGCCCCCCCAGTGCAAGGATCGTTACCCCCGAAGCACCGGTAAAAGAAGTAAAGAACGCGCAGATAAACACCGTTACAATGATCATCCCCCCGGGAAACCAGCCAAAGAAACTGCGAAAGGTCCTAACCAGCCGTTCCCCCGCCCGGCTTTCTGACAACAGAAACCCGGCGATGGTAAAGAGGGGTATGGGCACAATATTGTCCTGGGTAAGGGCCATATAGACCTGGTTGGACACCACGTCAATTTCCCCCCAGGAGGCTTCAATAAGAAGCAGGGCCAGCCCCCCCATGACCACAAAGAGGGGGGTTCCGGCAAAAGCGGCGGTTATAAGGACCACAATCGAAGGAATTTTGATATACCATGCCAGATCATAAAAAAATTCGGAAATGCCGCTGATAAGGGGGGGGGGATCAAACAGCCACAGGGCCTTTCCGATAATGGGAAGGGCACAGAAGGTCCCCAGAATCAAAACTAAATAGGGGATTATTTTAAGCTTCCCCTCCAGGGGGCTTAGCCGGGCAAAACGAAGGGCAATAATTCCGTAGCCTATGGGGATAACCAGGGCAAATACCCTGTCGGGGATTATCCCGCAGACAAGCCTTCCCATAAGGCCAATTCTGATAAAAGAAACTGCGGACCATGCGATTATGGTTACCACAAACACGGAAATAATGTGGCTTACAATGGCCGCCGCCTTTTTAATCCTTTCCGGGAAAAAATTCTCCGCCAGGGCAATGGCAAGGTGTTCGCCGTTTTTGGTGGTCAGCATGGCCGACAGAAGCCCCAGCACCAGGAGCAGATGGATTAAAAGACCCGCGGCATCGGGAAACCCCGTCTTAAGGACCAGCCGCAGTACCACATCGGCAATGGGAACCAGGGTTAAAAGGATCAGGGAAGCATAACAGATCCCTTCTTCCAGGGAATGTAGAAAATTCCGCAGCGGTCCGGTCCTCACTGGCGGCTCCGGTAGCTGCGGAGTATTCCGTCTATTTTGTTGTACATGTTCCGGTTAAAGGTGTTCCCCAAAAGATTGGGGGTTACCCGGGTCATATCGTCATACCAGTCCTGCTGCTGCCGGGGGCTTATTTGGTTTTCCACCAGGCCGTAGTTCTTCATCTGCCGTATGGCGTCGTTTTCTAATTTAAGCAGGGAGTTTTCAATCTCAACCCCTACGCGCTGGGTAACCCGGATAAGCTCGTTTTTATACCGGTCCGGGATGGATTCCCAGGCATGTTTGTTCAGGACTATGCCCCCCATAAAGGGGGCTATATTGATGGAGGCCATATTTTTAGCGGCCCCAAAAAATTGAAAACCCGCGGCGGCGATGGGACTTTGGTATACCACATCGATGGAACCGCTTCGCAGGGCAATAAGAAGCCGGTTTTGATCTACCATTACCACCTGGTATCCCATGATCCTAAAGGCTTGGGCCAGTTCCGGCTCCGAGGGGATGCTCCCTACCTTTTGGCGTTTTAAATCCGCCGGGATAAATACCGGTTCCCGGGAGAAAAATTTTATCCACCCGCCCCGGACCAGGGCCAGGGAAAAATAATTCTGGGAGTTGATCTGGGCCTCAAAATCTTTTTTTACGGCCCTTAGTACCTCGGTTAATTCCGCATCGTTTCTAATTAAAAAGGGACAGCTCAGGGTAAGAATATCCGGGGCTATTTTGTTCAGCCCAAAGGAGGTAAGCACCGCCGCCTGGATGGTGTTCATATTAAGCTTTTGTAACACCGCATCCTCGGCGCCCTGGGTACCATTGGCATAGACCTGCAGCCGGACTTCCCCGTTGCTTATTCTGGACCATTCCGCAGAAAGCTTATTTAGGGCCTGCCCCCATTCGGTGTTTTCCGGCACCATGGAGGCCAGTTTAATAACAATTTGCCGGGGGGGCCTTTGCCCATAAACCTGGGGGACAAACAGAAATAACACCAAAAGGGCAAACAAAAAACCTTTTTTTTTCATCACCATAACTCCTTTTAAAAGTTCCCGGAAAACGGGTTATTGATCTTCGGTATAGCCGCTTTCATCATAGCCGCTTTCATCCCAGGCGTCTTCATCAAAGTCCGCAAAAAATTCCTGGGCCCGCTCCAGTAGATACCGGGCCTTTTCCTGGTTAATGATATTAACCAGCATATTGGCGGCGTCCGCCCCTATGTCTATGGCCAGCGCCGCCTCCAGGTTGGCCTTAAAGGCCGGATAATCCTGGGAGGGGATCGCCACCGCCCGGGCATAGGAAACATAGGGGCCGGCGGAAAGGCCCTTTGATTTTTCCAGGGCCCGGGCATAGTGGACCTTGGCCCGTTCCGGGTCTCCGCCCATGCCATCGGGCAGGGATCCGTAAAAGAGGATATATAAATCATCCAGGGCCCCGGCGTTAAAATCCGGGTCCAGTTCATAGGCCCGGTCTATCAAAAGGGTGATCAGGGGAACCCTGGTGCCCAGGGCCAGATCAAAGGGATCCAGGGCATAGGCGGAAAGGTTTCCCGCGGCATACCAGTAAAGCAGGGGCACGTCTTCTTTTTTTACCTGCCCAAGCCGTTCCGTAAGCTGGGACGGAGCGGCATTCCCCCAGTCCGGATCTTCCCGGATCAATCCGGGGTATTTATTGCCGATCCCCCGTTCAAGAATCGCCGCCCCCCGAAGGTACAGCTTTTTTGCCCGTCCCAGTTCCTTAAGCCGTTCGGAGTAGGCCCCCGGCGGCAGCATCTCCGCCGGACCCTGTACAAAGGCATTGGCGTACATAATAAAAAGAGAACCCGTGGTAAGAATAAGCCCCTGGTGATTAGGATTCTGGGCAAGCAGCATTTCGTACATTTTTACGGCAAAGGGAAGGGCGTCCCCCACCAACCGGGGGTCCGTATCCCCCAGAAACACGCTGTTCGAGCCCCCGCCGGTAAGGGCGTCGGAGACCTTGTTGATCGCCAGTTTATTGAGTGAACAGGCCCCCAGCCCCCCGAGGAGGCAAACCGTCATCAGGATCCCCCGGATTAGCTTTGGCAGCCTAAAAATCATTCCTGTTGTTTTCATTCGCCGATAACACTCCGTATATCTTTCTTAATTGCTTCGAGCTTACGGCCCGCTTCTGCCCGGGCTCCGTCCAAGCCCCCGGGGGAACCCTGAACCTCCGCACAGCAGGTGGCGTAAAATTTTATCTTTGGTTCCGTACCGCTGGGCCGGGCACTGACCACCGTACCGTCCTCCAGAAAAAACTGAAGTACGTCGCTGGGGGGAAGCCCCTCGGCGCCGTCTTTAATGTCCCGAACCTTCGTCACTTTTATTCCCCCCAAGATTTGGGGCGGGTTTTTCCGGTACTCTTCCATAATCCCCTTCATGATCCCCGGCCCTTCGGGGCCCTGGAAATACTTGGAGACCCCCATCTCCTGCCAGTAACCAAATTGGCCGTAGAGTTCATTAAGCCGGTCCAGGAGACTTTTTCCCCGGCTCCGCCAGTACAGGGTCATTTCTGCACAGAGGGCCGCGGCGGATATTCCGTCCTTGTCCCGGACTTCGTTTTCTACCAGGTAGCCGTAGCTTTCTTCGGTACCGTAGAGGAAGTTCCCCCGGATTTCCCCGGTGTCGCAGCGGCGCATCACGTCGGCTATCCATTTAAACCCCGTAAGGACCTCCACACATTCGACGCCGTAAAAAGCGGCCACCCGTTTCTGCATCCCCGTGGTAACCACCGTATTGACCATTAGGGCCTGGGGGGGGAGCTTTCCCAGTTCCCGCAGGGAAAGAAAGATATAGTCGGCCAACAGTACCCCCATCTGGTTTCCCGTAACCAGCACAAAGGCACCCTGACCTTGTCCGGCAGACCCGGAAACGCCGCCCTGTGCCGGCTGGGAAGGTACGGCAATTCCAAAGCGGTCCGCATCGGGGTCGGTGGCCATTACCACGTCGGCCCCTTCTTTTTTGCCCAGCTTTATGGCCATATCCAGAGCCGCGGCCTCTTCGGGGTTGGGAAAGTCCACCGTGGGAAAATCCCCGTTTCCTTCCCGCTGTTCGGGAACGGTAATTACCTTAAGGCCCAGATCCCCCAGCACCGCCTCGACATGGAAGGCCCCGGTACCGTGGAGGGGGGTATAGACGATCTTTACCTCCCCGGCCTTTTCCCGTATCAATTCGGGCCTAAAAAGGCGGCCCTTGACCATGGCCCGGTAGGGATCGTCAACCTCTCTGTCGATTATTTGAAGCAGCCCCTGGGCCAGGGCATCTTCCCTGGTTATTTCTTTTATTTCCGAAACGGCGTTAACCTCGGCGATGATCCCCCCGTCGTGGGGGGCTATAACCTGGGCTCCGTCGTTCCAGTAGGCCTTGTACCCGTTGTACCGGGGCGGGTTGTGGCTGGCGGTAACGACGATCCCCGTATCGCAGCCCAGGAGCCGGATTGCGAAGGACAGTTCCGGCGTGGGGCGAAGGGCCGAAAAAAGGTAGGCCTTGATCCCGTTGGCGGCAAAGATCAGCGCCGCGGCCTCGGCAAATTCCGCCGAATAATGGCGGCTGTCAAAGGCCAGCGCCGCCTGAAGCCCCCCGGCGTTTCCCGGTTTGGCGGCCTTTTCGGGAAAGGCCCGGCGGATATAGTTAGCCAGTCCCTGGGTGGCGCTTTTAACCACCAGGGTATTCATCCGGTTAGGGGGCGGCCCGGGGGGCCCCCGCCGGCCCCCGCGCCCCCAGGCCCCACCCCGGAAAACCCGGCCGGCCCCGGCCGCCGCCGCGGCGGC
>JAISLT010000030.1 GCA_031277165.1 Spirochaetaceae bacterium
ATTCTGGGGGTTCTGGCCGCCCTTCCCGAACCGCGCTTTTCCCTTTCCCTCGCGGGGCAGGCGGCGGAACAGTTGGGCCGGGCGGCGGAGCGGCTGGGGGTGGGTTTTCAGATTTTGGATGATGTTAAAAACCTGAGCTCCGGCCTTCCCGGTAAAAAACGGGGGGACGACGTGGTGGAGGGGAAAAAAAGCCTCCCGGCGCTTCTCTATCTTCACGGCGCCGATACAGGGGGGGGCTTGAGCGCGGCGGAGGCCGGCCGACTGCAGGCCCTGGTGGGCCGCTGGATTGAAGGGGCCAGGGCGGGGGGAACGGAAGCCCCGGAGGTGGAGGAACTAATCGCCGCGCTGAACAGGACGGGGGTTCTGGAACAGGCCCGGCAGCGGGGACTGGCGTTTATACAGGAAGGGGCGGCAGGACTAATGCCGGAGCGGATCGGCGGTATCCCCCTGCGGGAAGAGGGCCGCAGGCTCCTGGGAAATTTCACCGATCTGATAAGTTAGGGCAGGCGGCCAGGGGCGGATGATGGACACGATGCTGGAATCGGAAATATGGAGCATTGCCCGCATTGATCAGGGGAATGCCGTATTACTACGGCCCCTGGGCATGGATCTGGTGGTCCCTATTTTTATTGGATCCATGGAGGTTCACGCCATTCTCCTGGGCCTGGGGAGCATAAAGGCCAAACGCCCTCTTTCTTGCGACCTTTTTCTGGAGATGAGTCACCAGTTGGGAATCACCCTGTCCAAGATCGAAGTCCATGAGATACGGGAAGATATATTCCGCGCCCGGATCTTTCTTTGCGGGAGGGAGTTTTCCCCGTCAAAACCCCTTATAATTGACAGCAGGCCCTCCGATGCCTTCGCCCTGGCGATACGGGAAAAATGCCCCGTTTTTATGGCTTCCAAAGTGCTGGAGCGGGCGGGGATCCCAGCGGACATCTTTGCCAAAGAAGGAAACGCGGCCGGCCGGATTCCGCCGCTTATTATGGGGGAAGAAACAGACAGGGCCGGCGCCGGGCTTCCCAAAAAAGAGAAAACCCCGAAGCGGATTACCGGGGAAGCGGGCCACACCCTGGCGGCCAAAAGGCGGCAGCTCCAGGCGGAACTGGAGACGGCGGTAGAAAAGGAAAACTACGAGCGGGCTGCGGAAATACGGGACCTCCTTATTCTCCTGGACCAGCAGATAGAACAGGAACGACGGGGAAAAGAAACCCCGTAAAAGCGGGCCGCCGGTAAAAAGGCGGTTTTGAACCCGCCGTAAAGGCCCCAAGCCGTTACGGACTCTAATAACCAGGCTGTAATGCCGATACTTTTATGATAAATGTGATAGGATAATACCGGACAAGGAGGGATACTCTGTGGCGTTTGGAACTTCAAAACTCTTGACAACGGCCTTGGACCTTATCAAGCTGTTCCGCAGCGGCCTAACGCCCTGGTATTGCCGCCTCTTTGTACGGCTGATCCTGCTTGTTTTCATGGCGGGTTTTTTTCCGTTCAACGCCCTGTCCCCCGCCGGGGAACCGAAGGCGGAAAACGGCGTCGGGGGAGGGTCGCCCCCCCAGGACCTGAGCTTCAACGGGGAGGGGGAAACGGCCCCGGCGGGCGATCCCGTTCTGGAAGGCGTCCCGGAACCGGAACTCTTTTCCAAGCCCCGGATGCTCCTTTCAAGCTCCTACCAGATAAAACGGGGGGATATGATCGGAGACCTGGCCCGGAAATTCGGCCTTAACCAGGATACCCTCATTTCCTACAACAAGGTCAAAAATACCCGGCTGTTACAAATCGGGCAGACCCTTAAAATACCCAACCAAGACGGAATCCTCCACAAAGTAAAAAAAGGGGATACCTTAAGCGGCCTGGCGGAAACATACAAAACCGATGAAGAGAGCATTAAAACGGTGAACGAGCTTTTTTCCGGCATAATCCGGGAGGGAACCGAGCTGTTTATCCCTGGAGCCCGGCTTGACTGGATAAATCTGCAAGAAATCAACGGAGACCTTTTTATCTGGCCCATATCCGGTTATGTCACTTCCCACTACGGATACCGGAACAGCCCTTTTACCGGAATCCGGCAATTCCACAATGGGATCGATATTGGCGCGGTCAGCGGTACTCCCATCAAGGCCACCATGTCGGGCCGGGTGATCGTGGCGGGCTGGAGCGACATCTACGGCAACTATGTGGTAGTAAGCCACCATTCGGGGTACCGGACCCTCTACGGCCACATGAGTCTAATCAGGGTAAAATCCGGACAGTACGTAAGTACCGGCCAGCGGATAGGGGACGTGGGCAGTACAGGCTTAAGCACCAACCCCCATCTGCATTTCACGGTTTACAAGAACGGCGTAACGGTTAATCCCCGGGCCCTGATGAAGTAGTGCCGGCCCCATGACATGCCCGCATTACCGGTAAACTTTAGAAGCTGTTCCAAAACTTCAATTTGGGAACAGCCGCCTTATTTAAGAAAATTAAAACGCCCGTACTTATACCACTTTCCGGAATTACGTTTGCCCGCCTCGTCTATAAGTTTAAATATATACGCCGCAAAATTCTCGTTTTCCCCGGTTTCCTGGGAAGAAAATCCCAGCGCCAGGTAGGGTTCCGCAGCGGACGAGGCAAGGATACCCTGGGCAAGGGCCCGGAAAGCCGCAACAGCGGGGACCCCCAGCAGGTCCGCCTGGTCGTCCCGGCCGGACCCAAATTCGGGGACAACCAGGGCCAGGGTCCCGGCCCGCCGGGCCCGGAATATCCCAGCCAGTTCCCGGACCAGAAAAAACCAGCCCTTTATATGATCGTTTACAAGAATTTCAATGTCCAGGGGCAGAATCTCCGCCACGGGCCGGCGGAGGGAGGGGGGGGCGCAGACAAGGACGGCCTCGTCAACACGCTCCAGTTGACGTTCTGCGGAAAGAACCAGGGTACGGGCGCTTATGGGGCTGCCGGGATTCCACGTCAAGGGAATAACCGTAGAACCGGGATCGGGGGAAACAGAACCCTGGGAGAGGTACGAAGCCTTCAAACCGCCCCGGCCTTGATCGGCAAGCCGGTTGGGGAGCAGCGCCTGGGCAAAACGTTCCACCCGCTTTGCCGCCTGTGCGGCGATAGCGGCGCATAATAGAGATTCATTCCCCACAATAAGAACGCCCCTGGTCATTAATTCAGTATAGGACCTGGCCGGAGGAGCCGCAAGCAGTAATTGACGGGATGCTCCGGCCCGGAATCACAGGGGGGTTGGCGGGGCAGGAGTAAAACCGCCGAATAGGCCGCCCCCACTCGGCCCCGGATGAACGCGGATAAATGGAGAGATGGGTGGATGGGAGGGGCGCGGGGTAAAAAAAAGCCCCCCGGCCGGCGCCGGGGGGCTTTATCGCCAACGCCAAAAAACGTTTAGTTTTGGATCAACAGCGTCTTGGGGTCAAGCTTAATGGCCATGGCCGGGGGGTTATAGGTATCCCGGTCTTTGGAAACCGAAAACTCGATATGGTCCCCCTTGGGCTCCAGCACCACCACAGAATCTACAAGGTCCACAAAATC
>JAISLT010000095.1 GCA_031277165.1 Spirochaetaceae bacterium
ATGTTCCCATAACGCACCGGTGTCCCTTCGGGTTTCGGCAAGGGAAAAATCCGCAATAAGGGCGTTGCGACCTTTGGGCCGCGGCAAGCCGCGGGGTATTAAACCAGACTTTCGAATGAGCCTCCGCAGAGCAGAGCTCTGCGGTATCTTAAGCTTTGCCTTTGTTCGAACGGAGGCTCGTTCGATAGGAAGTTTATTATACCGTCTGGTTTAATACCAAAATTTTGTAAACGTTGTCTTGGTTGAGCCGGAGCAAGCTCCGGGGTATTAAACCAGACTTTCGAATAAATCTTTCGGCTGTATTTAAGTTCGTTCCGTAAATTCCGGCTAAAAGAGGGGGCTGTCCGGGAAATTTGCTCTTTCCCCGGCAGCCCACACCTAAATCCTAAGGCCCGATTAGGGAACTACGGGGATCTTATTCGGTCTCTGCTCCCTGGGGTACCCAGTATTTGCCATCAAAGACATACACCCCCGCCCGGCGGCTGTTGGTGTTATAGGCCCAGTAAAAGAAATCGTTTCCAAACTTGTACAGATCCGTTGTGACCGTTTCTTTTCTTCCTTCCTGGGTTTTTACTTCCACCACCACATCGTACAGGGGGTTCTCCGCGAAGGCGCCTTGGGTAATGTAGTTACCCGCCGTAATAGTAATGGTGTCAAGCTTATTGGCGGCAAAGGCCTGGTTTCCAATACCGGTACCCCGGGCGGCAATGTTTAGTTTAGTAAGCCGGTTGCCGTAAAAGGCCGAACTGCCTATGGACGTCACCCTCTGGGGAATAACAAGCTCGGTAAACTTGTTGCCCCTAAAGGCGGCATCCCCTATGCCCTGCAGGCTTTCGGGAAAGACAATGGCGGCAATGCTGTTTCCCTCAAAGGCCGAGTCGTCAATGTAGCCCAGTCCTTCGGCAAAAACCACCTCGGTCATGGCCCCGTTTGATTTAAAGGCGCCGGAGTAAATGGTCCTGACACTTCCGGGGATCCTAAGACTGGCGATGCTGTTATCAGCAAAAGCATCCCCCCCAATGGTGGTAACGCCCTCGGGTATAAGCACGGCGCTCAACTTGTTATTGGCAAAGCAGGAAGGGTTGATCGCACGGAGTCCCGAAGAAATGGTAAGGGAGCTAATCTCGTTGGATTCAAAGGCGGAATTCCCCAGGGCCGTAAGGGAGTTGGGAAGACTTACCGTGGTAAGGGCGTTCTTAGAAAAAGCTCCGGCGCCTATGGTTTTGATCCCCTCGGACAAAACAAGCTCCGTCAACTTAGTCAAAGCCGGTCCCGGCGCAGCCGCCTGCTCTATTCCTTCCGCTACGGCCTCCTCCACCTCTTCTTCGCTGGTCTCTTCCGGCACCTTCGCAAAGGCATAGCTCCCGATTTCTTCAACACTGCCGGGGATGGTAACCGTGGTAAGCCCCGTATTAACAAAGGCATAGTCCCCGATTTCTTTAACCCCCGCGGAAATTGTCACCGTGGCAAGGAGGGAACCGGCGAAGGCATAGTTCCCGATATACACGACGGTTCCGGGGATTGTAACATCGCTTAAGGATGTGCCGCGAAAGGCTTCATCGCCAATTTCGACAATCGTCTTCCCGTTCACTTCTTCGGGAATAACAAAACTGCCGCCGGATCCTTTAAAGCCGGTGATCCTTACGGTGCCGGTCAGGTCGCCGTTCCTGTCGACAAGTTCAATTACCTCCAGCACATTGTTCGCCGAAACGGCACGATCGATTTCTTCGCCCTCTTCGCCTGTCCCCTGATCCCCGGTTTTGCCGCCGCACCCTGCAAAGCCCAGGGGCAATATCAGGGCCAAAACCATCCATCCCCAAACTGTTCCTCTTCTTATCTTCATTATTTCTCCTTATGCGTGTTCGCCCGCCGGCTTTCGATTTACTGCGGGAATATTCCGTCCCGCAGCTGTAACTATACCCTGGGGGGCTAAAAAAAGATAGGGGGTCATGGACAAAACTGGATTTTTAGGATTGCGGCTGTTCCAAAGCGTCAGATTTGGGAACAGGCCTAATTTACACGGTTCTTAGTAATTCCCGGGGTTTTGAACCCTGGGCGGGGCCTACCACCCCGCGGTGTTCCATTTCTTCCACCAGCCGGGCGGCGCGGTTGTAGCCGATTTTTAGCCGCCGCTGGATATAGCTGGCGCTGGCCTTCTTCTGCTGCAACACCACCTCCAGGGCTTTTTCGTAAAGGGGATCCTCCCCTTCGGAAAAAAGGGAAGGATCCGTATCATCTTCCTCGTCATCGTAAAAGATCTCGTCGTCGATATACTCCGGTTCCCCCAGGGATTTAACATACTCCACCACCCGCTCCACTTCTTCTTCGGAAACAAAGGCCCCCTGCATGCGGATGGGGAAGGGATCCACCACCCCCGCGTAGAGCATGTCCCCTTTGCCCAGAAGTTTTTCCGCCCCCACCATGTCGATAATGATGCGGCTGTCCATTTTACTGGCCACCATAAAGGCAATTCGGCTGGGAATATTTGCCTTAATAAGGCCGGTGATCACATCAATAGAAGGGCGCTGGGTGGCCAGCGTCAGGTGGATCCCCACGGCCCGGCTCATGGCGGCCAGGCGGGCCACGGTGGATTCCAGTTCTTTGCCGGTGGTGGCCATTAGGTCGGCAAATTCGTCGATCACCACCACAATATAGGGCATGTGTTCCGCCGCGATGTTCCGTTCCTTAATCCGCCGGTTATAACTTTTTATGTCCCGGACTCCCATGGAATCGAGGCAGGAGTACCGGCGTTCCATTTCGTAAATGCAGTACTGCAGGGCCTGGAAAGCCCGCTTTGGTTCGGTAATTACCGGCGTTAAAAGATGGGGTATGTCGTTGTACAGTTTTAGTTCCACGATCTTCGGGTCAATTAAAATCAACCGGCATTCCGCGGGGGAAAGCTGGAAAAGTATCGAAAGGATCAGGGAATTAACACAGACCGATTTTCCCGAACCGGTGGAACCGGCAATAAGAAGATGGGGCATCTGGGTTAGATCGGCGGTGATAGCTTCGCCGGTAATTCCCTTGCCCAGAACCACCGGTATTTCGGGCCTGCGGTTTTCCCGCCTGTGGGCCAGGGCCCCTTCGATAATCTCCCTGAAAGAAACAATGTTTCTTTTTTTGTTGGGTACTTCGATGCCCACCGCATGTTTTCCCGGAATGGGGGCCACAATACGGACGCTGGAGGCCGCCAGCCGCAGGGCAATATTATCCTGGAGGTTTACGATCTTTGAAAGTTTAACCCCCGGGGCGGGAAGGATTTCGAACATGGTGATTACCGGGCCCTTTCTAATGCCGGTTACCTCCGCCTGGATGCCAAATTCGCTTAGGGTTTCCTGCAGGGTCCGGGACGCCTGTTTTGTCTCTTCGTCCACAATCCAGTACTGACCATCGGCATACTGATTAAGGATCCCCTCCACCGGTACAGAATAGGGCCCCCGCTGTTTCTTTGCATTTTTCCTCAGCCCCAAAAACGGCGGGGGGCTCTTTGAAGAAATTTCGCCGGCCCCTTCCTCCGGTTCTTTTCTGTCCCCATCTTCCGCTTCCGCCGCGGGCTCCGGGGTCTCTTCCACAGTCTCCGGCCCCTCTTCCCCCAGGGGATCTATCCCAGGGAAGGTTTCTTCTTCCGGGGATTCCTCCCCGAATTCTTCACCGGGAAAGGCCGGATAATCCTCCGCCATAACTTCATAGGATTCATCCGGCGCTATTTCCGGCGGTTCCTCCAGAGGTTCCGTACCGGCATTTCCGGTATCCGCCGCCGGTTCATGATCCGCCGTTATTTCAGCCTCCGCCGGGATCTCCTCAGCCACCGGAATCTCCCCGGCCGCAGCGGCATCGGGTATTTCTTCCTCCACGGTTTCCGCCCCCATGTCAGAGCCTTCGCCGGTTTCTTTATCCTCCATCGCCTGTTCCGGCCCCTCCGTTTCTTCCCCCACGGCAATCAGCACCCCCGCGGATGTAAAATCCACCCCTCCCCTTTGGACCGGCGAGGTAAACTGCCCCTCCTCATCCCCCGGTTCCGGGGGGGAGCTGACCTGTGAATAGGGGGCAAATACCGAGGGCTTAAGAACCACCGGATCATCCCCCTTTTGGCTGGGAGAAACGGGGATATCCCCCGGGGAAGATCCGGGGCGGGTCTTTTCTTCCAATTCACGGAACGCGGCGGAACTTGCCAGGGGCTTCCATTCGGGAAGTTGGGCCCCCGGTTCCGTCCCCTGGGCAGGGGGGGCGGCAGAATCTTCTGCGGTTTGAAAGGAGAGAGCGCCGGACCCTTCTGCGGTCACGGAAGAGGGGGCGGCGGATTCCCCCGGGGCCGGAAAATCCGGCGGGACAGCCCCCTGGGGGGGTATCCTTTCCTGGGCAGCTTCCTGCCCTTGAAGCTGCTTCGCCCCGGAAATGATTGAGCTAAAAAAGACCGAATGGAGGATCAATATCCCCATACATTCCAGTACGGCGGCGGTAATTACCACTAAGCTAAGGCCGGATCTTCCCAGGGTGTCAAGAAAGACCAGCTCCTGCCGGCGAATTTCAAAATCCCGGATAAGGGAAAACCCCAAGGCCAGGGTAAGGAAGGGAATGACGGTGGCCGAAAGGACAAAGATTCGTCCGGGTTTGAACACCGGAGTGATGAGGATCCAGGCGGCCCAAAAAAGGTAAACGGGGATTATAAAGGCAAAGGTTCCGTAAGCGCCGGTTAAAAGTCTTCCCGGACCGGTGTTTATAAAGGTCCACTGAAAAAGGGCTGCCCCGATGGAAAGGGCCAGCAGAATTCCCCCTAAAATAAAGGTCCCGGCGCTTAGGATGGAGGCCAAACGAAGCTTAAAATCGGGCCGGTTTAAAAACGATTCAAAGGACAAGGTATTCCCCTCTATATAAATGACACAATAATAACACCATGCCTAAGCCACTCCCAAAAATTGAAGTTTTGGGAAAGCCCGCTATTTAAAAATATCGGCAACTACCTCGTGCATGGACACTCCATAATACAAAAATCCGTAGGCGGCGGCGGCGGCCATGACCCGTTTACCGTAATTGCGGGTTTCGGCGATATTTATGGTCTCGATAAAAAGGTCCTCCGGCAAAGAAGGGGCCGCCCGGCGAAGCCGCCGTATGCGGCCGGGACCCCCGTTATAGGCCAGCAGGGCCAGCATGGGGCTGCCCAGGCTGTCGGTTAGGCTTTTAAGGTAGACCGCCCCCATTTGTACGTTGATCTCCGGGTTGGTAAGGTCTATGGTCCCCCCCGCAGAAAAATCGGGCCCTCCCGCTTTTTTAATGCCCGCCGCAATCTCCTTGGCCGTGGCGGGCATGATCTGGGCCAGGCCCACCGCCCCCGCATGGGAGGCAATATCGGGGATGAAGGCGCTTTCGGTCCGTATAAGCCCAAAGAACACCTGGGGAAGCAGTCCGTTTGCCAGGGCATGTTTTTCGATCAACAGGGTAAAAGGATTGGGATAGTACAGTTCCAGATCAACCGTTTCCATCACATAGTCATCCCGGCGCATGTACATGCCCACTATCTGGATTGATTCCAGATAGCGCCCCGCATTGGCAAAGGTCTTTGCCGCGGCCCGCAGTTCCTCCCTGGTATACCGGCCGGCGTTTTCCCGCAGATAGGCCATGGCATGGGGGGCCGCTCCAAATTCAAAAAATTTAACGTAGAATTCCAGTTCTGTCTTATGGGGGTACTGCACCGCAGAATCGCCGGAATTCCGGGTTCCGTTCCCTATGGGGCTGACGGTCCTTCCCAGGTACGAGGCGGCCAGGGCCCGGTAATAAAAAGAGGCATTGCCCGCTTCGTAGGCCACGGTAAAGTAATCCTGGGGGCTCATTCCATCCCTGCCGGAGACATACCCCAGGGATACGGCCCGGCCCGCCAGGTACGCATATTTGGCAATGGTGGCCCCATCCTTCCCGTTTCGTATGTAACTAAAGACATCCTGCAGATCCCGCCATTTTTTTTCCGCCGTTAGGTAAGAGGAAAGCCCGTCCAGCAGGTCGTAAAAATCATCATCATTATTCCAGCGGGGGGCGTAGGTTTTAACCAGGGCCGGGACAGCTTCGGGCTTCTGCGTAAAGGTGGAACTAAGGATATACCAGATACAGGCATCTTCCTGCACCGCATCCTGGGTAAGTCCCAGGGCCCGGGTAAAATAATCCACCGCATCCCCGTGCTTACCCTGCTGGCGGCGAATTCGCCCCGCATAAAAGAGCAGGGTATACCGGGCGTTCTGCAGCGGATCCCCCGTTAAAGACGGGACGGGGCTGTTCCTGCCGGTCCGCAGGGCGCTTTCCCAGTCCGTAAAAAGCTTAAGCCCCCCCTCCCGTTTAGAGGGAACCGCCGCATAGGAACGGCCCATGTCGCTTAAAAGCTGCGGATAGTGGAAAAACAGCGGGGAATTCCCCAGGCTTTCAAAATGGACCAGGGCCTCTGCATAGGCCCCGCCGGAAGCGGCCAGCCGGCCCGCGGCGGCGGTGTTTTCCGCCCTGGGAAAGACGCAGCCCGGGGATTTAAGGATCTCCTCGTAGGCCCACCGGGAAGGGGCCCCGGCGGGGCGGCCAAAAAAGAACTCCATGGTTTCATCCGCCGGGAGGATCCCCGGGATGCGCCGCTTCAGGACCGCCAAAAACTCAAAGGCCCTGATCCATGAATCAAGCTCCCCGGAAGTTTCCTCTCCGGATTCAAGTCCCCGGAACAGGGGGTCTATTTCGTCATAACGGCCCAGCACATAGAGGGCCCCGGCTTTAAGGGCGGTAAATTCATCCCCGGCGGCATTTTTGTGTTTTTGCAGAAACAGCAGAATCCGGCCCGCCATTTCCGGATCCTGCAGATCCGCCAAAAGCGGAACAAGCCTGCGGGCCGATTCCCTGCCCGCCTTAAGGATGGGGCTGCCCAGGGCGGCTTCAAAGAGGTACGCCGCCCGCCGCTTGTCCCCGGCTTTTTCAACCAGCAGCCCCGCATAGAAGGGCGCCGAAGGATCAAGCTTTTTCAGTTCCTGGACCCTGGGAGCCTCGGCACTTAAAATAAAACCGATGTCCCCTTCCTTAAGCCGCCGGGCAGCCTCGTCCCGGGAAATATCCATCACGGCGCTGGCGCCGCAGGAATTAAAGGAAAGGGCCAAAAAGAAAAAAACAAGGGGAATTCTGCCGGCGGGGCCCCTAATTTCTGGGGGGGATAATAAGCTCCGTTCCCGAAACAATACGATTTGGATTATGTATTTTATTGAACCGGACAATAGTAGAATAAAACCGGGGATTACGATAGAAGGCCTCCGAAATATCCCAAAGGGTATCGCCCCATCGTACTTTGTAGGCCACACCTTCGGGAGGAATAGTTTGGGGAACAGAAAATGAATAAACCGGCGCCTGGGGACGATCCCTGTTAACCGGTGTTGTCGCAGCCCTTGGGGGTTTATCAATAACCGTTGGCGGGGGGGAGGGGGGAGGGGAATTGGAAGCGGCGGGGGGCCCCGGCGCCGCCTTAACCGGGGGAGCTTCCGCCGCCGGGGACGTCCCAGCCGGGGCCGCCGGGGATGTTAGCGCCGGCCCGGTCCCCGCGGGGGATGTTACCGGATCCGCCGCCGCTGTCCCAGCCGGTCCCGTGGCTGCCGGGGATGACGCCGCGGGCTCTGCCGCCGCCGGCCCGGTCCCCGCGGAGGATGCCGTTTCCCGGCCGTTTCCTGCCTGAAGGAACCGCTGCAGGAAGGAAAGATCCTCGCCCCGGCGGGTTAAAAGGTACCAAAGACCCAGGCACAGCAGGGCCAGCACAATTCCCAGGATCACCACCGCCAGCCAGGGAAATTTCCGTTCCCCGGGCCCGGCGCTTCTTTTAGGCCGGGTTGATTCCCCCTCTGCCTCAAAATCAGGATATTCGGTCTTATCCTCTTCCAGGGACTCCAGATGGACACTTAGGTGGTGCTCATTCGAGGGATTCCCCAGATCCACCGCATCGGCGCTAATGGAACCGTCCTTGGTAGATGCGATGGTCATTTCTATGGAGGGTTCGCCCTTTTGTTTAAGGCTGATATTTTCGATCACCAGGCTGCCGATGTACATGGCATCGGCCATGGATTTGGAAGGGCTTTTATACAGATCTATTTGGGCGCTTTTTTGATTATCGTGAACGGTGGTAAGAACAAGACGTTTTTTTATATCTGACTTCTCTTCCAAAATAGAATAGAAATCTCCATTGGCCTCCTTTATGCCGATACTTCCTGCCATTGGTCCTGCTCCTTTTATAAAACATTTTATTATCGGTAGGTGTTAGGTATTTCTTTAACTGTAGACAGGGGAATTGCCTTTGTCAATGGAGCGAATTGCGCCACGTTAAATCTAACCATGCCGGGAGATAATGGGTTTGTTGCGCTTCGCGCATAAATTGTATAAAAATTCACGAAAGTGAATTTTTATACCTTGCAAACTGCCAAAGGAGCCCGATAATCGGGATTTTTTGCATGAATATGCAAAAAATCCACGGAGTGTGACAGGCCCCTAGCGCCGGGGGTTCCCCCGCCGGG
>JAISLT010000002.1 GCA_031277165.1 Spirochaetaceae bacterium
GCCCCCTGCCCGGTTTGCCTGGAGCAGGACCGCATAGAAAAGGAGTACCTGGGCTTTCTTGCCGGGTCAGGCGGGGACGGCCCGGACGAAGCGGACCTGCGGGCCGCCTTTACCGCCTCCGACGGGCTCTGCGCCCCCCACTACGAACGGCTCCTCAGGACCGCGAAGGCCGTTCCCGGCTGGATCATCCGGTTTCAGGAGGGGCGTTTCCAGGAACTGCTGGCCCGGGCGGAACGGTTTATCGAGTTATCCGCCTACGGCAGGCAGGAGGAATTCTCCCGGCTTACGGAAAAGGACAAAATTGTCTGGAAGGAACTCGCGGCCGTCCTCCGGGGGACGGCGGTGTGGACGGAAATTCGCTCTTGATCCGCAGCCTTAGGCGCCCCAGTGATGGCCGGTGAGAAAGGCCTCGATCATCAGCTCTAAGGATTGCTGGGTATAGTGTCTATACTTCATGTTGTAAAACAGTAAATTGATGAAATTTGGCCCTGTCTTGCCGGAGGGCTTGTGTGGGTCTATTCCCGCTTCCTTGAGTATTCTGGGAAGAAACAACGCGATAGCGACCCTTTCGTTAATGTCAAAACTCGAAGGAAATTCTTGAATAATCTGTATGGGATGACGGCGCAGGAACCAATAGAGCATATATCCGTAGATCTTTTGGACATTGGTATGTTCTATATTCTGGAAATCCTTTAACCGGGCAATATCCGTAAAATAGTCAAGGATCATCATTTTAAAACTTTCCAGGTCAATGCGGACTTTATCCGTGATACCGAGCTTTTTTAGGATAGTAATCGTATCGGACAACAGGGTCCGAAATCTGATAAAAATGATATTATCGGGAAAATAGTTCAATAAAAACTGATAACGTTCATCCTTATCAAAATTATTCATGGTTATTCCATATTCATAATATGGTTGAAGGTATCTGTTTCAAGAAAATCCCGAACCGCCTGACTATCCCGTTCCTGCTTCGTTTCGGTATAATCCGTTTCTGAATTCTGCGACCGGGCCAGTTTAAATTTACCACCCATTAATTCGGCTTGAAAATTTTGTGTCTCTTTTTCGACATCAATATCCATGGTACACTCCTTTCTAAAAAATAGCATAGCAGTAATTCAAGTGTCAATTATGGACGCAAATTCCGCCAACCGTTTTTTCCCCAAGACGCTTTCGAAAACCGCCGTATACTTTTCGCCGCGAAAAATCCGGGCGCGATTTTCAGGGATCGCCAGTATTTTCTCCTGTATGGAGCGCTGCGTCTGTTCCCTGGTAATGTCGTGCCGCCAATATTCATCAATAACGGCTTTAACCGCCTTGGCCGCTTCATGGGCGCTTTGAAAGGTTATCTGCTCCATCAAAGTATCCTCAAACATGAGCGTTGTTCGGAACCCTCAAGTTTCCAAACGAAATTCGCTAAACCGCAAAAGTGAAGCATTTTGCAAAACCGGTGAGACAACCAACCGGATTATCTCATAAAATCCATTATATGAATATAAGCCGTTTATGTCAACTATTTTTATTATGCCAATTATAAAAAAAAATTGAATAATTTGAATTATTTGAATTATTGCGATAGCTGTTCCCTCTGCCGGATTATTTCCGAGTTAATTGAATGTGGAGCGGTCTACTTTGTGGTAAAAATTTTTCCGCCGCCGAAGATAAAAAGGGCGGACCGGTTGGCCCGCCCTTACCCAAATGAGGGATTTAAACCCCGGCGCCCGCCCCCCCAGGGGCGCGGCGTGGGGTAAAGGCCGTTAAGGATTGGTATCCGCTGCCGTTACGGTCTCCGAGCTTATCCGGCCATCCTGATCGGCACTATTTCCGGTATCATGACCGCCGATGATGGTACCAGTAGTACTAGTTGAAATTCCCGACAAAGTCGCCAGATACCCGGTCGGGGCCGTCGTAGCGTTAGTGGGGGCGACGGTTGACTTGGCAACATTGTCAGTACTTGTCAAGTAAGCTACGCCAAGCTTCGTAAAGGTGGTGGTACTACCCACCTCCGTCGTCTCATCGGGGTCAAGTGGAGCGCTTGCTGTGACGGTGGTAGCGGCGGCGTTCCCGGTTGCAATTATGGCCTTATCACCAGTTAAGACCAGCTTCCCACCATCAGCATTGCTAGTTTTGGGAGAACCTGTTACGATAACGTTTTTGAGGATGATTTCGCCGGCCTTCTTCGTCGGGGTTGCGATGTCGGTACCAAGGTCGATCTTGGTATTCACAGCAAGGGTCAGGCTGTTATTTGCTCCCGCCTTTTGGGTGATGGTGGCGCCCGGGCCAAAAGCCTTGAGGTAGGTGGTGTTGTTGGCGTCTGCCGGGGTCCCATCAGGCTTCTTGGCACTGATGGTTGTAACTTCACTGCTTGGGTTGATGACGATTAAATCCGTGCCCCCGAAAACCTGCCAGCCGGAAGGACCGCCTGAGATCTCGGTGTGCCCCGCGACGAGCTTGCCGGCGCCCACAATCTTCGCGCCGCCGGTGGCCGCGCCTACCAGGCTGAGGGATAAACCGTCGTTTAAGGTTACTTTGCTGTTGGCGGTTATGTCCACCGTATCCCAGTTCTGTATGTAGTTCGACTGGGCTATGGTAACTGTTCCCCTGACCGTATTTTTATGGGTGGTTATCTCAATACTGCTCTCGACACCGCCGGTGGTGGCAGCAATCTCATAGACGCCACTAGCACCCACGAACTTAATTGCACCTAGGTAAGCCTCACTGCCGTGTTTCAGGACGAGCTTTCCGTTTTCCCCATAGCCCACAACCGTATTGGCGTCCCCGGGGGTGCTAAAGCCGGTTGGATCCGGGAGCCTAAGTACGGCATTATCCTCAAGTACAATGGTCCCGTTTATCTGAATAGGGGGCGTGGCCAGATTACTGTCGTTGATGAGGTCCGTCATGAGGTCAAGAACCCCATCAGCACTACCATTACCCGAAACGGTAAGGGTCGCGCCCTCGGCTACTTCGAGGGTACTCCCCTGGTTGACCTTGAGGGTGCTTCCCGGAAGGATGCTGGCGTCGTCCTCGAAGCTTACGTCCACGATCGCCGTGGGTTCTACCGTTACGTTGTAGAATACGTTTTTGCCTATGATGGTCTTCAGCTTTTTTTCGGGTTCGGTCGTGAAGGTTGCATTTCCATTATGTGCGTCAATACTCGCGCTGTCCTTGAGGACCAGGGTTTCCAGCGATGAAAACCGCAGCTGCGGGGAGTCAATCGTAACAGAAGCGGCTGGGCCCAGGTAGAGGGCTTTGGGGCTGTCAAATCTGGGGATGGCGCTGGTTGATATAAAGGATGCGCCCTTTCCCAGCTCGATTACCGCTCCCGGGGCCAGTTCAATAACATCGCTGTCGGATTGGAAGAAGCCGTTGTCCCCAATGGTGAGCTTCGTAACCTTCGCCAGGGTTACTTTGTCCGCGCCAAGAGCCCCAAACCCGTAATCTGCCGCATAGTCTATGTCACCCATCCCGGTCCGGGCGCTCGCCACGGCGGGGCTTTCCGGATTTTTTTCCGTAAGGGAGCGGCTGGATATGATCAAGGTTACAATATCCCCCAGGGTCGCGTTGGGCGCAAGAAGGACGCCGTCTATGGTGAGCTTGTGCTCAGGGTCGTCCGAGTCCGTTATGGGGCCCAGGGCGGTGATGATTGTCCCTGCGAGGATACGCGCGGGCAACACTCCCCCGCCCAGGGTATGAACGGTATAGGTCCGGCCCAGCGAGGGGACAATCCCCTCAACCAGATACTTTATCGTAAACGCGCTGCTCAGGAAATCGTCCCCGGTATCAGCAGAACTACCATTACCATTGACATCGGTCCCTATGATCAGGCTGCCCTGCCCCGCGGCGGCCCAGGCCTGGGCGGGGATGAATTTGTTGGGCATGGGCGGATTGTCGGGGGTAAGGATGTCACTGGCGGCAAGATGGAGCGTTCCCCCGGCATGGACCACCACGTGGGAGGTGCCGATGACCGTATTTCTTCCTTCAACTTGAATCACCCCATTTTCCACGCTGTAATCCGCTATCCTCCGGGCTTCGATGCCAACGTTCAGAGAGCCGTATGCTTCTACCCTACCCCGCACGAGGAGGTAGCCCGTCCCTATTGCTAAAGATCCCTCCGGTATCACGATGAGGGTGGCCCCGTCATCTACGACAAGCTGAAAGTCCAAGTCGTTTGCACCTGTGAGATCACTCACCACGTAAACGGTTTTTCCGGCGGGGATGATCAAATTCCTGTCCAGAGCAGTACCGCGGTAGGCAATATGGGTCACTTGGTTGGTTTTTACCCCATCGCTTTCCGCGTCGATATCGTTCAACAGACCCTCAAGGACCGCCGGACTACCGGCCTGAACTGTACCTTCCGGGAATTGGAAGCCGGTAACGGGCCGCTCCACATAGGTGGTTTCGCCCGAAGAGGGGTTTGAACACCCGGCAAATACCAGTAAAGCCAACAGCGCCAGGGTTATCGCCCGGGCCGCAGCGCCAAAAAGCAGACTCTTTTTAAACATAGAGTCCTCCTTAATAAAATATAACCCCCACGATTACATCATGGGGGTCCCCGGTGCGGAACAACCCCGCACCGGGGGTTAAAGAGGACTAAGCATTGTAATTGTTCCTAAGTAGGACTATATTTACAGTGCTTAGTTGTAGCCCCGGTGGCAGCGTCTACTTTGGCAAGCGTGCGCTACCCCGGGGTCCCTCTTTTAGAGCCCCGAAAAATTCCGGAAGCCGGGAGGCCGCCGGATATCCTTTTTATAACAAAAGGGACATATATAATTATACCACACTTTGTTCAAAAAATCCGGTTTTTTACGAAAAAAAATGAAAAAAAACGAAAAAAAGTGTCAAAACCGGTTTTTGGCCCCTCCAGCGCCGCCATTTACCCCTTTCCGGACCAAATAGCCGCCGGTCCTGCTCCATGGTTCCCGGCTCCGCGGTGATGCCCCAGGCCGTCAAAAAAGGCCGGGGAAGGCCCCGCCGTCATGCAGCCCCTGCCGCCCCAGAACCGTTTCTTTAGGTCGTTTTTTCCTAACATTTGAAACCTCCCTTGATCATATTTTTCAATCGGTTTATGATACAAATATGGTTGACCATGTCTGCATCGATACCTTGAATTTAAATTCCCGGGAATTTGCCGTTCGATGGAAGGATAAGATCCGCCGGGCTCCCCAGTTAAAAAACTACAATGCCCTGAGTGACGAGCAGTTAATCGAGGCGGATATGCCCTTTTATCCCCTTTTGGCCCGGACCCTGGACCGGGGGCTTGACCGGGCCCTGGTGGGGGGATTTTTTGTTAAGCTGGGCAAGGATCGGATGTCGGACAGCTTCCCCATTTCCGAGGTGATCTACGCGGTTAACCTGGCCCA
>JAISLT010000084.1 GCA_031277165.1 Spirochaetaceae bacterium
TTCCCCCCGGATACGCTCCGGCTGGAGCTTGGCATACAAAGCCTTAACCCCAGGGTCTGCGCCGCTATCAACCGGCCTTCGTACCCCGAAAAGGAACTGGAAACCCTGGGCTTCCTCCGAAGACAGACAAACGCCATTGTCCACGCCGATCTTATCGCGGGCCTCCCCGGCGAAGACATGGCCTCGTTCGGCGAAGGCTTCGACCGGCTCTGGCGGATCTTAACCGCGCCGCCCGCGGAAACTCCGTCATCCGTGGAAACTCCGCCCGGCGAAACGCCCTGGCGGGGTTCCTTCGAGATACAGCTTGGCATTCTCAAGGGTCTTCCGGGGACGCCCCTTAGGGAGCTCGACGAAAAATTCGGCATGGTGTATGCACCCGAACCGCCCTACGAGGTGATCGAAACGGCGGCGCTGGGCAGGGAAGACCTTGACCGGCTGCGGAATTTTGCCCGGTTTTGGGAGCTTATCGTAAACAGGCCCTGGAAAACCAAGGACCGGTCCCGGAACAATGCGGGAGGAAGCGCCGGGGTTTTCGGTGAAAGCCCGGTCATGCTTCCTCCCGGCGAGCCGGTTTTTTGGACCTTCATGGACCTTGCCGAAGGGCTTTTCCGGGTTTTTCGCCGGAATTGGGGCATAGACAGAAACGCCCTAAGGGCCGCCATTCTTGAAAGGCCCATTCCCGGCGGCCCTGTTCAAGGGGGGTGATTACCGGTACTGGACAGCCGTAAAGCTAAGGAACAACGCTATCGGATCAGCGTGATGGTCCAGGCCTTGTTTAAGGGGTGAAAGGTCCCGCAAAGCGCAGGCCGGGCCGTTTTTCCGGCGCTTCCGGCCTGTGGCACAAAAAGCCGGGTTTCCATGCCGTCTTCATGGCGGATTACCACCCCGTCCAGGGCTGCAACCAGCGCCCGCAGTTCCTCTTCCGTGGACACATCACTTTCCGTAAGGATCGGGGCAAAGTCCAGGGAAGTGTGGATGGTCCGCATGATCGACAACAGAAGGAAGCTGGTCCCTTGACAAACAAAAAAAGGCCCCGCCTTGATATAGGCCTGCGAAATGGTCCTACGGACCGCTTCCCGGTCCATTTTAAAGGCCCTTTGAAAAAAGGTTTCTTCAAAATCCTCCAGGCCCTGGTCAAACAATAGGCCGTATTCCTCCGCATCAATTTTTTTGTAGATCGAAAAATCAATCCGCCTAAAAACAAAATCCTCAAAGCTTTCGCTTGTCTTCCCCGCTGCTGCGGGCCTTCCCGCCCCGGCGGCTTTTGCCATTCCGGGCTTCCCCGATCCATCGAGCAGGTTCTTTCCCTGGGCCTTGTCCGGGGGTACTCCCATATCATGGTTTAAGGGGGCAGATCCTTTTCCCGTAACTTCCTTTGCCGCCGCATCGAGTTTTACCAGTTCCCGGTGAACAAAGGAGATCCGCCGGTACCGGCTTTCAATACGCCGCCGCAGGGTATCGACAAGCCGCGGGAGATCCCCGGCAATGCGCTGCTCTTCGGCCATAAACCCTCCAAAACCGGACGCTGGGCAGTTGGTTGCGCTTAGCGCATAAAACCCTAAAAATCACCGGACAGGCGATTTTACCTTCATCGGACCAAAGGTCCGCAGCAGCCCGATAATCGTGGTTTGATGGCTTTTTCAACGAAAAAAGCCATCAAACCACTGTCAACAAGTTAAACAAATAAGACACAAAAAAGGTCCACTGATTGCGAACTAAAGTTCGACACAAATCACACGGATTTTTGTACAAAATCCCTTCTGAATCTGCGAAAATCCCTGTAATCCTGTGGACATAAATTCTTAACCTGTTGACATTGCCTTGCAAACTGCAAAAGGATGCCGGATAATCGGGATTTTTTGCATGGTATTCATTCGAAAGTCTGGTTTAATACCCCGGAGCTCTGCTCCGGGGCGGTTCATTCGCAGTGGGGTCAAATACCCAAGGGCCCGCCTTTCGGCGGGGGGTTCGTTCTGCAATTTCTATCCCCTCTTTTGTTTTAATCATTTTTTTCTATTTCGTTCAGATAATGTTCATTTACATCGCTTTTTTCTATCAATTCAATTTGATATGCAATAATGTCCACAGCAATACCTTGATATATTCTTTCATTATTCTTGATGCTTTCAATCAGCGCCTTTGCTTCATCGAACAAGTTTGATCTCCTTAAAAAATCCAGTTTGACCAGTTGCATATTGTTATATTGCCCGGAATCGTTGTCTAAATAATTTATTTTTTCTATTGCGTTTTGCATTAAAAATATAAATTTGTCCGTTTCAAAATTTATTCCATTTACATTTTCTATCCCTTCTTTTTCCATGTATTCGGCGGTTAGTTTACTAAAGCTGTATTCCCATACGGAACAAACGTAGAAATAAACAACTTCGTCATAATTTTTGCTGTTTAATAATTCCGTTTCAAATGCCAAATAATAATAATCCGGAAAATTTTCTTTCCCGGAAAAAGCATTTTGATCAACAATATGATGCCTCAATGTTTTAATTTCTTCGTCGTTAAAATAATCTTCTATAAACGCAAAACCGCAATTTTCACATTTTGGTATTGGCTGCGGAATACGTGCCGCACCCATTGGTTTTAAATCCAATCCGTAAGTAAATATTGAATATGAAAGCTGTTCCCAGTAAGAAACTTTAGTGCCGCATAATGGGCAGTCTATTGCCACGTCGTGTCCGGTTGATGAATACAAATGTACATTTGCCGCGAAAAGGCACAGGAATAATATGGCGGACAGCAGGGTTTTCATCTTTCCGTTATATATCCGATCCGGCTTCAACACTCTATTATACTCCTCTACTCCATCAATTCGGATTTTTCAGGCAAGAAATTGACCGGTTCCTTGCCTGGCAAATAATTATACTGGGAATTTCCGGGCAATTTCAAATTGCCTAAGAACAGCTTAGGGATTGACGTTGGAGTTTCTTGGCTTAAATCCCTGCCGCATAAGGATTTAGAGCCTGCGAAATATCCTGCGTCTAAAGCTGCTTTCCTGAAAACTAACGTTTTTGGAAAGCCCATCCCTTTCATTTGCAGCGGGGTCTCTTACCCAAGAACCCGCCTTTCTTCCCCCGCGATGGCGGGTTTTTGGGGAGTTCCAGGGCGGGGAAGTTCACTTTCTAACTACCCGAAATGAAAAAGTACCTCCACCCCCCAGAACGGTTCCGGTAAAAACATTCCCATGTACTATTCCTTCCAAATCAACAAAGGACCAACTACTACCGGGGCGATCAATCCATTCATATCCAACAAGATTATATTTTCTTGTTGAATGATTAGCGGATACATTCATATAATAACTACCCTCTTCGCCCTCTTGCATAAATGCGGTATTTGTTCTGCCGGGAAGATAATAAAAATAAAAAATGGCCTTGTAATGGCCATTCTCTTCATAAACAGTCATGGTCAAACCTGTTTCCCCTTGATTTGCCGTGTAGCTGCCTTCCCAAACGCCAATAAGATCTGGCAATGAATAACTTATGGGGGCATCAGCTGCAGGTACAAAAGTTCCACAACCAACCATGGATAATCCGAAAACCAACGTAAAAAACAAAACCAACCCAAGATTTAAATTTCTTTTCACTTTAAAACTATCCTTTCCTTTGGATTTTAAAGAACCACTGTTCTTAGTTTATTCTATGCCATTAACTATTTAAGTCAATAGTTTGATGTAATAATTCAAAAATTCGGTACAATTCCACGCCGTTGTATGGCCGCGCATAAATCGGGATTTTTTGCATGAATATGCAAAAAATCCGCAAAGTACAACAGGCTGCTAGCGCTCGTACAATTCATGTAAAAATAGCGCCGCCGCCTGGGCCACATTCAGGCTTTCAATGGCGCCGGTACCGGGAATCCGGGCCAGCAGGGTACATTGCTCCTTTACCTCCCTGGGCAGTCCCGTCTCTTCGTTTCCCACCGCCAGGATTACACCGGACCTGCCGGGGAACCGGTCCTTGATCAGAGGGGACAGATCGCCGATGCGGATCCGGGCCCGGGGATCGGTCCCAATGGTTACCAGCACCTTTGAAGCACTTTGAAGCAGGGCCGCGGGGCTGCGGACGGAGCAGAATTCCACATGCTCCGCGCCCCCCTCGGCCACCCGGCAGGCGCTGGTGGTAAGGGTGCTGCTCCCCGGGGTGAGTATAACCGGCGAAACGTCGAAAAAGGCCGCACAGCGGATCAGGGCCCCCAGGTTGTGATCGTTTTCCACATCGCAGAGGAGCAGGACGGTCTTTCCCCCCGCAGCCCAGGCGGCCAGATCCTCCGGCGATGCCGGTCTTATCTGCGGCGCATGGATCATCGCCACTAAGCCCTGGTGGTACCTGGTTTTGCATAGCGTTTCCAGTTCCTCGTCCTTACATATCTTGTAGGGCCGCTTCCGTTCCGCCAAATTCTTACAGAGCGGGGAAAAAAGCGGAAGCCGGTCTTCCCTTAAAAAAAAGCGGTTTATCCGTTCGGGGTGGATCTCGCCCAGGGCCTTCACTGCGTTAAGGCCGCAGACGGCCAATTCACCGGTAAGCCTATTATGCATAGCAAAAGTATACTATTTTCTGTTATACTTTGGTACCATGGGGCGGCTTAGTTGAGGAGTTAAAAATTATGAGCATTACCACAAAAAAAGGAGACAACGGCTTTACGGGCCTTCCGGGGGTGGAAGGCCGGGTCCGCAAGGACGATCTTCGCATTGAATGTTTGGGGCTGTTGGATGAACTGGGGGCATTTTTGGCGGATACCGGCGTGGTGCTTTCGGCAAATAAAAAAAATCCCAGCCCGGTAGAAATAATCGATGCCGTACAGAGGGAATTGTCCGGCGTATTAGGGGCCTTTGGCGGAGCGGCGGCCCCGGAGGAAAAACCAAAGGCGGCCAAAGGTTCCCGCCAAAAAGAGACGGCGGATTCCCCCCCCACCACGGCGCAATGCGAAAAGTGGATTGCGGCACTGGAACAGGAACGGCCCCTTCTGGGGTTTATCCGCCGCTGGGAAAACCCCGGGGCAATTAAATTGAACATAACCCGGACGATCTGCCGCCGGGCAGAACGGTGTATGGCGGGGCTTAGCATAGCGGATCCGGGGTATTTACCCCTGCTGGCATGGCTTAACCGGCTTTCGGATCTGCTCTTTCTTTTGGCGGCGGCGGAAGAACAGAATTGAGCCTGTACCAAAAACCGGGGTTTTGGTACAGTCCCGGGGTTGTTTAGCGGCGTCCGTTATTCAATAATAAAGCGGTCCGAAACCTGCTTGACCCTAAGGGTGATTTTTTGCAGTTCCCCCTGCTGCCGGAGGCTTATCAGGTGTTTGCCCAGGAGGGTGTCCGAAACGGCGATATGGGTAAGGACCCAGTCCTTAAGGTAGTGGACAAAGCCCAGGGGATTGGGGTTTACCCCCCTGGAAAGTTCGTCCGCGGTCTTTAGAACCGCCTTAACAAAGTCGGCATGTTCCTTCTTATGGGCGGCATACCCGGGGTAACCTACCCGTTCCATGACCTTTTCTTCGGTGGAAAAATGGTACCCCACATAGTCCACCGCTCCCCGGAACACTTCCATAAAAACGTTTTTTGAATGATCCCGGCCCTGCAGGCAGCTTCGATACAACTTATTGGTTAGATTGATAAGCTCCTTGTGCTGAGCGTCTATGAGTGGAATATTAACCGAATATGACTTATGCCACGTGACAATCTCATCTCCGAGCATGGGTATATTCTATCATACCTGCGCTTTTCTGGTCAAGGGCCGTAAAACTGTCAAGGCCGTAAAAATCGAATTTTCCGCCAAAAAAGGTTTTAGCGGAGGGGGGACCCGCCGGGGCGGGCGGCATGGAAGGGCCAAAATGTCCCATAAAATGGGGCCCTGCGGCCCTAATGCCTCATTTTAAAATGTGCCTTTTAGGCGGCTTGACAGGCCCCGTATTAAGAAACATACTGCTGCTACAAAGATTTCGGAATGTGGTGAAAATCCGCAGCGGTCCCGCCACCGTAACCGGGGATGAAAGCGCAGCCATTGCTTAGGCGAGAAGGCTCCGCACAGGTCCATGGGCGGTAAATGCCAGAGCATTTACCGGTCCGGGGATCTGGCAAGTAAAGCGATCCGGAAGCCGGGAGACGGTCTTTGTGTGTTTGCCTGAACCCCGGTGAAGGGGATGGTAAAGACCGGTTCCGGCAGTTTGTCATGCTTCGGCGCATAAAATCTCCAAAATCGGCCCAGGGCCGGTTTTGTATCCTGGAAGCGCAGGCCCCGGCCGCGCAGGCCGGTAAGGGGGTTTTTGCGCGGCGCCGGGGCAAAACTCCACGGGCTGCCAGGTGCAGGCCGTTCCGGTCCCCTCCTTTTCAAATTCCGTTGGAATTCTTCCTGGGTCAGGCTGTCCCGAGGAGGAACCCATGCGTTTTTCTTTTCTCTTTTTTGTGCCGATCCTAGCCCTGGGATCGGCTTCCCTTTTTGCCGCCGGCGAGGAGGATCTTTCCTTTGTGGTTACCGCCGGCAGAACCCCCGAAGAAACCGGCGCCGTCCCTGCCCAGGTAACGGTAATCACCGCCGGGGACATTGCCGCCTCCGGCGCGGCCAGCCTGGTCGAGGTTTTGGGGCAGGTTCCGGGGGTCCGGTTTACCGGCGCCATCGGCGGTCCCGGAAGCGAATCCGTATCCATGCGGGGCTTCGGCGAAAATTCCTATGGCCGGGTGCTGGTGCTGGTGGACGGAAACAGGATCAACAACCCGGACATGAAGGGCATTAACTGGAATGCCATTCCCCTGGCCGCCATAGACCGGATCGAAGTGCTGGACGGCCCGGCCAGCGCCCGGTACGGAAACAGCGCCGTGGGCGGGGTGATCAACATTATCACCAAACAATCCGGAGCCGGCAGAACCAGCATCGAAGTTTCCGCAGGGGCCTTCGCGGCGGACAGGGCGCGGCCCGGGGAACGGGTGGCCCTTTCCCACTTTGGCGCCGCCCCCTGGGGAAATTTCTTTGTCTCCCTGGAACACACCGGAACCGAAGGGTACCGGGACTTCCAGGCCGCCCGGACCCTCAGTACCACCCTCCAGGGAACGGTGAACCTTTCAGATACCCTAAGCCTTTCCCTAAGCGGGTCCTTTTCGAACCTGGATTACCAGCTTCCCGGAAGTCTTACCACGGAACAGTACGAAGATGACCCCACCGATGCACTGCGATACGAGTATGGAGTTGGCGATTATGTGCCAAACCAGGGCGATGACAATCTGGAACGGCACTATTCCGGGGGGCTAAACCTCCGGTGGGTTCCCGCGGAAATTCTGGAATTCCAGCTTCCCCTGTCATATACGGGGAAATTTATCGAGATCAACATGGAGTCCTATGGATCGTATACGGATCGCCGGGTCCATACCGGTGAAGCCCGGCCCCAGGCCTCGGCGGTCTTCGACATCGCCGGTATGCCCCTCCGCCTTTTAGGGGGAGTGGACCTGTACTACGCAAATCTGCACAACGACATCTATTCGGACAAGCCCAGAACGGCAAAAACGCTGGATACGGCTGCCGTGGAATTTTCCCTGGGGCCCTACCTGACCATCCGTTTTGATCCCCTGGAAAACCTTACCCTTACCGCGGGGGCCCGTTTCGACACGGCCTTTGTATCCGCCGAAAAGTCTGCCCCGGCGCCGGCCCCTGGGGAGGAGAACGATAAAACCTGGACGGCCCTTGTGTACGACGGGGGAATTGCCTTTAGGCCCATGGAGGGACTTAAACTGTACGCCGCCGCCGGAACAGTGTTCCGCTATCCCTTTACCGATGAACTGGCCTCGTATTACGGTACACCTTCGGATCTTTTTAATTCCGGCCTTGAGCCGGAAAGGGGATTCAACCTTGAGGGCGGCGCCGCATGGAAATTCAAAGACATCGTTTCGGTGAACGGAAACGTATACTATACCCAGCTTGAGGATGAGATTGGCTATGACCCATCATCGAATAAAAATGCAAACATCGGGAATACCCGGCGTATAGGGACCAACATCAGCCTTACCCTGGCTCCCATACGCTGTCTGGAACTAACCGGAGCCTATTCCTTTGTGGATGCGATCTTTACCGGCGGGGACGATGAGGATAGGCACGTTCCCCTGGTTCCTCCCCATACATTTTACGGAGTCCTTACGGGGAAGCTCCCCTTTGGGCTGGAGCTTGGCCCTGCGGTGGAATACCGGAGCGAAAGCTACCAGGGGGGGGATACCGCAAACGCCCAGGACGAAGTGGAGGACCATGTGTTGTTTGGGGCCTTTCTCCGGTATACGCTGGAAAAAGACGGCAGAACCTTTTCTGCCCAAATTACCGCAAGGAATCTGCTGGACACACGGCACAGCTCCGATGTTTTTTATAGTAGTTGGTCTGGCAGCAGCGGCTATTATCCGGGGGACGGCCGCCGCATAAGCGCTTCGGTTTCATACCGGTTCTAAGGGAAAAAAGCATGGGATACCGTCTTCCGGCATTTTTTGCCAGCCTTTTGATCCACGGGATGGTCCTGTGCTTTTTAAAATTTCCATCCGCCGGCCCTTCTCCGCCGGGGAAGGGCAGACCGGCGGCGGTATCCGTGCTTCTTACGGGAAATCCCGCGGGCTTTCCCGGTTTCCAAAACCGGGAAAGCCGCCCGTCCGGGGAGGTCCCTGTGGACCCCGCCGGGAAGAACCCTCCGGCGGAGGGCGGCATAGGGGTAGACCGCCGCATGCAGGCGGCCGAAACTGCGCAGGCAGACCGCGGCGTGCGTACAAACAGCAGCGCGCAGGCAGACGGCGGCGTACAAACAAACGGCGGCGCCGATGAACTCCGGCGGCTCCTGTACAGTCTGATTGAGAAACGGCTGGCGTATCCGCCGCCTGCCCAGGAGCGGGGGATCCAGGGAACGGTGGCCCTTGTTTTACAGATAGGGCCGGAGGGCCAGTTGCTGTACAGCGGTGTCAGCCACAGTTCCGGCAGCGCCGTCCTTGACAGGGCCGCCGGGAATGTCATTGCCGGGATATTTCCCCTGGAGGGAATTCGGATGGATAAAATTGAGGTAATCACCATCAACGTAGATTACCGTTTACAATAGGGGGTCCATAATTTTTCAGTGTAAGAAACATGCAACACAAAGGCAGGGGGCCGTATGCCTAAAAACCGTCCCTTTGGCAAAACCGCCGGGGTTTCGGGTCCGGGCGGTATTTTTTGCCGGGGCCATCATGCTGTTCATCCTTCTGCCGGCGCTGTTGGGGGGCTGCGGAAAAATCCGGGGCTATTCCGGTTCCGGCGGCGCCGCGGCAGAAACCGGACCGGCAGAGCCCCGGCGCTTTACCGGTCCGGCGGGGGAAACCCTTACCCTGCCGGGAATACCGGAGCGGATTATCTCTTCCGCACCCTCCAACACGGAGATCATCGTTGATCTTGGCATGGGGGAAAGGCTTATCGCCGTTGATACATATTCACTGGACATAGAGGGCCTTAACCGGGATCTTCCCGCCATCGACTTTGCCTACCCCGATGCGGAGGGGATTATTGCGCTAAAGCCCGATCTTATCCTGGCCAGTGAGCATAACAGGATTGCGGGGAGCGATCCCTTTAAGCTGCTTAGGGACGCGGGGATCGGCGTGGTCTATATACCCACCAGCGGGAACATTGAGGAAATCTACCGGGACATTGGTTTTATCGCCGGTATTCTGGGGGTCCGCGGCCGGGGAGAGGAGCTGGTACGGACCATGAAGGAAACCGTGGACCGCATAGGGGCAATTGGGGCGGGCATAGGGGAACGAAAAACCGTGTATTTTGAAATCTCGCCCCCCCCCCATATTGTGTCCTTTGGCCGGGGAACCTTTCTACACGAGATGCTGGAACTTATTGGGGGAGAAAACATCTTTTCCGGCGTCACCGGCTGGATCGCCCCGGGGGAAGAAGCGATCGCCGCGGCGGATCCCCAGGTGATCTTGACCAATGCGGTCCTTCCGGAAAATCCCGGTTTTGGGGGCGAACTGACGGACCCGGTAAAAGAAATACTGGCCCGGCCCGGCTTTGGGGAGATCCGGGCGGTCAGGACCGGGGCGGTTTATCCTATTGACGCAGATTCATCCTCCCGGCCCACCCACCGCATTACCCGGGCCCTGCAGGAAATGGCCCGGGCGGTATACCCCGAGTACTATGACTAAAACTTCCATTAAGCCTTTTAAGCCTTTGCAGCGGCGGGTGCTTTTAATACCGGCTTCGCTCCTTGCCTCCGGGGGGATCCTCCTTTTGGGAGCTGCCCTGGGATCATCCTCCGTGGGTTTTGCCAATCCGGGGGTGGTGCGGGATCTCCGGCTTCCCCGGGTAATTCTGGCTTTTTTAACCGGAGGATCCCTGGCGGTAAGCGGCGCCGTGTTTCAATCGGTACTAAAAAACCAACTGGCCTCGCCCTACATACTGGGGGTTTCCTCCGGCGCTTCCCTGGGGGCGGCGCTGGTAATGATGGGGAGCATTGCCGCGGTGGCGGGATCCTTTACCCTGCCCCTGGCGGGGTTTGTGTTCGGCCTTGGCACGGTGTTTCTGGTGATTATCCTGGCCTCCGCCCTGGATAGATCCCTTTCCAACCATACGATCATCCTCTTTGGAATGGTTTCCTCCCTTTTTGTCAATGCGATCCTGACGGTGATAAGTTCCCTCTTTCGCCGGGAACTGCGGAATCTGATTATTTGGCAGATGGGGAGTTTTGCCCTCCGGGGCTGGACCTATGTGCGGCTTTTGATCCCCTTCCTTGTGGTGGGGCTCCTGGGGATCCTCCGGTATATCCGGGAACTGGACATACTTTCCTTTGGAGAAGAAGAGGCCCTGTCCATGGGGGTAAATACCCGGCCCGTCCGGAAGCGGCTGTTCTTTTTTGCGGCCCTTCTTACCGGCGCTTCCGTGGCCCTAAGCGGCGCCATCGGCTTTGTGGATCTGGTGGCCCCCCATGCGGCCCGGCGGATCGCCGGTTCCGCCCACCGCTGGGTGATCTTTCTTTCTTTTTGTGCCGGGGGGATCTTGATGGTTGCGGCGGATCTTCTGGCCCGGCTTATTATCAGCCCCTCGGAACTTCCCGTGGGGGCCGTCACCGCCCTTATCGGGGCCCCCTTCTTTATCTGGGTGTACTTTAGGAAGAACTGATGCTGGAAATACAAAACCTCTATTGCGGCTATGGCCGCGGCGATGTTATTAGGGACATACATCTTAGGGCGGCGGCGGGGGAATTCCTCTGCATTGCGGGTCCCAACGGCTGCGGTAAAAGCACCCTCCTTAAGGCGGCGGCCCGGCTCTTGCCCTTCCGGGGCAGCGTAAAAATTAACGGACTGGAGACCAGGGATTTTTCCCGGAAAAATCTGGCAAAAGAGCTTGCCCTGCTGGGACAAAATTCGCCGCTTTACTTTCCCTATACGGTGGAAGATACGGCGGCCCTGGGGCGCTATGCCCACGGCCCGGCTTTTTTTGGGGGGCCCTCCTCCGGGGACAGCCAGGCGGTCCACCGGATCCTAAAGATCCTGGAACTGGAGGAACTGGGTAAAATTCCCATCGACCGCCTTTCCGGCGGCCAGCTCCAGCGGGTTTTTTTGGCCCGGACCCTGGTTCAAGATCCCCGGATAATCCTGCTGGACGAACCCACCAAGCACCTGGACCTGGCGCATCAGATTGGACTTTTGGATTATCTTGCGGACTGGGTAAAGGCCGGGGACAGAACAATTGTGGCCGTCCTCCACGATCTAAACCTGGCCCTCCGTTATGGCACGGCGGCGGTCCTTATGGCAGAGGGGTGTATTACCGCCCAGGGCCCCGTGGAGGAAGTTTTTTCCGGCCAAGCCCTAGAAGATGCATACGGCATGGATATACGAAACTACATGAAAAATTTGCTGGAAAAATGGAAGTACATATAGAACTAATCCCAAAACCCCCTTGGTTTCGGGATTGGCTTTGGGGTTTCCGGCTTAAATCCTTACTACATAAGGACTTGGAGTTTGCAAAACATCCTGCGTTTAAAGCTGCTTCCCCATTTGCCGCTTTAAAGATCTTCGGTATCACCGCTTTGCAGTTTTTTTACATAAAAATCCATCGCCGTAAACCGGACTTGAACGCTCTCGTCGGTATTTCCGCCGGTTTTTCGGGCCCGTAATGCGGCGACAAGGTTTTCGGTGAGCTTTTTCCCCGACGGCATCCCTAATTTTTCCGCTTCGGCGCCGCAGGTTTCAAGCTCCGCAATGGTACTATCCGGTACAGAATCGAACCCCGACGCAGGAAAGGTTTGTATTAAAGCGTCAAATTTGCTTCGCAGTTCATCAATGGTCATGCTAAACCCCTTCTGCTTACACTACTATATAGACTACTACAGAATGGGAATTTACGCAAGGCCTAAGGGTATAAATTTGTCATGGATCCTTATTCCCGGACATTCGCAGAATGTTCCGGAATAACATGCTCCGCCGGGAAACAGCGGCGCCGGAAAATGAACCTTTCCCGCCCTAAAGACGGAAGTCCCGGGGCCTTTAAGAAGCGTCCTGGATAGTGTACTATATTATTACGGTATTGGACAAGCCTTTACCGGATACACACTTTTAACCGGAATTTCCGGGTATTCGCAGAAAATCCGGAAACAACTGCGGAGTTTGCTGCCATGGAATCTAAACATGCCATTTCTGAACCGCCGCAGGCCTTCCCCGCCGAAGGGCGGGTTCCCGGGTATCAAACCCCGCGGCGAATGCCAAGGTTTAAAAAATTTCTGCAAAAATATATTTATAGCGATGCGCTTCCCCTGGAAGCCCGCATAACCAACGCCGTTTATCTAACCGGTTTTGTTTCCAGTTTTATTCTTATGCTTTTTTATTCTTTTCTGGAAAGCAGCAAAATTCTAACCCTGGTAATTTTGGGCATCAGTGCTTCTGTGGCGGCGCTGTTTTTTTTGAACAACCATTTTTCCCTGTATAGGATCTGCCGGTGGATAACGATCATTGTCCTTTGTTTTATTTTCTTTCCCGCGGCCTTTTTTCCCCTGGGGGGGCTGTATAGCCCCATGCCGGCGTATTTTGTATTGAGCATAGTGCTTATCTTTTTATTTAGTTATGGGAAAATCAGAATTCTGCTGCTGATCCTTCATATAGCGGAGGCTGTGTTTTGCTATTATTTAACCACCCGGCCTTCCTTTGCCGCTTCATTTATTAGGCCGGTATCGCAGTACAATCGTTATCTGGACGCCATCGCGGCCTTTATTGTGGTGGGCCTTTGCATAGGCTTTATTGTGGACTACCAAAGGCAGCTTAATAAAAATGAAAGGGAGAAGCTTGATTCGGCCAGGAGCAATCTGGTCTACCGGGGAAAACTTCTGCAAATGGTAAACCACATTGCACAGCTGCTTTTGTATGCGGAATCGGAGAACCCGGAAGAAAATTTTAAACCCGCCATGGAAACCATGGCCCGTTGTATCGATGCGGATCGGATGTATATCTGGCAAAACCGGATGGTTAACGGCAAGCTCCACTATGTCCAGGAATTTGAGTGGGTAAAACAAAGAACGGCGGACCCCCCCAAGGCCAAGGACGGTTATGCCTATGACAACAGCATTCCACTGTGGGAAGAAAAGCTTTTAAAGAAAGAGGTTGTCAACGGTCCCCTGGGCTCCCTTTCCCCGGAGGAACAGCGGGTCCTGTCGCCGTTTGGCATAAAATCCATCTTGGTTATTCCGGTTTTTTTAGAGGAACGATTCTGGGGTTTTGTCAGTTTCGATAACTGCCATAAGGAACAGGCCTGTTCGGATGAAACCGTGGACATGCTTCGTTCGGGGTGCCTTCTTATTGCCAATGCGGCGGCCAGGGAAAAGAACAGGACCATGCTGCGGAACCGGCTTAAACAGCAGGAACTAATGGCCGGTATTGCCCAGAGCTTTATTTCCGGCGAATCCATGACGGTGCTGATACAGGAGGCCCTGAAACGGGTGGGAGAATTTATGGGGGCAGACAGGGTCCTGGTGGCAACCACGGGCCGGGATGGGGACAGGGGCGATCCTGCCTGCGCATGGTTTTCCCGGGAACAGCGGAAGCCCCCCCCAGAAGCTCCGCCGGACTTCAAGGCCCTTGTTAACGGGGCCTTCCCGCAAAAAATATCCGGCAGGGAAGAAATAAGGATCCGGTCCTGTGCCGGCATACCCGATGGGGAGGAATTTTTAATTCTTAAACAGATGGACATAAAATCGTTTATTTGGGCGCCGGTGTATGTAAAGGGCAGTTACTGGGGTTTAATTTCCGTGGAACAGTGCGATAAAACCAGGGAGTGGAGCGAAAGTGACATCCAGTTGATTGGAGCCGTAAGCAGTGCCGTGGCCGGAGCGGCGGCCAGGGATTTAATAGAAAAGGAACGATCCGCGGCGTTGGAACAGGCCCTGCAGGCCAGCGCGGCCAAGGGGAATTTCCTTTCTAATATGAGCCACGAAATGCGGACGCCCATGAACGCCATCATCGGAATGACCACCATAGGTAAGGGAGCAAAAGATATAGAAAAGAAAAACTACGCCTTTTCCAAAATCGAAGACGCCTCGGCCCATCTACTGGGGGTTATCAACGATATTCTGGATATGTCTAAAATAGAGGCCAATAAACTGGAATTGTCCCCGGTAAGTTTTAATTTTGAAAAAATGCTCCACAAGGTGGTAAACGTTGTTAATTTCCGGGTGGAGGAACGCAGACAGTTTTTTTACGTTACCATAGACAAGCAGATACCCCGGTTCCTTGTGGGGGACGATCAAAGGCTGGCCCAGATAATTACAAACCTGCTGTCCAACGCCGTTAAATTTACCCCCGAAGGGGGTACCATCCGGCTTAATGTACAGCGCCTAAAGGATGAAGGGGAGTCCGTTCTGCTGCGCACCGAGATAAAAGATACCGGCATAGGGATAAGCAGGGAACAGCAGGAACGGCTGTTTAAATCCTTTGAACAGGCGGAAAACAATACAACCCGTAAATACGGAGGTACCGGCCTGGGGCTGGCAATTTCCAGGCAGATAGTGAAAATGATGGACGGAAAGATATGGGTTGAATCGGAGCCGGGCAGGGGATCTTCTTTTATCTTTACCGTCCGGATGAAAAAAACTCAGGAGGGTGGCAGCGAACGGCTCCTGAACCCAGGGGTAAACTGGAGCAATGTCAGGATTTTAGCGGTGGATGACGATGTGGAAATACAAAAATTCTTTGCAGGCATTGCCGAACGGTTTGAAATAAAATGTGATATCGCCGGCAGCGCCGGCGAAGCCATGGAGCTGATAGAAGCACGGGGAAACTACGACATTTATTTTATAGACTGGAAAATGCCCGGCATGAACGGCCTGGAACTTTCCGCCAAGATCCTGGAGCGGGAATCAAAATCGGTAATTACCATGATATCCGCCGCGGCCCTGAACGAAATGGAAGGGGATGCAAAAAAAGCGGGGATCCAACGGTACCTGGCTAAACCCCTTTTTCCTTCGGATATTGCCGACTGGATCAACACCTGCCTGGGGATGCCCGAAGCCGATGCCGATCAGGACCAAACCCTAAGCCCCTGCCGGTTCGATAACAACTGCATTCTTTTGGTGGAGGATGTGGAAATAAACCGGGAAATTGTCCTGGCCCTGCTGGAACCCACGGGGCTGTCGATTGACTGTGCGGAAAACGGCCGCGAGGCCCTGCGCATGTTCCACGAAAACCCCGGCAAATACGACATGATCTTTATGGATGTGCAGATGCCGGAAATGGACGGCTACGAGGCCACCCGCTGTATCCGGAACCTCGATTCGGCCCAGGCAAAAAACATTCCCATCGTGGCCATGACCGCCAATGTTTTCCGGGAGGATATAGAAAAGGCCCTGGCCGCGGGAATGGATGATCATGTGGGAAAACCCCTGGATATTAACGAAGTACTTATTAAACTTCGCATTTATCTTAAAGAGATAGATAAAAACAAATCCGGCCTGCTTAAATACGGGAATGCGGGTTTTGACAGTTCCGGAAATTGGAAGTACGGCCTTACATGGAACCCGAACCTTGCCACGGGAACTGAAAAGATCGATTCCCAGCATAAGCAGATATTCCGGCTTACCGGCAATCTTATCGCTGCATACCACGGTGAACAGGGCATAACCGTCATGGAGAATACGCTGGACTTTCTGGTGTCGTATCTCCAGCGGCACCTTGCGGATGAAGAGGCCCTGCAGATCGAATGCCGGTATCCGTATTACGATGAACACAAAAAGCTTCACGACGATTTTGCAGAAAAAATTCTAGCCCTTGCCGGCGATTTTAAGCAGAACGGATCCGCCGGCGATTTATTAGAAAAAATTGACGCCATTGTGGCTCGCTGGTTAATAGACCACATTAAAAGCGAAGATTTAAAATTTGCCGAATATCTTAAAGGGCTGCCGGAAATTTCCGGCGGGGCACAACGCTGATCGGAAGGCAGGGTCCATACCCCGAGGCTTGCCTCGAGGTATCTTAATTATTACCGGCACGGAACCACAACTCTGTTTGCGGCGACGGATATGCTTACCGGAAATGTAACCGGGGAATGTAAGGCAAGTCATAACAGCAGAGATTTTATCGGATTTCTTAAGAAACCGGACAAAGCCTGCGAGCAGGGAAAGGCGCTGCATATTATTGACAGATAATTACTCCGCACACAAGCGGGCAGAAACGAAAAAATAGCTTAAGGGGAAGACCGGGCGGTTTGCCTGCATTTTATACCGGCCCATTCATCGTGGCTGAATATGGTAGAGCGGTGCTTTGGGGTACTGACGAACAAACGGATACGGCGGGAGCGCTGGGAATCGGTGAAGCATCTGGTAGCGGCTATCCGGAGCTTTATCGAGCGCTGGAACCGGCCGGGACGGGTCTTTTCCTGGATTAAACCGGCCGATAAAATCCTCGTTTCCATTGCCAGACTGAAACAGGGCTATAATGCCTCTAATGTCTTGGACAGGCTGATAGCAGCCTGTCCAAATCAAAGTGAAAAGCGAGAAATTCCGGCGCCGCTGCCCCGAATAGGATCCCGGTATACCCCGGGCAGAGACCCCTATCTCTCCAACTTTACCAGAGGAGCAGGATATGGCAAGACGGCATGTGGGGATCGACCCGGCGAAACGGACGATGGAGGGGGTGCATTCCGGAGGGGAAGCAGATCGAGCGGCACGGGGAATTGTCTGCGGAGCTGGCCGGATATGCGGGTATTCTGGAGGAGCATCTGGATTTGTTTGAGAAGCAGCCGGAGGGGGCGGAAGAAAAGGTGGCGGAATTGGGGTTTCTGCTTGACAAGATAACATAGGATTACAGGGATTTTCACAGATTCAGAGGGGATTTTTGTACAAAAAATCCGTGTAATTTGTGTGGAACTTTAGTTCGCAATCAGTGGACCTTTTTTGTGGCTCATTTGTTTAACTTATTGATATTGTAGAAAAAGCCATAAAAACCACGATTAGTGGGCTGCTGCGGACCTTGGGCCGGTGGATTTTGCAAGGTAAACAAGCAGCCCACCGGCGATTTTGCGTCAAAGGCTGTTCTTTTAGAGGATCCGCAGCGTATTAAGAAACAAAAAAAGGTCAAGCGGCGGGTAAATTCCAAAAAAATCGTGGTTTATGACAAATTTACTCAAAATTTTTCTTGACAACTCGGGAAAACGGGTACACCCTGTAAAGGCAGATCATTCCTGTACTATTTGTTCTTGAGGAGAAAATGATGAGTGACAGACCAGAAATTGCCAACAGTATCCAAACCGGGACGTTTAAGACCAATTATCACGACCTGGGAAGCGGATATCCCGTAACATTACTGCACGGTTCAGGCCCCGGGGTAACCGCCTGGGCTAACTGGGGCAGGCTTTTTCCGTTAATAAAGGACGATTTTCGTGTAATCGCCCCGGATATGTCGGGTTTTGGCTTTACCGAGCGGGTACCCGGCCGGAAAGAAACCATGAACGGGTGGGTTCAGCAGACCATCGACCTTCTGGACGCTCTTAAGGTAGAAAAGACCAATCTTGTGGGTAATTCCTTCGGCGGCGCCCTGGCCCTTTCCCTGGCGATAAAATACCCCGACAGGGTAAACAAGCTGGTGCTGATGGGGGCCATGGGGGTAAGTTTTCCCATAACCTACGGCCTGGATCAGGTCTGGGGGTATGAGCCTTCGGTGGAAAATATGGAAGAACTGCTGGAGATCTTTACGTACAACCACGGTTTTGCCACCAAGGAACTGATTAAAACCCGTTACGAGTCCAGCATCCAGCCCGGTTTTCAGGAAAGTTTCCATGCCCTGTTCCCCGAGCCCCGGCAAAAGGGGGTAGAGGCCATGGCGGGGAATCAGCACTATATCCGGAATATTCCCCACGAAACCCTTATTGTTCACGGCAGAGAAGACCGGGTAATACCCCTGGAAAATTCCTATAAGCTGCTCCAGTTGATTGACAATGCCCAACTCCATGTGTTCGGCAAATGCGGTCATTGGACCCAGATTGAACATACCCAGGAATTTGCCGATTTAATCCGCAGCTTTTTTAAGAGGCAGGCATGAGTCCCGATACTATCGGCGCCCTGGCGAACCAGCTCTATGAGGCGGAACGGCACTGTAAGGCCATTCCGCCCTTAACCGGGCAGGAACCGTCCCTTACCATCGACGATGCATACCAGATCCAGCTGGCCAATGTAAAGCGGGTTTTGGATATGGGGCATGTAATTTCCGGGAAGAAGATAGGCCTTACTTCCCCGGGAATCCAAAAACAGATGGGGGTGAACGAGCCCGATTATGGACACCTTTTTGCAGCCATGGACAACAGCGCCGCCGGTACGATCAACACCGCGGCGCTTATTCAGCCAAAAATCGAAGGGGAAGTTGCCTTTGTGTTAAAGGCGGATCTTTCCGGGGGTCAGGTAAGTCCCAAGGATGTGATCAATGCCACCGATTATGTGGCCGCGGCCTTTGAAATCGTGGACAGCAGAATAGCGGATTGGAAGATCAAGCTTGTTGATACCGTGTCGGATAATGCCTCCTCGGGCAGGTACATTATCGGAAACACCCGTCTTAAACTAAGCGAAGTGGATCTTCCCCGGGTGACGATGCGGCTTTTTAAGGGCAGCGAACTCGCCGGGGAAGGAACCGGCGAGGCGGTGCTGGGGGATCCCTGTATTTCTGTGGCGTGGCTTGCCAACCGGCTTTGGAGTTACGGCGTTACCCTTAAGGCCGGGGAAGTGATCTTGTCCGGTGCTTTTTCCGCCGCACCCCTGGCTTGTAAGGGCGATGTGTTTACCGCGGAGTTTAGCTCCCTGGGAAAGGTCCGGGCAGAATTTATTTGATTTGAATAGGAGCTTTTCGTTCCCAGGGACGAAAAGCTCTTTGCTAAATGGAGCCATGGGTTCCTGTACCTACAATTGGAGACGGATTAGGAAACGATTATGGAGAAAATTAAAGTTGGAATCATCGGACCGGGGAATATCGGAAGCGATCTGATGTACAAGGTGATGAAAAGCAAACACCTGCAAATGCATCTGATGACCGGTATTGTGGAGTCCGAAGGGATCAAGCGGGCGGCGTCCCTGGGTTTTAAAACGTCTATCAAGGGTGTCGAAGCGGTGGTGGAAGATCCGGAGGTAAAATTTGTCTTTGACGCAACCAGCGCCAAGGCCCATTTGGCCAATGCGCCGCTGTTAAAAAAGGCCGGGAAAATATCGCTGGACATGACCCCGGCGGCGGTGGGCCCCTATGTGGTTCCCTGCGTTAACCTGGACAAGCTTACCGACGAAACGGAATTTAACATGGTTACCTGCGGGGGCCAGGCGACGGTTCCGATCATGTATGCGATTAACCGGGCCGCCGATGTGGAATACGGGGAAATTGTTTCCTGTATTTCCTCCAAAAGCGCCGGGCCGGGAACCAGGGCGAACATCGACGAGTTTACCGAAACCACGGCAAAGGCCCTTAAGTCCATAGGGGGGGCCGACCGAAGCAAGGCAATTATCATTCTTAATCCGGCGGAACCGCCCCTGTTGATGACCAACACGGTGTACGCCCTGGTAAAAAATCCTGATAAAAAAAAGATCGTCGAGTCGGTGGAGGACATTATCCGGGAAGTACAGGGCTATGTGCCCGGTTACCGCCTGCGGGTTCCTCCGGTAATTGACGGCAATAAGGTAACGGCGATCATCGAAGTTGAAGGGGCGGGGGATTTTCTTCCTTCATATTCGGGGAACCTGGATATTATTAACCAGGCGGCGGTGGCGGTGGCGGAAAAGCTTGCCGCTAAAATACTGGGGGCAGCATAATGCGGACTGGAAAAATTCATATGGTGGATACCACCCTTAGGGACGGAAGCCATGCGGTAAGCCACAGCTTTACCACGGAGGAAGCGGCGGCCATTGCCGGGGGCCTTGACAAGGCCGGGATCGATATAATCGAGATCAGCCACGGCGACGGTATTTCGGGATCCTGTATTAACTACGGTTTTTCCAAGGTTCCGGAACTTGACCTGCTGGAGGCCGCTTCCAAGGTTGTAAAAAAGGCCAAGCTTGCGGTGCTGTTGCTGCCCGGGGTGGGAACCATCGAAGACCTAAAACAGGCCCAGGAAAGGGGCGCCAATGCGGTGCGGGTGGCAACCCATGTGACCGAAGCGGACATTGCCATTCAGCACATAGGCTGGGCAAAACAGGCGGGGATGTTTACCGTGGGTTTTCTTATGATGACCCACATGGCCTCTCCGGAAAAGATCGTGGAACAGGCGAAGATCTTTGAAGACGCCGGGGCCGATTATATCAACCTGGCAGATTCATCGGGGTTCATGACCCCCGATGACGTAAAGGCCAGGATCCGCGCCCTTACGGCGGCGACGAAACTTCCCGTGGGCTTCCATTCCCATAACAATTTGGGGCTCTCGGTGGCCAATTCCCTGGCGGCGGTGGAAGAAGGGGCAAGCTATGTGGATGCCACCTGCCGGGGGCTGGGGGCCGGTGCGGGAAACACCCAGTTGGAAGTGTTCTGCGCGGTCCTTAAACGGCAGGGTTATGCCGTGGACACCGACGCCTTCGCCATCATGGATGTGGCGGAAAATATTGTGGAGCCCCTGATGCAGCGTCCCCAGGTTATCAGGACCGATTCCCTCCTTTTGGGCTACGCCGGGGTATACTCGTCGTTTCTGCTCCATACCCGGCGGGCCGCGGAAAAATTCGGCATCCCCGCCAGGGACATACTTATAGAGCTTGGCAAACGGCGGATGGTGGGGGGCCAGGAAGACATGATCGTCGATGTGGCATACCAGCTTTCACAAAAGGCGGGGGCCTAGACGTATGGGCCAAAAATACTCGGTAACCGTCCAGGAGACGGGGCTTGTTTTTTCCTGTGCCGACGATCAGGCGGTACTGGCGGCTATGATCCACGCCGGCTTTGGTCCGGTCAACCACGGATGCTGCGGCGGCGGCTGCGGAGTATGCAGGATGCGTATTGTGGACGGCCGCTGGGAGGCCTTTAAAACCATGAGCCGTGCCCATATTAGTGAGGACGATGAAAAAAAAGGGATATTGCTTTTGTGCTGTGTGCAACCCCGGAGTAACCTTACGGTTGCCCGGATAAATTAGTTGGTTAGGAGGTATCTATGGCTATCCATGGAACACTACGCCCGGGTCTCGTTCAGCTTAAGGTGCTGGATTTAGACAAAACCCTCAATTTTTACAAGAACATTCTTGGATTGGACGAGGTTGGCCGTACAAGCGACGGCAGGGTCATGCTTAAGTGCTATGATGAATTTGATCATCACAGCGTGGTACTCAAAATGGACAAGACGGCCGGTCTTGACTATGTGGGCTTTAAGGTAATTGATGCCGGAGCCCTTGAAGAAATCAAGGCAAAGACCGAAAAATTCGGTTACAAGGTTACCGAAGTTGCTCCCAATACCGAGCAGCCCGGTTTTGGCAAACAGTATAAATTTAAGCTCTGTACCGGCCATGAATTCCATATTTATACCGATGTGGAAATGGCCCAGAAGCACCCCCAGATCAAGAACCCTGACATCTGGAACGAGCCGCCCCGGGGCATGAGGGCAACACGGCTTGACCACTTCCTTCTCTACGGGCCCGGCATTGAAGAGGCCGAACGGTTTATGCAGGAAGTGTTCGGTATGTATGTACCGGAAATCTGTAACACCCCCGACGGAAAACGGCTTGCCACATGGATCACCGGGAACAACAAACCCCATGATCTGGCCTTTGTGGAATATCCCAAGCCCAATACCATTCACCATGTTGGGTTCTTCCTCCAAACCTGGGAAGACATTCTTAACGCCGCCGATCTTATCGCCGTTAACCACCTTAAGCTGGATATTGGTCCCACCCGGCATGCCATTACCAGGGGTCTTACCATTTATTTCTGGGAACCCTCGGGCAACCGCATCGAGACCTACTGCGGTGGTTACTTTGCGTACCCCGACAGCCCCCAGCGGATCTGGGACGCCGACCAACTTGGCCGCGGTCTGTTCTATTTCTCCGGCGAGATGATCCCCAGCTTCCTGGAGGTTGTTACCTAAGTTACACCTGTGGATTTTTTCTACACGGGGGCGCTCAAGGGCCCTGTAAAAATCCACCGGTGAAAAGAACCGGAAGGAAAGGTTTTTCTGTAAAAGCTCCAAAACGTTTGTTTTGGAGCTTTTTTTAAAACCGGATTCCCCCGCCGATATGGGGGCGCAGATAGCCGGGGTTTGTTTTGTCCTGGGAAAAAATAAACAGGTATTCCATTCCTAAGGCAAGGTACCAGGGGCCGCTAATATGCCACCGGGCGGAAAGCCCCGTAGTAACCAGGGGAAAAAGTCCCGCCGTTTTGGGGGCTTTAAAATCCGGCCCTGTTTTTTGAAAGTTAAAAACCAGGCCTAAACCGCCGCCGCCGTACATTTGGAATGTTACAGGAAGGGTCTGGCCGTGGAACTGAAAAACCAGATGGGTCCTTAGATCGGTAAAATGGCCGCTTACCGTAAAACCGGCATCCCCCTGGGAATAATGTGAAGACAGGCGGATATACCCGGCGGCGGTTTCAATCCCCGTGGAAAAATTCCCCCATCTAAAGGGCAGGGCCCCAAATCTAATGCAAACCCCCAGCGGATAGAAGTTTGCATCCAAGATCCGGTTTAATTGACCGTGGATAGGAACCGCCGGTTCATATCCGGCGGAAAAATACCAGGCCGGCCCCTTTACAGGGACCCCTGCGGCAGGCCAGGGGGCTACGGTAAGGTCCATCCAGGGGGGGGCCTCCACGGGTCTGTCCAGGAGGTCATAGGATCCAACGCTATAACGGTATATCCCCGGGGGCAGGGATACCACCAGGTGATCTTCCCCGGTACTTTGTTGTAGGACCGGCCGGTAGGTTCCCTCCGGGGACAGTTGTTCTATCCGTACTTCGTACCGGAGCGCGTATTCTTCCGGGACCCATGAAAGGCGCTGAAAAATCCGGGGCTTTCCGCCGCCTTCCTCTGTATATCCGTCCCCAGGGATCTTTTCCTGGGCGGGAAGGACCGTGGAAAGTATAAGCAGCAGCAGCGGAAAAGTCCCTCTGTAAGGGACGGACTTAGCGTCCATAAAGCACCGCCGGTTCATTAACCAGGGGGTTCTCCGGTACCGGAAAATCTACGGTAAAACCGCTTTCGCCGGGCTGTCCCCGCCGCCGGATTCTGTCCCCTTCCCGGCGGATCCCCTCTACCTGCCAGATAAATGCACCCCGATCCAGAAACCCAAAATCTTCCAGGGTAAAGGAAGGCCCGGCGCTTTCGGCCCGCAGGACCAGCCGCCGTCCTTGTCCGGTTTGTTCCAGGAGGGTAAAAATGTAGGCGTTGGCCCCCGGAATGTCCTCCCAGGTAAATCGAATCCGGCGGCTCCTTAGCAGGGCCGGTCCCACCACGGAACCCCCGGGGGGAACCATATTCCGGGGAAGAGAAAGCGGGGATTCCTCCGGGGTGATTTCCCGAAGAACGGCAGGGTTCCCCCCGGGGGAATGGGGAGCCGCCGCGGAACTCTTGGGAAAGTCCGGGGAAATACCGGGAGCCGCCGTAACCGGGGGATCCTTCGGGGTGATGACAAAAAAAGATTCCGCCGCCGGAAGTCTAAGGCCGGGAAAGCTTTCCCATACCCGCCAGTACCAGGTGCCCGGTTCCAGGCCGGGGCAGCTTATGGAGGGATCCTTGGAACCCGGAACCGTCAGGGATAAACGGGGGGAATCGAAATCCGGGGTAGGGGCTATTTCCACGGTGTAATCCCCAGGGATTTCCCCGGAGCGAAGGGCCCCCCGCCAATAAAAATAAAGCTCCGTTTCCTTCCCCGCGCCGTAAAAAACATGACCCGGCGGGGGATGTACCAGTTCCGGAGCATCCGGGGAGAGGACGGTGATTTTTCCGCCGGGAAGCTCCGGCGCCGTTCCCGAACCGGGGTACACCCGCCACCAGTACACTCCGGGGTATACCGGTACGGAAACAGAGTCCGTACCGGCGGGGTCCCCTTCGCAGCTTAGGGTCTGTACCACCCGCCGGAAGCGCCGGTCCAGGGCCAGATCCAGCCGGGAGGGGCCGGAATAGTTTTGCCGGGACCAGGAAAAGGGGACCGCCGCCGTTTCTCCTGCGGCAAGGAAGTAACTGTCCGCCGGGGGAGCCATCGGCGCCGCCCGGCTTTCTTCGGGGCGGGTGGAAAAACTTTTTCCGGCGGCAAGGATCTGTCCGTTGAAGGCGGCGGAACCTTCCAGTACATCCAGGGTAAATGTACCGGACCGGCTTACCGAAGCATGGATCACCGCCCCCGGATCCAGTACTACGCGGTCTTTTCCCGCGGTCAGGATCCGCAGGCCCCCTTCTCCCCCCGAAACAATAGAAAGGTTTCCTTCGGCCAGATCGATGCTTTTCTTTCCATCTTTGGCCTGTATTTGGATAAGGGTGTTTTCTGCCAGATCGATTTTAGCTTCGCCGCTAAGGTGTATGATCGCCTCGGAAAGTTCCGCGGTCCGGATATAATCGTCCTTATATACCGGGGATCCCCGGGAAAGCCTGATCCACAGGGTCCGGTCCGCAGAGCGCCGCTGGGCCGCCTGTTTCTTATAGGTAATGGTTCCCAGGGGCGCCGCAAAACTTCCCATGGTGCGGTTAAGATCCCGCCAAAACATCCAAAAGGAAAGGGCCGCCCCCAGCAGGCAGCACAGCACCACCGGCATATCCCGGCACAGCTGCGGTCCGGTCCGCCGCTGTCCGGTAAAACTATCGTCCGTCATAAACCGCGGTTCTTGTGCCGGCGGTCCCTTACACCGGTCCATAAAAGCCTCCAGAAATCCACATCCTGCGAGCCTGGGTCTAACGTTGTTTTCCCAAAAACTGAAGTTTTGGGAAAGCCTTCTGCTAATCATGTATTTTGTATTTCTTTTCTACCCCGGTATTTTCCAGATCCGCCAGGCCGGGAGTGCCCAGGCCAAGCTGTTCCCGGACCTGTACCAGGCTTACCGGCTTTGGCTGGGATACCCCGGGCTTCTTGATCCGCAGATTTATCACCGCAAACATTCGCACGGGGTCTGCCTTTCCCTTGACGCTTACGCCGGGCATTTCTTCGCTGATAATATAATCCTTTACCAGATTCCAGGTATTTTCGGTGATTAAAATGTCCGTGCAAAAGGGCTTGTTAAGAGCTTCGGTCCGGGAGGCCAGGTTCACCGTGTCGCCGATGACGGTATATTCCATCCGCTCCTTGGAACCTATCTGTCCGGCCACCACGTCTCCGGTATTTATACCGCAGCCTATTTTTAAGTGGGGCCTCTTTCCGGTGTCCCGGGTTTTGTTGTATTCCTGCAGGGCGATCCGCATCATCAGGGCGGAACGGACGCAGGCCAGGGCATCCCGGGCGGGATTCCCGGTAGATACGGGGGCCCCCCAGATCGCCATGATGGCGTCGCCGATAAACTTGTCCACCACACCGCCGGTTTTTGTAACGCAGTTAACCATCCGGTAAAGGTACGAGTTAAGAAAGCCCACCACATCCTGGGCGGGCATTTTTTCGGAAATCGACGTAAAATTCCTAATGTCGGAAAAGAACACCGTTACCTGCCGGTTTTCTCCCCCTAGCTCAAGTTCGCCCCTGATGGCCCTTTCGGCGATCTCCCGGTTAATAAACCGGCCAAAGGTATCTTTTAACCGTTCCCGTTCCGCCAGACCCCGGCTCATTTCTACAAAACTTTCCGTTAAAAGACCTATTTCGTCCCGGTGCTTACTCCGAAGGGTCAGGTTAAAATGTCCCTCTTTAATTTTACCCGCCGCCGCGGAAAGGTTTTTTAGGGGATCGCTGATCGTCTTTGAAAAGAACCAAACGCATAGTATAGAAATAAAAAGTACCCCGGCGCTGAGCCAGATATTACGGATTGTGGTGGCGGCGATTCCTTCAAAGACCAGGTTGTACCCGATGGTGGTGATCACCGCCAGGCCGGCGGTATCCAGCCTGGTATATGCCCCAAAACAGCGGGTGCCGTCGCTGCCGGTGTAGAGCCGCTGCATCCGGGTTTCTCCGGTTTTGCGCATGGCCGCCGCCAGGGGATCCCCCCGGAAATTCCCTGTCCCATGGACCAGGGTTGTATCGGGGTGGGCCAGTATGTCCCCTGCGCCGTTGATAAGGCAGGAGACATTGGCGCCGTTCCCAAAGTTTTCGGTTAGGGTTTCGGAGGAGAAAAACAGCGCCGCCGTACCGGACCGCGGCCGGCGGGGCTGGTTTTCCCGGAGGGCATCGCCGGGCAGCAGCATTACCAGTATGGGAATGGTAAATTCGGCGGTCCCGTTAAGAACAACGGTTTCTCCCCCGGCGGCCCTGGAAAGTTCTGCCCGGTGGGAATTTAAAAAGGATACAACGGCGCCGTCATCGGCTTCGCGGGACAAAAAGAAGGGACCGTTAATAAGAACCATGGAAGGATCGACGCCTTCACCGGAGGCTAATGCTGCCACGGCGTTATTTTCGGCAAAAAAATAATCGGCCAGAGAATCCCGCTCTTCCTTTGAAGGCAGGGCCCTTAGGGTCCGCAGAAATGTCAGCGCCGCCGAACGATTGGTTAACAGAAAATGTTCCGCCGCCTCCGCCGCCTGGGCATTAATAGAAAAATTGGTATTTTCCGCGCTTACCCGCAGATCCATGGAAATAAGGGTGGAGGCCATCAGGGTAATGGCCCCCAGGGAAAGCGCCAAAAGCCCGGCAATAATGAACATAAGTTTAAAGCCAATCGGATAAGGAACCTTGGGGGCCCGCGGCTTTGCCCCTGGGGTGTTCATTCCCGGCGGGGCTTGATGTTCAGGCGTCTCCCTTTCGGCGGGGGCCCCCGGTTCAGAAATGGCACATTTGGATCGCATGCGGCAAACCCCCAGGCTTACATAGATACACTAAGCATAGTATTTTGGTTTACAGTAGATCAAACAAAAACCTGAATTTTGCCGTATATACCAAGGCCCCCGGGCTGAGGAGGACCTGGTCCGGGGCTGTAGGGGTTTAAGAAGGGTTTATAGGAGGCGTAGTATGGAAGAACCGGTAAGCAGGGCTAATTCGGAACTTATAACCCGGGAGTATTTTGATTCCCTGCAGGTTGAGCTGCGGACCATCGACGCGGTAAGGGCTTCCACCAAAACGGAGCTTTTTGGCGCGGCCCTTTCTACGCCGGTAATGGTGACCGCCCTGTCGGGGCTGGATAAAACCTATCCAAAGGGCATGGTAGAAACCGCCCGGGGAGCGGCGGCGGCGGGGGCGCTCATGTGGAGCGGCATCGGCAGCGAAGAGGAGTTGGAGGCCCTGATCGGAACCGGCGCAAAGCTTATTAAAATTATCAAACCCTATGCCGATACGGATCTGATCTTCAAAAAAATCGCCCATGCAAAAAAGGCCGGGGTCTTGGCGCTGGGCATGGATACGGATTTTGTGTTCGGCGGAAGACGGCACAGGGGCTTTGCCATGGAATATCCGGTAAGTCCCAAGACCCTGGATGACATTAAAAGTTTCGTCAAGGCCGCCGAAGTACCCTTCATTCTTAAGGGAATCCTCAGTGAACGGGACGCCGAAAAGGCCCTGGAAGCCGGCGCCGGGGGGATTGTGGTATCCCACCATCAGGGCATCATCGATTCCGCGGTGCCGCCGGTGAAGATTCTCCCCCGGATCGTCCGGGTGATCAATAAACGGATCCCCATTTTTGTGGACTGCGGTATTGCCAAGGGGATAGATGCCTTTAAGGCGCTGGCCCTGGGGGCAAAGGCCGTTGGGACCGGCAAGGCGGTTATGCGGGGGCTTGCGGCGGAAGGAGCGGCGGGGGTACAAAAAGTCCTGGAAACCATGACAGAAGAACTACGGTGGGTGATGAATCTAACCGGCTCCCCCGATCCTGATCATATTGATCCGGAGCTAATTTGGAAGTAGGGGCTCTGCATCCGCGGAGGGTTTGATGCTCCGCGTCGGGGTTCCATCCCCGGTGGATTGATGTCCGCTTGTCCGGGGAACTTGTATTCGAAAGTCTGGTTTAATACCCCGCAGCTCTGCTGCGGCTGAAATAACGCAATGCTTACAAAAATCTGGTATTAAACCAGACGGTATAATAAACTTCCTATCGAACGAGCCTCCGTT
>JAISLT010000035.1 GCA_031277165.1 Spirochaetaceae bacterium
CCAATGAAAGAATAAAATTCCAAACGTTGTTGAGCGCGAAGCGGATAATTAAGTTTCCTGTGTTTCACTATTTTCTCAACCATTGAAATAATGAAGATTTGCACCGGTTCAAACAAAAGAGCAATACAGCCGATCAGACCCAATAGTACTATGCCGATTATAATTTTCTGAATCCTGAGAAATTTGTTTCTATTCGATAATGTATTGTTCATATCATTCCTCATTTAAAGTCTGGGGACAGACTCACTCGTGATTTTTATGCGGCTTAGTTCCTCGCTTTATCCGAGAGCGTCCGACTTTCATTACTTTATCCACCTCGGCGGACAAATCATCTTTCAGGGTTTTGACAGTATCTTTAAAATCGTCCGTAAGCATAGCGTTATCAATACGCCAGTTGTGCAGCTTGTCATACAATGTTTCAAGTTTTTTCTCTATAGATTCATCATAAGGCATCATATTCCCGCTGGTCATCACCTCTTTAATTCTATGCCATATATAATCCAGGTTTTCAGTCACGTTTCCCTTTAAGCTGCCCCTCTTTATTCCTACCAGTTCAGGATATTTTTCCAATATGGTAACTAATTCTTTAAGCTTCAACGTGATAACCTTATAACAGGAAGCGGTTTTCATCTTTTTTTCGTCTCTGATCTTTTTGAGATGACTTCCGCCCCATAAAATAACTGCCACCTGAATAATTTGCAACGCAGTGTCAATGTCAATAATATCCTTTGCCAGTGTTATCAGTGCACTATTCATCTTTTTTCTTCTGTCCGATTTTCATTGTGCCCATCTTATAAAGAGTTTCTCCGGTTTCGGACGGAGCTGTTTCCAGTTTCTCTAATAATTTTTTAATGTCTTTTACATTCTGCCTATATTTGTCATAACGTTCGCCAATTTTTTTAATTGTGCCGATGACAGACACATGCTCTCCGGATATATAATATATATCATTTTTAATTTCTCCGGTTAATTCTTCCATTTTTTTAATGAAGGCTTCTATTTCTTCTATTATTAATTTTGAAAAATCACGACAAGTATCTACATCATTTTTGTTTTTAAGAATTACAAACCGGCGGTAACTATCCATGTAGGTAATAAAATTATCAAGAATTCGCTGCGGGTGCGTTACGGTAGTAGTTGTGACGGCAGAATTCTGTGGTTCATTTCTCCACAGATAATAATTTTCCTTCCGGTGCAAACCTCTTTCACCTGATGAATAATTTTCCCCACATTGGTTTTTGTCAAAATCAACGGCTTTATCAATACAGTCCAGCGCTCTTTCAGAAATTATCCTGATGGTGTCTGTTATTCTTTTTTTTTCGGCCTTAAAGTCATATAAAAAGAGAGCCGCGGGATAAGACACAGGCGTTCCGTTGGACTGCATATAGCGAATCGCAAAGTATTCAAATTCACATAGTATAAACGCAAGAAACTCGCCCGCGGGGGTTATTTTTAACTTACTGTCAGATATTTTTTCCGTATATTCATATTTTATCTGTTTTACCAAGCTGTCTTCATTAGTTATATCTTTGCTGGTTTCTATTTCAACAAGCTGTGTCCAAATGTTAAAAGTGCGATAACAATACATAGAATAAAGAACCCTGCACAGATATTTAAAATGGTCTTCCCTATTTGTTTCCACGTATTCGCATAAATCTTCTTTAAATCGATAAAACGTTACTGTTTTGCCGTCCTTCGACATATTATACAAATACGTTAGAATTTGCCGTGCATAACTGTATCCAAGCTGACGTGGCTCACCGGCAGGTATAAGCTTCAATTCTGATAAAATATCATCACGATCCAGCACTTTTGAAAATACCAGATTGAGGGCGGTCCTCCGCTGTATCCGTTTAATTTCCTCTTTATTTAAATACCCTAAATAATTATTTGGGGTTAAGCCCAAAAGCGCTCTATATTTATGTGAAACGGGATCCGATTCAACTATCTCGAATAAACGGTTTACAATTCTGCGTATATCGTAGTTGAACATTTTTTCAATAGCCTGCTTAAAACTTCTCTCTGTTTTATCATCATCCATTAAGTTAATTATTATACCTACTTTTCCCAGTGTTTTTTCCACAATTTTTTTGCCGCCGGCATTCAGCCTGGAATCGCCGTTAAGCCGCTTAAAAAACTCGTACCGGTTTTCAATTATGTTTTTTGCAGTAACAAGGTCGTGAAGACCGCCCTGGTTTTTGGGTAAATCGGGCATCAAAAAGACCAGCAATGATTCCCGATGTGCGTCTTTTCTTTCAAAGATTTTGATATCATGGCTGGTGACATTCCGCACAACAAATATGACTTTTAACTGCTGTTTAACGCCATTATACGTGAATTTATCCTCGTGTTCCATACAATAATCTGAAAAGCTTTGTACATAATTGTAAATTTCCGCTATTTCATTATTTGGAATCGGATATCCCTCCTTGTCAAGCGTTATAAAACGTTCAATATTGTCAAAAGTCCAATACAGGTTAATATCCGTAAAACCATCCTGTTTGGCATTATAGCAGGCAATAGAAAGTTGAAGATATAATATTGATTTCATGAGTGGAATAATATTATTCGTAGGTTCTTCTTCTTTAAAAAAACAATTTTTTATGTCTTGAAATATTTTGGCTTTGTTTATATCCTTGCTCTTTTTTATGAAATTTTCGAGATCACCCAGTATTTCACTGACCGATCCATCATAGCCATTATCCGAATTTTTCTCCAATGCGTCAAAAAAAACTGAATTTTCGCTCCAAAAATCACCGGGCATACCCCTTGTCCTGTCCACTATTTCGCCAAATTTATACAATAACAATACAATAAATTTTCCTATTGCGGCAGACACTTTGAGACCGAATTCCTGGACTATATTACGGTTAAATAATCCCAAATTTCCAAGGTCCTGATTAAAATCAAAATTTATCCTGTCATATCCTTTCTTCTCCTTCGCGTTAGTTTCCTTAACGTTATAGAGCAGTCCATTCAAAAGTGTTGTTTTTCCCGTGCCTTCATACCCTTTTAAAAAAAATAAATTAGTATCAGAACGGGCCGTCAGCTTTTCAAGAGCCGTTAGCTTTTCAAAGAGTGTCAGCTCTTCATTGACATTCGTCCTGTCTTTTTTCTTATCCCAGGGTGATTTCCATATATGTTTATAAAACAGCGTTTCGTTCATGGTTTCGAGGCAATTTTTCTGATGGTTGTTATCATTGGGATCGCACAGAAATAAATTGCCGAAGGCCGAGATCTTACGCTCGTTTAGGTACTTGATAAACGCATCAGCCTCTTTAAACATATCTTCCTCCATAGGCATCCACTTTTTCGGCTAGATTTTGTTTTTAGGCATCACGGACTGTTATAGATATTTATACATTATTTCATTAATTTTTGTCAACATATTTTAACCATTCAAGAAAAATGTTGCATGTCAGCCCCCTGTCCACGGTAGATTTGTACCGGTCTCGTTTTCCGGATCCGGCAAAAGGGCCCGGAGTATCATCACATCCCCAAAGCCCCAGGGTTTAGCCAGGGTATCGAAGATTTTCTTTATCCATCCCGGCGCAAGTCCCGCCGCCAGGCCGCCCCAGGTTACGATTCGTTCTACGCGGAATCCCGCCCCTTCCAGCAGGAGCCGGAGGGTTCTAACGGAAAAAAGGTACAGGTGATCAAAGATGGCGGATCGCCAGCGGCCCCTAAAGAGCCGGGCCTGGAGGCCGCTTATATTCGGGGTGCTTATATACAGGCGGCCGCCGGGTTTTAGGATCCGCCCTGCTTCCCGGACAAAATTCCCAGGATCGTTCAGATGCTCGATCAGGTGGGATGCCAGGATCGCATCGAAGGAACCGGCGGGAAACGAACATTCCTCTAAACGGCCGCTGTGGACATCCAGGCCCCGGCTTCTGCAGTACGCCGCCTGGGGACCGGAAAGTTCAACCCCCGTTGCGGTCCAGCCCCGGTTTTGCAGCATTTCAAGCAGTGCCCCGGTGGCGCAGCCCACGTCCAGCACCCTGCCGGGGCCGGCGCGGTCCGTTTTGCTGGAAGCGGATCCGCCCCGGGGGGGATTTGACCCGGTGTCCCCTGCCCCGGGCGGCGCCTCCGGGTCAAAAAAACCGGCGTCTTTTAGGGCCAGTTCCTGGAGCCGCAGAAAGGCCCCTTCATTGGCCCGTTCATAGGCCAGGTAATCCCCTCCGTGGGCTTCGCCATACCGGGCCGCAATAGAAGCGGGGGAAGGCTGGGGGTTAATTTGTACCAGTCCGCAGTGCCCGCAGCGGACATAGCAAAAGGATCCTCCCCCTGCGGTCTCTGTGCAGATAAAATGGGGGACAAATTCCATGCCTCCGCAGAGCGTACAGGGAACAATACGGCCCTCTTCCTCTGAGACCGGGGTTGACCAGGTTTTTACCTCCATGGATTTTACGGACATGCCCCTTCTAAACAAAGATCATCCCGCGCCGCGCCCATGGGTTCGGGCAAGGATCATTCCACGGTAAGCCCATAACTTAGGGACCTGGAATTTCCCGCCATATCCCGGGCCTCGATTGTCAGGGTTGCCTGCCCCCGGGTAAAACGGACCTCCCCCAGGCCAAAGCCGCTGGGATCGTAGACCTGGGAGGCGGGGACGGTTCCATTCCGGTACACCATCCGTTTTCCGTTCTTCGAGATCAGGGTTTCGAAACTTAAGGCGCCGGTTTCCATGCCGTTGATTGAGCAGACAATACGGTTGGGGGCAAGGCTTCTACCCCCGGCGGCGATGGTGTCCACCGCATCCACATAGATTGTATAAAGCCCCTGGGGGATGCTGCGGGTTAAGGCAGGATTATAGGGGGTACCCGCGGCGCTGCGCAACTCCACCTGGCGTATTACCGGCGGATAATTGTCCTCCAGGCTGGAAATAATAATCGAAGGGTTGATCCACCTTCTTTCGCTGCGATCAAAGAAGGCAAAGTACAGTCCCCCTTCGCCGGCCCAGCCGGATTTACCCGCCATAGCCAGGATCGTATTTTTTTCTACCATGGTAGGAATCGAGGCCTCCCCGGGGTCTTCGTAACGGCCGTATATTCCCACCAGGTTGTCCCCATGATCCAGGGCTGCCCAGGCGCCAAGGGGAGAAGGGAAGGGGGAAGATGAACCGGCGGGATCGTGGACAAAAATCAGTTTTCCCACATCCGAGGGGTGGATTACCCCGGAGGCGGCAAAGGAATCCCCCAGTACGGGTATGCCGTCATCGGGGCTGGCAAAATTAGAAATCAGCGTCCCTTCCCCCACCGGCCAATCCAGGGAAAAGGCAAAGAGGGAAAACAGCAGGAACAGAAAAAGCATGCAGATTCGCCTGCCGCCGCGGGATAGGCTTCGGCGCCCCGTCGCCGGTGGTTTTTCCCGCGGGCCGGTCCATAGCCGGTAAGTACCAGGATCCGCCGGAGGATCTTTTTTTTGGTTCATTCGCAGTGGGGTCTGATACCCAAGAACTCTCCTTTCGGCGGGGGAGGTTTGCGGCGGTTCAGAATTATTGCGTTTAGATAGCATGGTAGCAAACCCTCCAGTTAAATAATTTCCTTACAGAACGGACCTGTAAACAATGTAACGCCACAAGATACCCCGCCGTTGCCGGGGAGGTTCATTTTTTATCCAGCATAAATGCCGCCAGGGTCAGGCCGCCGCCTATAAAAAGCTTCTTGTCCTGGCGGGTTAGGAACGATGTTTCACTCTTAAAAGGAACGTTCAGGATCTCCGTGTCCGGCAGCTTCAACGCGATAAGCCGTTTTTCGCCGGTTTTTTCTCCGGTCACAAAGAAAAAAAGCCCGTCCCTGCCGTCTTCATCCAGGGCCTCCAGTTTGCCCGGCAGCGCCAAGGTGGCGGTGGACCGGGACCGGACATCGTAGATCCCCAGCCCCTCCTCCTGTTCAAACACAACCCGGGAATCGTTGTCTATAAAGGCCATCCGTACTTCCCGCCGAAAGCCTTCCCCCTTAAGGAATTCATGGTGGGTCACCCGGTAATCGTTTTCGCCGTACCATTCCAGAAAGAGAAACCGCTGTTTATCGATGCCCGACACTATGGCCAGCTTGGATCCGTCCGACGAAATTCGGCAGCCCAGGATAACGGGAATCGCCGATGCCCCCGGAGCATGGGATGGAAAAAGGGCGTTCCCCCGGCTGTCCAAAAGGTCTATCATCCCATCCAGGGTACCGGTAAGAACGAACTGGTCCGTTGCGTCAATGCAGGTAAGGGGGGCTTCATAATCGTACTTCCATAAAATTTCCCCGGTTTTATCAAGTTCCCCCAGGGTGGTCTGATCCTTGCTAATAATAAAGATCCGGCGCTTTAAAAAAAAAGGGTAGCCCCAGGGATCTTCCAGGCTTATGTCCGCCCCTGAACGGGGATCGTGGATCACAATTTCTTCCGGAACGGGATCATATTCCGCCCAATAGCCGGTGGACAGGGAAACCGTTTTTTCCCGAATCCGGTTTAAAATAAGGGTTCCGTCTTCTGCGGCATAGCCAAAGCGGTTTCCCAGCGTAAACGGAATAAGCTCCCCCGCCGGGGCCGTTTCTTCCGCCGCCGTGGTATCCAGCCGCTTAAGCCAGTTGTTGGTTAGAATAATTTCCTGGGGTATGGGCTGGGCCGCCAGGAGCATATATGCTATAAAGGCAAAAGCTGCCAGAATAATAAGATAGACTTTTTTTCCCTTAATCACGGGGGCACTATAGCCCAAAAAAGGGGGATAGTCAATGTTTTGGTATGATGGTTTTTCCAAAACGTTAGTTTTGGGGTTGGCCCATGAATATGGGTACTTTTGGAAACTTCGGTTAGGTTCCATATATCAATCAGATATCCCGTGGATATAGGAGGAAACCATGGACATGGACACCCTGTTTACCATAGCCCGGCAGGCGGCGGAGGCCGCATATGCCCCCTATTCCCGGTTCCGGGTGGGGGCGGCGCTGCTGGCCCAGGACGGTACGGTTTTTTCCGGCTGTAACGTGGAAAACCGGTCCTTTGGCTTGACAATCTGTGCGGAACGGAGCGCCGTCGTACAGGGGGTAAGTGCGGGACACCGGTCTTTCCGGGCCCTGGCCATAGCGGCCCCCGATTCTCCGGTTCCGGTGGGGCCCTGTGGGGCCTGCCGCCAGGTCCTAAGCGAATTTATGGCCGCGGAAGCGCCGGTTTTCTTTGGCGGGTCCGGCCCCCGGCGGATTGATACCACCATCGGTGAACTCTATCCCTACGATTCTCTCCATGAATTGGCTGGCACTACTTGACATATCTTGCGGTATAGTGTACTATTCTTGTAATGACTGAAGAAGAAATTCTAACAATAGAAGAAGTTGCAAAGTACCTGCGGGTTTCTGAACGGACCGTCTATGACTGGGCGCAAAAGGGGGAAATTCCCTGCGGCAAGATCGGCACGGTGTGGCGTTTTAGAAAGGTCGAAATAGAAAACTGGGTTAATACCAGACTTTCCAACCACCATATAGGGGCCAGTTACCACGCCGTCCAGATCGAGTCCATCGTTTCCCCGGACCGGGTGCTTTTTCTAAATTACGAGACCAAACGGGACGCCCTAATGGCCCTGGCGGACAACCTTGCCACCGCACCGCAGGTTAAAAACCGCCAGGAACTGGTGGAAGAGATCATCCGCCGGGAAGAGCTTATGAGTACCGCCATTGGCCGGGGAATTGCCATACCCCATGTGCGCCTGTCTTCGGTGACGGATCTGGTTATTTCGGTGGGAATCAGCAAGACCGACATTGTTGACTTTCAACCCCTGGACGACGAACCGGTCCGGCTCCTTTTTATGATCGCCGCAGCCTATAACCAGCACGCCTACTACCTGCAAACCCTGTCTTTTTTCAGCGCCCGGCTTAAAAACAAGGAACTGCGCCGGTCCCTGCTGGATTCCCAAACCGCCGGGGATGCATACCACCTGCTGGTAAAAGTCTAACAGCCTGCGGCACTTGTAGGTTTTGATAGCTTTTTTCGTTGAAAAGCCACCAAAATCACGATTATCGGGCTGCTGCGGACCTTTGGTCCGATGCAGTTTGCAGGGTAAAAAATCGCCCGATCCTGCGGTTTTTTAAGGGTTTTATGCACTGTCAACCGATTAAGAATTATGTCCACAAATTACAGGGATTTTCACGGATTCAGAGGGGATTTTGTACAAAAATCCGTGTAATTTGTGTAATCAGTGGACCTTTTTTATGTCTTATTTGTTTAACCTGTTGACAGTGGGTTTTATGTGCGAAACGCCACAGGTTCCCGGCAGTTTGCTGCGCTTTGTGCTTCAACTGTATAAAAATTCACTTCCGTGAATTTTTATACAGTACAAACTGCCACGGAAGCCGGATAATCCGTAGTACCAGAGGCTCCTACGGATGCCGTGGTTGACAAAAAAAAATTCCCGGGGTATAGTGCTTAAGACAGTCTAGCATCATAGAAAGGGGGCCGTTCAAAGCCCCTTTTTTTATAGTGCCTTGGGCTTATGGGCTTATGGGCTTATGGGCCTGTGGCGGACCTTTGGTCCGATGGGGTTTGCAAGGTAAAAATCGCCCGGTCGGCGGTTTTTAAGGGATTTGCGGCGAAGCGCAGCAAAAACCTGGGATTGCTCGATGCAGTACAAGGCTAAAGAAGAGGATAAAGAAACCACCGCCGTGCGGCGGGATCTGGAGCCGGTCCTTGGGGGGCTTGGTTTTGTCCTGGTGGAGCTCAACCTATTCCGGGGAGGGAAGCGGGGATCCGTCCAAATACGGCTGGTGCTTACTAAACCGGGGGATCCGGGGCAGTTTGGTACGACGGAACTGGCGGGGGCGCACCGGGCCATACTGCCCAGGCTGGAAACGGCCTTTCCCGGGGGGGATCTTCATGTGGAGCTTTCGTCCCCCGGTACGGACCGGCTTATTAAAGAAGGGGCGGAGTTTTGCCATTATCTGAACCGGGGGATCCGGGTTTACCGGACCGACACATCACAATGGCAGCGGGGAATCCTGCGTTCCTCGGATACGGAAAAAATTTTCCTGGAAACCGAAGGCGAGGGATCATCTTCGGAGACAAGAAGGATAGAACTGCCCTATGGGATAATCGCCAAGGCAAGGCTGGATGATTGATCCGAAAATGCCTGGCAGCCTGTGGCACTTGTAGGTTTTGGTAGCTTTTTTCGTTGAAAAAGCCATTAAATCCGCGGTTGCCGGGCCGCGGTTTTTTAGGGTACAGGAGGTAGCGGACGTGGCAACGGATATGTCGGAAGCAATCCATCAACTTATTCACGAAAAGGGCATTTCGGAAGAATTGATCCTAAAAACCATAGAAAACACCCTGCTGGCGGCTTATAAACGCCGTTTTGGGAATGCGGACAATGCCATAGTACGGTTTAACGACGATAACAGAATGGTTTCAATCTATGCGCAGAAAAAAATAGTTGACGGCGTGTACGATCCGGCGGCGGAAATTGATCTGGAAGAAGCCAAGGAATTAAATCCCGAGGCGGAACTGGGGGACGATCTGTTAATAGAGGTGGACCCCAAAGAATTCGACCGCATTGCCATTCAGAGCGCCAAACAAACGGCCCACCAGTCCATACGGGAAATTCAAAAGGACAGCCTTTATTCGGAATTTAAAGATAAGGTGTGGGAGATAATCATTGGCTATTACCAGCGGGAACGGAACGGCACGATTTATGTGGATCTGGGCAAGGTCGAAGGAATCCTCCCCAAAAAATACCAGTCCCCCTGGGAACTGTACCATGTAAACGACCGGATTAAGGCGCTTATTACCGAGGTTAACAAAACCCCCGCGGGGCTTCAGGTGGTGCTTTCCAGAACCCATACGGAATTTGTCCGGGCAATCTTCGAGTTGGAAGTGCCCGAGGTTTACGATAAGACCGTGGAGATCCACAAAATTGTCCGGGAGGCCGGGTACCGTACTAAACTGGCGGTGTATTCCAACCGGGATGACGTGGACCCCGTGGGCGCCTGTGTGGGGCTTAAGGGGGTGCGTATCCAGGCGGTAATCCGTGAACTGGAGGGCGAAAAGGTTGATATTTTAAAGTTCGATCCGGATGCAAAACGGTTCATCAAAAACGCCCTTTCCCCCGCGGAGGTGCGGGATGTGATCATCCTTGACGAGGGTAAACACCAGGCCCTGGCGGTGGTGGCGGATTCCCAGCTTTCCCTGGCCATAGGAAAACAGGGCCTTAATGTCCGCCTGGCCAACCGGCTGGTGGACTGGAATATCGACGTAAAAACCGAAGCCCAGTTTGCGGAGATGGACATTGCCTCCGAATCCCGCCGGGCCGTGTCGGAACTTTTTGGCGATTCGGAGGAAATATCGAAAATTTCCGAACTTCCGGGGATCTCCAAAGAAACCGCCGAGGGGCTGCTTAAAAATAATATTGAGTTCATCGAAGACTTCCTTTCCCTTTCGGAAGAGGCCATATCTAACCTGGAAGGAATCAACGCCGCCCAGATAGACGAACTTCGCAGGCTTATAGAAGAATATGTTGAAATAGTGGAAGATGAGGAACCTGTGGAAGAGACGGAAGGGACCGGTCCCGCGGAAGAAGAAACCGCGGAAGAAGAAGATGCGCCGGAAGAATATGAATGTCCCGAATGCGGCGCCCGGATTACCGTGGATATGACCAATTGTCCGAATTGCGGAATAGGCCTAAGCTTTGAGTACGAAGAATAACAAGGTGGAATATGACGGACGAATTAGATAATGTGCAGAAACCCAAGGTTGAACTTATTAAGCATGCCAAGAGCGAAGAAACTGTCCCTAAGGCCGAAGAGGCTGTCCCCAAGGCCGAGCAGGGAGAACGCCGCAAGGTAGTGGTGGTTAAAAAGAAGATCCCTGTTTCTGCGGGAACGGTAAAAAAAACCGTCCAGCCCAGGGTTGTATCGGTCCAGGCAGAACCACGGGTAAAGCCCCCGGAAGATCCCCCCCGGGAACCAAAAAAAGAACAGCCGCGGCCGGAACAATCCCTGCCCAACACCCGGCGTCCCATGGGAGCCGCCGGCAGGGTCGGGGGCCGCCCGGTGGGAAACCCCTCCTTTCAGCAGCGCCCCGCCGGAGCCGCCGGCAGGGTCGGGGGCCGCCCCGTAGGAAGGGGCGGAGAAAAACCTCCCTTCTCCGGCCGCCCCCCCCAGGGAAGGTCCCAGCCGCAAAGGCCCGGCGCCCCGCCCCGGCAGGGCGGAGGATTTTCCCCGCGGGGCGGGGGGGGCCGGCCCGGGGGCAATAAACCCGGCTTTGGTTCGGGATCTATGGAGCCGGTACTGGACAGCGGAAAGGGTACGGCTAAGAAATTCTTTAAGGCAAAAAAAACCGTCTACCAAAGAAAAGAACAGGAGATGGAGGAAAAACTCCTACAGACCAAAAAGAAGATCACCCATATTGCCAACCCCGTGCCAAAATCCATTGACATTATGGAGGTTATTTCCGTCTCGGAACTGGCCCGGAAAATGAACCTAAAGGTGTCGGATCTAATTCAAAAACTAATGAGCATGGGTATGATGGTCACGATCAATCAGCAGATCGATGCGGAAACCGCCTCTATCCTGGCGGCGGAATTTGGCGCCGAGGTAAATATTGTCAGCCTCTATGAAGAAACGGTTATTGACGGCGGCGCCGACGATGTTTCCACCATGGAAGCCCGGCCCCCGGTGGTTACCGTCATGGGCCATGTGGATCACGGTAAAACCAAACTGCTGGACGCCATCCGCAGCGCCGATGTGGCATCGGGGGAATTTGGCGGCATAACCCAGCATATTGGGGCCTACATGGTTGACACCTCCCATGGCAAAATCGCCTTCCTTGACACCCCGGGACACGAAGCCTTTACCCGTATGCGGGCCCGGGGCGCCCAGGTTACCGACATTGTGATCCTGGTGGTGGCCGCCGACGACGGGGTTATGCCCCAAACCGTAGAAGCCATTAACCATGCCAAGGAAGCGGGGGTGCCGATCATTGTGGCGGTTAATAAGATCGATAAGAGCGAAGCCAACCCCGACAGGGTAAAGACCCAGCTTTCCGATCTGGGCCTTATCCCCGAAGCCTGGGGCGGCCAAACCATGTTTGTGGAACTTTCCGCATTAAAAAAAGAGGGCATCGACAAGCTTATCGACGCCATACTGCTGGAGGCGGAAATTCTGGATCTTAAGGCAAATTACCGGCGCAATGCCGAGGGAAAGGTGTTGGAATCCCGGATCGATCACGGCCGGGGCATTGTAGCCACGGTGATCATAGAGAAGGGCTCTTTAAAAATAGGGGACTCCTTTGTGGCGGGGATCTGGCCTGGAAAGGTCCGGGCCCTTTTTAACGACAAGGGCGAAAAGGTAGAAACCGCCACCCCCTCCATGCCCGTGGAGGTCCTGGGCTTTGAGGGCATACCAAATGCGGGGGATCCCCTGCAGGTTGTCGAAGACGAGCGGGTTGCCCGGGGTATTTCTTCCAAACGCCAGGAATTAAAGCGGTTTGAAGATTCAAAGAATATTAAAAAGATCACCCTGGACAACCTCCACGAAACAATCAGCGACGGAGCTATCCAGGAACTAAAGGTAAGTATTAAGGCGGATGTTCAGGGTTCCGCCGAAGCACTCCGTTCCAGCCTGGAAAAACTTTCCAACAACGAAGTCCGGCTCCATGTAATACAGGCCCTGCCTGGGGCAATTAACGAAGGTGACATAGATCTGGCCAGCGCATCCAACGCCATTATCCTGGGCTTCAACGTCCGGCCCACCCCAAAGGCAAAGGCCCTGGCGGATCAGGAACGGGTTGACGTGCGCAAATACAATGTAATCTACAAGGCCGTGGAAGAGATTCAGCAGGCTATGGAGGGGATGTTAAAGCCCGGTACCAAGGAAGAACTTATTGCCACAGTGGAGGTTCGGAACACATTCAAGGTCCCCAAGGCCGGTACCATTGCGGGCTGCTATGTGCTTACCGGCACCGTCAAGCGCAGCGCCAACGTTAACCTTATCCGGGACGGCATTGTGGTCCATACCGGTAAGATCGGCAGCCTTAAGCGGTTTAAGGACGACGCCCGGGAGGTGGCCGCAGGCTTTGAATGCGGGCTGGGCATCGAAGATTACGATGATGTGCGGGTGGGTGATCAAATAGAAGTATTCGAGGTTATCGAAGTAGCGCGGAAACTTACCGGCTAAGATGCGGCCGGTATTCTACAGGACTGCACATGGCCGGATTTAGAACGGATAGGGTGGGGATCCTTATTCAGGAAAAGATCGGAGAACTCATCGTGGGGGGCAAGATAAAGGATCCCAGGGTGGATTCGTTTCTTTCGATCACCAGGGTTGAAGTTTCCCGGGATCTTGCCTATGCGGACGTGTTTGTCTCCAGTTACAAAGCGGGCCTTTCCAAGGGAGTGGCGGGGCTTAAAAGCGCCGCGGGGTTTATCCAGGCCCAATTGGCCCACAGCATGCGTATCCGGGCCACTCCCCGGCTCCGTTTCCATGAAGATCCGGGAATACGGGAAGGGTTTGAAATCATACAGAAAATCGAAAATTTGACGGAGGACCATGACAGCCGGCTATATTCTGCTGAATAAAGATCCCGGCCAAAGTTCCTTTGAAGCCCTGGGGCCGGTAAAAAAAGCCCTTGCCACCGGCAAGGTCTGCCATACCGGTACTTTGGATAAATTTGCCCGGGGGCTCCTGGTTGTACTGGCGGGCCGGGGGGTAAAGCTGGCTTCGTGGTTTTCCCGCTGCGATAAGCGTTACCTGGCCCGGATTAAATTCGGCGAAGAAACAACAACCCTGGATCCGGAAGGAACGGTAATTGCCCGGGCCCCGGTTCCCCAGGGGCGGGCCCTGGAAGAGATCCTTCCCCGGTTTACCGGCGCCCTGCTTCAGTCCCCGCCGCCGTACTCCGCCGTGCATGTTAACGGAGAACGGGCCTACAAGCTTGCCCGGGCGGGGGTTCAGGTAGAAATGAAGCCCAGGCCCGTTACTGTGTACAGCCTTCGGCTGCTTTCCTGGGACCCTCCCCTGGGGGAACTGGAGGTCCACTGCTCAAAGGGTACGTATATCCGTTCCCTGGCCCGGGATATGGCCCTGGCCCTTTCCTCCAGGGCTCACCTGACCGCTCTTACCAGGACCGGGGTGGGGAATTTTTCTCTGGAAGGGGCGGTTCCTTCCGGCGCGGACCCGGACAGTATCCGGGCAGCCCTGGCGCCCCTGGATCCCCGGCTGTTTACGGCCCTGGATATCCCCAGCCTCTCCGTGGACGGGGAGACCGCCCGGGAATTATCCCAGGGCAAGCCCCTGCAATCCCTCCGGGGACTTAACTTTCCGCCGGATACGGATGCACTGGCCCTTTTTGGTCCCCGTTCCTTTTCGGCCTTAATCGAAAAAAAAGAACAGGGCTGGCAATACGGATATGTCAATGTACAAGATTAACTGGCAGGAACTGGAAAAGAACCCCTGGGAAAAATACGGGGGGGGGTATAAAACCGCCCTTACCGTGGGGGTCTTTGACGGCTTTCACCGGGGTCACCGGGCCCTCATTACCAAAATAACCGAACAAGCCCCGGTATTGCTTCCGGTGGTGCTTACCTTCCGGGAAAATCCAAAGAAATGTTCGTTTATCCGGCGGCCTTCCCCGGACAAGACCGGGGAAGGGTCCCCCCGGGATAGTCCTTTTGAGGATATTATAAGCCTGGACGAAAAGATTACCCTGCTGGAAGAATGGGGAGTGGCCTTCTGTGTGATCATTGACTTTTCGGAAAATTTCAGTAAAATAGACGGCGAGGGTTTTGTAAAAGCCCTCTACCGTTATTTAAACCCCGGGTATATCGCGGTGGGGGCCAATTTCCACTGCGGATACCGCCAGGATACCGGTGCGCCGCGCTTTAAGGCCCTGGCAGAGGGGATGGGGATTAGGACGGAAATAGTTGAACCGGTGTTGGAGGGGGGGCTTCCGGTAAGTTCAAGCAGGATCCGGGCCGCCCTGCGGGAGGGCCGGTACAAAGAAGCGGAACTGCTTTTGGGAAGACCCCTGGGATCTTCCCTGCAAAACCCGTAAGCCCGGGGGTATACATTCCTCCGGTTTTGTCCTATGCGGCGCTTAAAGAGTTTTCAAGGAGTGCATACATGGCTTTAAACAAAGAAGATGTAACTTCCATTATTACAAAGTTCGGTAAAAATGAAAAAGATACCGGCAATTCGGAAGTTCAAATCGCCCTGCTAACTAAGCGAATCAGCCAGTTAACCGAGCATTGTAAACAATTTAAAAAGGATAAATCCGGGCAGCGGGGACTTTTAATCCTGGTGGGCCAGCGCCGGCGGATGCTTAAGTATCTGCAGCGGGTAAATCTGGAAAAATACCGGTCTTTAATTAAGGAATTGGGCTTACGTAAATGATGCAAACCGTCACATACACCATAGCCGGCAAGGAGCTTATCCTTGAAACCGGCAGAATGGCAAAGCAGGCAAACGGATCTGTCTTTGCCCAATACGAAGGCTCCGCCGTTATTGCCACAGTCTGCGCCTCCTCCGAGTCGGTGGAGGGGCTGGACTATGTGCCCTTGACGGTGGATTACAACGAAAAGTACTATGCCGCGGGAAAGATCCCCGGGGGCTTTATCAAACGGGAGGGGCGGCCCAAGGACAAGGAAATCCTTGTTTCCCGGCTTATTGACAGGCCCATGCGCCCCCTCTTTGATAAAAGCTTTGGCCGGGAGATTCAGGTGGTACCTACCACTATTTCTGCGGATCAGACCAATCCGCCGGATATTCTGGCAATTATCGCATCCTCCGCGGCGGTTCATATTTCCGACATACCCTTTAACGGTCCCATCGCGGCGGTACGGATCTGCGCCCGCGATGGCGGCCTGATTGTCAATCCCAGCTATACCGACATAGAAAATTGCCAGTTGGAAATTGTGGTGGCCGGCACAAAGGACGGCATTACCATGGTGGAAGGCGGGGGCAGTGAAGTAAGCGAAGAACTTATGGTGCAGGCCCTGGAAAAGGCTCAACAGACGATCATAGAACTCTGTGCCCTGCAGGACAAACTGCGGGAACTGGCGGGTAAAGAAAAACTTCCCCTTACGCTGGATGCCCATACCCTTGAAAACAGGGACGCCATTTATAACGAAGCCTATCCCCTGCTGGAAGCGGCGTGTTTTGAACCCTCCAAAACGGAACGGTACAACGCGGTCCAGAAAATAAAGACCGCCCTGGAGACCCGGTACGCCCCCCAGTTGGAGGATAAGTTCCAAAAAAAGCTCTTTGACGGATTGTTTGAGACCATGCAGTACCAGATCCTCCGGTCTTCCATTCTGGACCGGGGAAAGCGGGTGGATGGCCGGGGTACCGAAGATATACGGCCCATTACCTGCGAAATCGGCCTGCTTAAACGAACCCACGGTTCAGCCCTTTTTACCCGGGGCGAAACCCAGTCCTTGGCGGTAACCACCCTGGGGACGGTCTTTGACGAGCAGATCTTTGATGACATAGAGGGGGATAAGCGGGAGAATTTTATCCTCCATTACAATTTCCCCCCCTATTCGGTGGGAGAAGTGGGCCGGATGGGAACGGGCCGCCGGGAAATTGGTCACGGCAATCTGGCCCGCCGTTCCCTGGCGGCGATGGTTCCTTCAAAGGAGGAATTTCCCTATACCATCCGGATCGTTTCCGAAATTCTGGAATCCAACGGATCCTCCTCTATGGCCTCCGTATGCGGCGGAACCCTGTCGATGCTTGATGCGGGGGTTCCCATGAAAAAACCCGTGGCGGGCATCGCCATGGGGCTTATAAGCGACGGGGACAGGTATGCGATCCTCTCCGATATTTTAGGGGAAGAGGATCATCTGGGGGACATGGACTTTAAGGTGGCCGGCACCGAAGAGGGCATCACCGGTTTCCAGATGGATATTAAAATTACCGGGGTTAGTGCGGAAATTATGCAAAAAGCCCTGGCCCAGGCCAAGCGGGGGCGGCTCCATATTCTTTCTATTATGAATAAGACCATCAGCAAACCCGCCCTGGCCATTAGTGAATATGCCCCCAAGATCCTAAGCTTTAAGATCGAGGTCGATAAAATCGGCGCCCTTATTGGACCCGGGGGCAAGAACATCAAGGCCCTCTGTGAGCAGTATGGGGTTACGATCAACACGGAAAACGACGGCACCGTTACCATCTACGGCAAGAACGCCTCCAATGCCGAAGAAGCCAAGACCGCCGTTATGGGAATTGTGTCGGATCCCGAAACCGGCCGGATCTATAACGGCGTGGTAAAACGGATCATGGAATTTGGGGCCTTTGTAGAAATTCTGCCGGGCAAGGAGGGACTGGTCCATATTTCCAAGCTTTCCAGACAGCGCATAGCTCAGGTAAGCGACGTCCTTACCGAGGGCCAGGAAATACCGGTAAAGCTCCTCGAGATCGACAAAATGGGGCGGCTTAATCTTTCGTATATAGACGCCGTGGATCCCGATGGCGCTCCCGCCGGCCCGGAAAGGAGCGGCAGCTTTGACCGGGGCGGTGGTCCGGACCGGAGCGGCGGCCCGGAAAGGGGCCGGCGGGAAGACCGGAGCCGCCGGCGGTTCTGACGTGGGGGAGAACAATCCCGGCGCGCCCCGTGTCCGGGTTTTTAGAAAAAACCCCGGCGCCGTTTTACCCCGGTATGCCACCACGGGGGCCGCGGGGGCCGATGTGGAGGCCCGTATAAACTCGGCCCTAACCATAGCCCCCGGGTCCTGGGCAAAGGTTCCCACCGCCCTGGTGCTGGAAATACCCCCGGGGTGGGAAGCCCAGGTACGGCCCCGTTCAGGCCTGGCCCTGCGCCATGGCGTTACGGTGTTGAATGCCCCCGGCACCATAGACAGCGATTACCGGGGAGAGCTGGAGATCCTATTGGTAAATTTGGGCAGGGAACCCTATACCGTACACAGCGGCGACAGGATCGCCCAGTTGGTATTTGCCCCCGCCCCCCAGGCGGAGATAGAATATACGGAAAGCCCTTCCTCCACCGGACGGGGATGGGGGGGATTTGGCTCCACGGGAATGTCCGGCGGAAATTAGGCGGTCCAAAGTGACGGATCGTGGAACCGGCCCCGCAGCGGGAGTTTTGCCGGTCTTAACCGGATCAAGGACGATCTTTTTTTATATAACCCGGGAAATCTTTTTTGCATTTTTTGTGTGCTTTCTTTTTTTCTTTTTTGTTTTTTTTGTGAACCAGCTTTTACTTATGGCCCGGGAAATTCTTTCCAAGCGGGTTCCCCTGCCCCAGGTGGCGCTTTTGCTCCTGTATTCCCTGCCTTCGGTAATTGCCATGGCTTCTCCCTTTGCCTGCCTTACCGGAACCCTTATGACCATAGGCCGCTTAAATTCGGATAATGAAATTCTTGTGTTTCTTTCTTCGGGACTTTCCTACCGGGCTGTTTTTTTGCCCGCCCTGCTGGTGGGACTTCTTATTTCTTTGTTTTCGTTCTTTGCCAACGACATACTGCTTCCCGCGGGGACGGTACAGTTTTCCCGGCTTTACCGGCGTATCCTTATTTCATCCCCCGCCCTGGAATTGGAGACCAATTCGGTCAAACGGTTTAAAGATTCGGTGATAATCACCGGCCAGGTGGAAGCTTACACCATCCACGATATCCTTATTATCGACAGGACCAGGGACGGGGAACGGCGGATTATCAGCGCCCGGGAAGCGGCCTTGGAAGATCTGGGGGATGGCCGCTTAAGTATTAACCTTACCGGGGCCTTTGTCCAATCGGGAAAGGAAAATCTTAAAAAAGATTACGACTATGCCCTGGCAGAAACCCTTTCGTACCGGATCTCCCAGGAGGACATGATGGACACCGTTTATGTGGTGGGGCCCAGGGAAATGAGCTCGGTGGATGTAAAGAAAGAGATAGGCAAAAAAGAAAAAACCCTCTTTGACAATTTGGAAAACCACTATCGAAAACTTGCCGAAGACGCCCTGGTTTTAGAGAAGGCCCTTAGAGAGGGAAACTCCGCCCCTAACCGGTTAGATTCGCTGGTTCTGGATTGGAAGAATGCGGTAAAAACCGCCCAGGACATGCGGCAGGACAGGAGCCTTTCAATCTTTCGGCTTGAATATTACAAAAAATTTGCCATTCCCTTTGGGGGAATTTCCTTTACCCTGGCGGCGGTATCCATAGGACTTATGGCCCGCAAAAGCGGCCAAACCGTGGGATTTATCGCCGGGATATGCATCGCCGCCCTTTACTGGGCCCTGCTCCTTATCGGCCAGGCCCTTGGTACCAAACTGGATTTTTCTCCCTTTTGGTCCATGTGGTTTCCCAACATACTGTCCATCAGCCTGGGACTGGGCCTAAGCGCCGCCAGGATTTCCGCCAAATGACCCTGGACCGGTATCTTTTAAAACAGTTTTTTCCAGTGCTTCTTTCTTCCCTGGCTCTTTTTATGATGCTGGTTTCTTTAATCGATCTTTTTGTCTACCTGGTCCGTTACCTTAATGCGGATGCGGCGGTGAAGGATATCCTTAGGGTTTCCCTCTATTATATGCCTAAAAGCTTTAGCTATGCCCTGCCGGTTTCCCTGCTCTTTGCCTCCGCCTATACCCTGGGGGACCTAAGCGCAAAGAACGAATTAACCACCCTGCTTGGCTCGGGCATGCCCTTTTGGCGCCTTTGCCGTTCCTTAATTCTGCTGGGAATTGCCGCATCGGTTTTTGCGTTTTTTTTTGACGATCTGGCGGTGGTTCCTGCCCTGCGGAATAAAAATCAACTAAGCCGGGAACTGCTGCACACCAATACGGAAAATCTTTCCAACATTGTGCTAAAGTTGAACGAAGGCAGGATCATCTACTCGGTGGATTATTACAACGGTGCCGACCAGACCCTTAACGGCCTTACGATCATCGAACTGGATACTGCCAAGCGCATCGTTTCCATAGTGTATGCCCCCCAGGCGGCCTGGACGGGAACTTTTTGGTCCCTTTCCAATCCCTTAATTTACCGGTGGAAAGAGGGTTTTTTTAAACCCCAGGAATACGGGGAAACAGAAACCTACACCGAAGATCCCCAGACCTTTGTAAGAAGCTCCGTATCCACGGCGGATCTGCGGGCCGCCGATGTTCTTCTGTTGATCCGGGATCTAAAACGGGCCGGCCTTCCGTCTGCTTCTGCCATGGCGGATTATCACCATCGCTTTTCTTTTTCTGCCGTACCCTTTGTGGTCATCTTTCTTTCCCTTACTATGAGTACCCGGTTTAAACAGAACATCCTTCTGTTAAGCCTTTTGGGAAGCCTGGGAACCGCGGTAATATACTATGTGATCGAGATGATCAGCATGATGAGCGCCCGGGTGGGGCTTTTACCGCCCTTCTTAGGGGCCTGGATCCCGGTCTTTGTCTGTACCGCGGCGGGTGTGCTTCTATTGTGGTATTCCCGGACATGAGGGGTATTTTTTCTATTACCCGCAGGGATAACCGGGCCCGGTGCGGAATTATAAACCTTCCCCAGGGGCCGGTGGAAACCCCGGTCTTTATGCCCGTGGGCACCAATGGAACGGTCAAGGCCCTGAGCAACGAAGACCTGGAAGAAATAGGTTTTTCCATTATCCTGGCAAACACCTACCATCTGTACCTTAGGCCGGGGACGGAGATTATCCGCCGCGCCGGGGGACTGCGGAATTTTACCCGGTGGAAGGGAAATTATTTAACCGACTCCGGGGGTTTCCAGATCTTCTCCCTGGCGCCGTTTCGTAAAATAAGCGGCGACGGGGTACAATTCCGGTCCCACATCGACGGCTCCAGCCATGTCCTAAGCCCCGAAAAGGTGGTGGACATCCAGGTAATTTTGGGCAGCGACATCCAAATGCCCCTGGATCTTTGTACCCCCTGGGGAATCCGCCGGGAAGAGGCAAAAAAGGCCCTGGACCTAACCGGGCAGTGGCTTGTCCGGGCCCATGCCGCATGGACCGCCGCGGCGGAACAAGGTTACGGGGGGGCGCTTTTTTCGATAGTCCAGGGGAATTTTTTTAAGGATCTCCGGCGGGAAAGCGTGGAGCGGACCCTGGCGGCGGAGACCCCCGGCATAGCCATAGGGGGCCTTTCCGTGGGGGAACCGGAAGATATATTCCGGGAATATCTTGGGTTTACCGCATCCCTGCTTCCGGAAGAAAAACCCCGGTATGTCATGGGCATAGGCAGTCCCGAATATATCCTGTGGGCCATAGAGGAGGGAATAGACATGTTTGACTGTGTACTGCCCACCAGGACGGGCAGAAACGGCCATGTCTTTACCCGCGACGGCCCCCTGGTATTAAAAAAGGCCGGCCATGCCCTTAGTTTTCGCCCCATCGATGAATCCTGTACCTGCCGGGTCTGCAGGACCTACAGCAGGGCCTACCTGCGGCATCTTTTTAAAACCAGGGAGATCCTTTGTTCTATCCTGGCCAGCTATCATAATTTGTTCTTTCTTAACCAGCTTGTGCTTGATTCCCGAAGGGCAATCGGCGAAAATAGATTTAAAGAATTTAAAGAAAATTTTTTATACCGTTACCATAACGGGGGAGGAGAGGGATGATCAGGGGCGCCGCTTTATTTTGCTCCGTACTTATTGTTACCGGTCTTTTTGCCCAGGAAGTGCAGGATCTTCCCCCCCAGGAACCGGAACTTCCCGCCGGGGCCCCTTCCCTTAGTTCCCAGGACGAACAGCGGCTGGCGGTAATCCGCTACGGCACCGATACGGAAATAGCCAATCTTATAAAAACCCTGCGGAGCGAACAAACCGGGGGCGCCGCGGAGGAACATCCCCTGGATTCGGAACTGTTTGCCCTGGCGGAAAAATCAAAAAACCGGGCGATCCTAACCGGCATATTCACCTACTACGGGGACCGGGAAAAGGCGGGGCTTGAGGATAAGGCCCTTAGGGTAATCGACGACAGGGATTATGAAGCGGCGGAAACGGTAAACGCCGCCATTGAGTATTTAGGTAAAATCCAGGCCGCCGGGGTAAACGCCGCCTTAATAAGCATCCTGGACGGGGAAGAGGGCCGTTTTTTATCCGGCGCCATCCGGGCCCTGGGAAAAACCGCGGCAAAATACGATGCCGGAAAAACCGCGGAATATTTAATCGATTACTATACAAACCGTGATCCCGGGGATGAAAACCGGCGGCTTATTATTTCCGCGGTGGGGGAAACAAAGGCAAAAGAGGGGACTTCCTTTCTGGTTTCTATTGTGGAAAACGAAGAAGAGCGGGTGCCGCTTCGTATCGCGGCCCTGGAGGGGCTTTCAAAGATCGCCGATCCCGGGGGGCTCCCGGCCATTGTGGGGGCCGTTTCTTCCAAGGATCCCAATGTCCGTTCTGCGGCGGTGGGGGCCCTGGGTCCCTTTGAGGGTGAACAGGCGGAGGACGCCATCATGGATTCCTTCCGCGATTCCTACTATCGAACCCGCATAGCCGCGGCAAAGGCCGCGGGGGAACGGAAACTTGCCAGGGCGGTGCCCTTTCTTCGTTTTCGCGCCGAAAACGACGATGTCCCCGCGGTCCGGGACGAGGCCGTAAAATCCATAGCCCTAATCGGCGGGGACGATGCGGACGCCATCCTGTGGGGACTTTTTTCCGAAAGAAAAAACAACGACCGGATCCGGATTAACGCGGGGGAGATGCTTCTAACTAAGGGTTCCCGGGATTATGCCCAGGAAGTAATTGTTGAACTGGACGAGGCAAAGGCAAAAAACCAGACAAACCTGTACGCCGGTCTTTTACGGATCCTGGGATCCGCCAAGTCCGATACCCTGGAAGACCTGGCCCGCCGCTTTTTTGCCCTGGGGGGGGTGGTAGAAAAATCCTACGCCATTGACATCTGTGCCAACAACAATTTCCGGAACCTTGCCGGGGAATTACGCCAACTCTCGGATCCTAAAAACGGAAGCCTTTCCCGAAAATCCCTGGCGCTCCTGGAAGAATGGGGACTCTCCGCGGAGGCTTCCCCGGAACCCGCCGCGGAAGAACCTATTCCTGAGGAACCGGAGGCGCCGAGGGAACCGATATTGAATGAAGCAGCTGATTCAGAATAATCAGCGGATCCTTGTACTGCTCAAAATGAAAGAAAATCTCGTAGTTTTTATCCGAAAGGATCCTGATTGTCTTTCCCAGACATTCATGTACCGGGGTGGAACCAATATCGGGAAAATACTTAGGCCGCAGGGGAGTAAAGGTACAATTATTTCCGTCAAAATAAAGCCGTCCGATTCTGGGTGGTATGGATACCAGGAAGATAAGAAAATCCGAATTTCCCCCGCCCACGGTATAGGTGTTTCCCTTTTTTAGGGCATGTACATTTCTCCGTCCTATGGCGGTATTTTGTTCCTCCACAAAGATAGTAAGCATCGGCGGGTTGGTTAAAATTTGGGCTGCATCGTCCCTAAAATGATGGTACCGGCGGTGGGGGCCCTTAAGGGAGGCCGCCGCCTGCTGGCTGGCGAATCTGTTAAGAAGTTCCGCATTCTTAGCCGCCGTATCGTCGGTTGAACCGGCGGAGGCAATTACCTTATTGGGGGATGACTGAAGGTTCCGGGCGATCACAATAATAATAAGGGCCAGCACAAGGAGCAGGAACAGTCCCCCGGCAATTAGGAGGGGCAGAGAAAGGGATCTGATAAAGGGGCCTATCCCGCCGGAGGCCGCATCTCCGGTGTTCTCCGTGCCGGCCGGGCTGTCGGTTCCGCCGGGGTTTGTCAAGCCGGTTCCTCCCTCCGCACCGGGAACTGCGGCCTCCTCCGGATAAGGCGCCGCCTGTGATCCGGGGGAATTTCCGGTTCCGGGGTTTCCCGCCGCGATGGGAATTCCGCCGCCGCTTCCCGTTCCTCCGGCAGTTCCCGGTCCTCCGGCGGACACGGCCCTTCCGCCGGGAACCGGTTCTTCACCGGGTCTTGCCGCTCCACCGGGTCCCGTGACGGTTCCTCCGGCGGCTTCGGTCCTGCCGCCGGTCTCTGTTCCTCCGCCGGCGCTTACGGTGGGACCGGCGGTTCTTCCCCCGGGGGAAGAACCGCCCCCGGAGTTTTCGCCGCTGACTGGGGAACCGGAGGGGCCGGCCCCCAGGGTCTCGCCGGAGCTTCCCTTTCCGGGCGCCGCCGCAATGCCGCCGGAAGCCTTAAGGGAGAACAGTTCTGCCCCCCCCGAGCGGAACCGGTCTGCCATGGCATTTACGGCGCCACCGGCATCCTTGCTGCTCATAAAAAACACCACCTTGGGCCGGCCCGCCGGGAGGGTCCGCAGGTACTGTTCCGCAAACTGCAGGGCCGCCTCCGGGTTCGAGGTATTTTCCAGCGGATAGAGCAGCCATATTCTGCTGCTGACATTTTCTATATCCCCCAGTCCAAGCACGGGCCGGGAAATTTCAACCCGGGGTTTTGTTCCAAAGGAAATTAGGTGGAAGGTGTCGGAAAAATGTACGTTTTCCGCCAGAAAGGGACCGGTAAGGTATGTCCCCGCTTCGTGATAATGGGGCAGCATACTTACGGAGGTGTCGACAATAAGTATCACATCCTTTTGCTGCTGGCCGGAAAGGACCAGGGCGCCCCATAAAAGTAACAATCCGCCGGCGGCGATCTTTTTCAAATTCATGCGTAACATCCTACATCTAAGCTGCTTTCCCAAAAACTGAAGTTTTGGGAAAGCTTCCCTATACAGGAACTTTTGTTATCTCCTTTACAGTATACACAAATTTTTCATCCCTGTTGGTCTTGTCAAAGAAAAATTCAAACTGTTCTCCTATTCTTTTGTTAAGCATGGCGCTGCCAAAGGGGGACAGATACGAGATAATATGGTTTTCCGGGTCCGATTCCCATGGGCCCAGGATCGTATACTCCTCTTCTTCCCTGGAATGTATATTTACCAGGAGCGCCCGGGTTCCAAAGGAAATTCTGTCGGTATTAACCGTGGCGGGATCAAAGAGCTGGGCCCGCTCAATTTCGTCCTTTAGTTTTGCCACCGTGGAATTAAGAATTTCCTGTTTTTCCTTCGCCGCCTTATATTCGGCGTTCTCCCGCAGATCCCCCAGGGACAGGGCAAAGGCAATTTCTTTGGAATTGGCCGGTACCTCTTCGTCCATAATATGGGCCAGATGCCGCTGTTTTTCCTCGTACTTTGCCGCGGTAACCATAAGCCCCCGAAAGGCCCTTTTTTCTGTTTCCCCGGTGAATTTAAAATTCGGGTCCTTTTCCTGTATAATTCCCCGGAGCTTAAATTTATCCGCCGGATCCAGGTCTTTAACATCCTCGATCAGGGTGTAAATCCTAAGCAGGGTGTCTTCGTCGGCCTTTAGAATGAACGATTCAAGCAGGCCGTCCTTAAACAGCAGGGTATATACCTGTTTGTTTGTTTTGCGGTTTTCCACCGTATTCCGGTGGTTGTCTATATCCCGGTAGGTAATGTCCAGAATATAAATAAGGGTGATGATCTTTTTTTCTTCGGTAATATTGGCGCCGGTAAACCATTGGGGGTTTTTTACGTTTTTATGGAACCAAACCACCGCTTCCCGGTAGTCGCGGTAATTTTCAAAACAGTTCTGTATCAATCCCACAAGTTTTTCTTCGTACCCCTCTTTTTCCAGGCTGCTAATAATTGAAGGCAGCATGGCATAGGGAAAAAGCCGTACATAAATATCCGCCCAGTCATCGACGGTAAGTTTAATTTGCAAAAGGAATTCTTCCTTAATCTTTGGGTCCTTAAGGTTAAGGAACAGCGCGGGTAGATCCTCGATGTTATTAAAAATCTCCTGAAAATCGCCCTGGAGGTTCTTCCCCAGGTGAGGGTGCCTTCCGGCCATTTCCTTTACCAGCAGGTACGAAGCAATAACCTGCTCGTTAATCTGGCTATAGGAGCGCAGGTAACCGGTAAAATAGTTAAACATCTCGTTAAATAGTTCCGAATCCAGTTCCGCTTCTTTTTTTGCCTCCAGATCCCTAATGGTATTGATGCGGTCAAAGAAATTCTTCTGGGCCTTAAATTCGTTGTACAGCTTTTCTTCGATGCTGATGGGCCTGTCCCGGACGGTAAACAGATCGATGTTATCCGGGCTTACCCCAAAGGTGGAATCGGTCTTAAGGATCTCCCGGGCCTTTGTTGTCCATCCCGTCCATTCCCCGGCGGAAAGTACCGAAGGCACCAGTTCCGCCTTAATCCGCTTAAGATCGCAGAAATTACCAAAACTTTTAATTACCGTTTTAAGGGCCCAGGCATGGTCGCTTTTTACCTGTTCATGGAGCTTCTCTTTCTTCCATGTGGCCTTAAGCACCCAGATATGGTTTTTTGAAAGGGTCTGCAGGGCATTTACCGCCATCTTAAGGGACATGGAATGGTTTCGCTTTTTTGCAAAGTCCACCGTAATCTCATCCCCCTGCATGGATGCAATCCGCCCAACCCCCCAGGTGCGGTGGAAAACAAAATTACCCTTGTCAAAGGCAATATGTTTTTCAAAATCGGTGATCGCCTCCTTAACATTCCGCCAGTTTTGGGTCAAATTGGACAGGCGGATATATTCTTCCAACTGGCTGTGATCCGCATATTTAAGCCGGAAACATTCGGTTATTTCCCTGCGGGCCAGGGAATCCCGTTCATTGTACTGGAGGATTAGTTTTAGCAGTCCTATGGCGGTGTCGATTTCCCCCCTTTTTTTGCAGGAGGCAAACACGTCCTGAAGCAGCAGGGCGGCCTTATCGCTGCTGATGTTCTTGGCTATCCGTTTTTCCACATGAAGAAAAAAGTCTATGTCCTCCGGGCAGAATTCAATAAGCTTGGTCCAGATTTCCCGGACATTGGTAAACAGACCCTTGTTGATGTACCGGTGCAGGGCCTTTTTATAGTAGTCCACCGCGGTTTCTGCATTGTTTAGTTTTTCGTAATGTTCCGCCAGGGCCTTGGATATATCCGCCTCTTCATAGTCCACCTTTACAAGCCGTTCCCAAATGCCGGTTATAAGGTCCTCTTCGTTTTCGTTTTTATAACATTCCGCCAGGGTCCTAAGGGCAAATTTGGACTCCCCGTAATCCAGCACCCGTTCGCAAAGGTACCGTACTATGCCCCATTTCCGGTTGTCCACAAAGATCGTCACCAGGTTAACAAGCACCGCATCGTCAATAAGCTGCCGGGACAGGGCGATCATTCCCGAAAGGTACAGGGCAATAATACTGTTCTTGGTATGGATAAGATGATCATCGCAGAGCTGTTTAAGGTCGTCGCAGCTCTTTCCTTCCCGGGCCTCTTTTAGAAGTACGTCCAGTTCTTTAAACTGGCCGGTGGAGTAGTTGCTTAAAGCTGCCCGGGTCCACTTTTCCTCGTTAAGCATTTCTTGAATTTTCGTTAAAAGCGGTGAGGCAACAACCGGTTCCGCCTGAATTTCAGCAACTTCTGCCATGCTCTTCTCCTGGTAAAACAAAATGGGCCGTTAAAACCCTGGACCCCTGGGGCCTTCTTCTTAATTAAGGAAACCCATAGGATTTTCCAGGGCCCTTAATTTCTATACCGTTCATAAACGGACGGATCCGTTATTTTTATCTTTAACATGGTTTCTTCAATAAGGGCCGGATCGGCCTGAACATTCTCGTAATGATCAATAAGCCACATATACCGGTTAATCAGCCGGGGAACCAAAAGCCCCGCCTTGCCGGCGTTCCCCCGAATCTCGTTCTCAAGAGTAAAGATTGACTGCTTGAGCTTGCCCAGCTCGGCCAGCTTTAATTCCCGGTTTACCGAAAAAACCCCCAGGAGGACGCCGTAAATTGGAATCCATTCAAGCAGTTCCTGTCCTTCGTAGCCCATTTCCCGGACCCGGCCCGCCAGCCGTAGGATCAGCTCCGAATCCATGTTCCTAAGCTCTATTCCCTGGGGATCAAGAAAAAAAGCTTCCCTGAACAGGGCCTTGGCGGCCCTGGGTTCTTCCAGCAGGGCATTCACATCCGCCAGCTCTGAAAGGGTTTCCCCGTCGTCCCGTTTAAACCGGGCGGCCTGTTCCAGGTATTTAAGGGCCTCCACAAAATTACCTACCCCTTTGTAACAACGCCCCGCCTGTAGGAGCAGCGCCGGATCGTACTGGTTTTCTCCATCCCCCAGAATGTCCCCAAAAAATCCCAGGGCGGTCGAAAACACAAAGTGCTTAACCGCGTAAAGGCAGGAATCAAATTCCCGCTGTTCCCCGATACGGTCCAGGAAGCTGTAAAAACTCTTCCACTGGGAAAGGACAAAGCCCCCCCGGTCATAGGGATCCTGGAGCTCCACAAGTTTTTGCAGCCTTTCCATCCACCAGGAAAGGCACTTTAGGGCGTACACAACCTCCGGATGCTCAAAATTGATTTTAAGAGCCTCGTTTAACGCACGTTTTGCTCCCTCTGCATCCGAGGCTTTAAGGCTGCCATAGGCTTTTTGAATAAGCCCTTCTACCGTTTTTTCAGCGTCCATTACCGCCTTTTTATTATACTATTTTTAACATTCTTTACAAGGGGGGTACATGGGGGTAAAATCCCTATAGGAACCGCCCGGTACTACCGAAGATCGTAATGGAGGGGTAGTGATGATACAAAAAATGTCCTTGGGACTCTTTGTGATCCTGCTTTTTTTTGGCGCCGGGGAGCTTTATGCCCAGGGCCGCCCCACATCGCCGGAGGAACTCCTTAAGACGGGAATTAGTTTTTACAGCGAAGGGAAATTCGGCGAAGCGGCCACCCTGCTGCGCCTTATAGGCCCCGAAACCGGCGGCCCCGTCTATGCCGAAGCCCTGTATTGGATATCCCTGGCGGAGCTTTCCCTGGGGGATTATGGCGGAGCCCTGACGGATCTGGATACGCTGGAAAAAACCGGCGGAGACCGGGCCGGGGAAATTCCCTACCACCGGGCCCGGTGTTATTTCTACCAGGGCCGGTATGAGGATGCCCTGGTAAGCTTTAAGGGCTGCGTGGACACCCTGGAAGAAACGGATCCCCGAAAGGCCGCCTCCTATTATTGGATGGGGGAGTCCCTCTTTGCCCTGGGCCAGCTTGACAGCGCCGCGGATGTATTTTCGATTGTAGTAGAAAAATATCCTTCCAATGTAAAGTACGAAGCCGCCTCGTACCGGCTGGATCTGATAAATCAGAAAAAAATAGAGGCGGAACTCCTGGGAATTTTAAAATGGAGCCACGAAGAGTCCCTTAAAACCCTGGAGGAATACCAAACCAGGGAAAAGACCTACGATCAGGCCATTGTAAGCTACCAGCAGAAGGTGGCGGAAATGCTTGCGGATACCGAAGGATTGGCGGAATCGGACGAATCCTACAAAAGCCGGCTTGCCGCGGCGGAGCTGCGGATCGCCGCGTTGGAGGCAAGCCTTACCGAGGCCAATGCGGCCCTGATCGAACTCCAGGGCAGCGGTGTGCCATTTCCCGGCCTGGGGCCCTTGACAGAGACCGAACGGGCCTTAAAACTGCTGGAACTAAAAGCCGCGGCCCTGGAATTGAGCAATACCCTTAACCGGCGGCTCAATGGAGAAGAAAAATGAAAAAGCTATTCCTTATATGTATCGTGCTGGGTTCTCTGTCTTTTTCCATTGGGGCCGCGGAGTACACCGACGGAAGGATCCGGCTGGTAATCAACGAAAATACCGGGCGGTTTTCCCTGTATTTTATGACCGACATTGCCCGGGAACGGTACTTTCCGTTTTTTGTGGATCAGGATCCGCGGACCAGTTTTCTTGCCCTGATGGTCAATAATCGGAATTACCGGATGGGGGAATCCGCCTCGTTTAAAACAAAACTGGGGGGAACCCCTTCAAATCCCGCGCTGATCTTTGAATCTTCTTTTCTTACGGTGACCGAAGAATTTTCCTTTATCAGAACCGGCTCTTCCTCCCTGACTAACGGCATCCGGCTTACCATCACCATCCATAACAGGGGCGAACAGCCCATAGAAGCGGGGGTCCGGTTTCTGATCGATACGATCCTGGGGGAGGAGGATTCTTCCCATTTTAGTACGGATCGGCGGCAGATCCGGTCCGAGGCGGTGATCGACGCCTCTTCCGGAGACGCCTACTGGATATCCCGGGGCAGCCTGCTTGCCCTTATGGGAAGCGTGGAGGCCCAGGGGACCCGGCCCGATTCTATCCACCTGGCCAACTGGAAGCGGCTCAACGACACTCCCTGGAAAATCCCCCTGGTATCCGGCAGGAATTTTAACTTTCTGCCCTATTCGATCAACGATTCTGCGGTTTGTTATTACTATGAACCGGCGGTAATTAACCCGGGAGGGTTCAGGGCCATCTCCGTGGTACTTGCCGCGGAGGACGAGAACGGCTTTGCCCTAAACAACGCCGTTCCGGACGATCTTTCCCGGTTGATCCGGGACAGCACCGGCCTGGAAGGGACGGACCTGCGAGGGGCGATGCAGACCGATCTTATAACCCTGCGGGATCTGGTGGCCCGGCTGGATAATTACTTATCCTCCGGTACTTCGGTGGCGGAGGAAGAACTGGCTGCCATGGGACTGCTCATTTCTAAGATAAAAGCAAAATACGGAATTCAGTAAGTTTCATGGCAGGCGATCCCGTATTACGAAAGGCCATTATCCTTGCCCGGCGGCGAAAATACGATTCGGCCATAAAGATCCTTGAAGCGGAGGTATTCCGGTATCAGGATTCATTTAACTATTACTATACCCTGGGTATCAGCTGCCTCTATGCGGGGGATTTTGGCGGGGCCTTTACATATTTTAACAAAGCAAAAAATATAAAGATGAGGGATCCCCATACCCTCCTGGCCCTGGGGGTTCTTTTTTTACGGCGGGGCGAAACCGACAGGGCCCTGGATCTGTACCTGGATGTGCAGGATCTGGATCCGGCCAATTCTATTTCCAAACGGGCCCTGGCGGTAATACGCAGGCACGGCGGCACCGATTCGCTGGAAACATGGCTGGAAGGGGGAAAACTTGCTTCCCTCTATCCGCCCCTGCCCCGGGCGGGGTTCTCGTTTAACCCCCTTCCCCTGGGGCTCTTCCTGGGCATAGCCGCCCTGGGGACGGGAATTTTTTTGGGAATAAAAAAAGCCCCGGTGATCCTCCGGGGGGGGATGGAACAGAGCGCCCTGGAAGAGGAGGAGAAAAAAAACCCCGTTGAAACAGGGGGGACCCACCGGTATATCCTTACCCAGGATCAGGTAATTTCGTATTATGCCAACGCCCGCAGCCTTTTTAATCTGTACCGGGACGAAGCGGCAAAACGGGAACTAAACCGTATTTTAGAATCAAACGCTTCGGCGGCGGTAAAAAATAAAGCCCGGCTTCTTATGGGGTATACCGCCACTCCGGGTTTTGACACCCTAAAGGATCGCTTTAGCTATGGGGAAGTTTCCCGGGAACCGGTGCTGTACCAAAACTGCTATGTCCTGTGGCGGGGCATGGCGGCCAATCTGGAAAGCGGGCCGGATAAAACCACCTTCGATTTTTTGATAGGCTATGACACAAGGCAAATTATGGAGGGGGTCGTACCGGTGGAACTGCATTTTCCCGCGGGTATAAACAGCGCCGAGCCCCTGGAGGTTTTAGGACAGATTATCCTTCTTCCGGAGGGCGATGGAAAGTTTAAGCTCGAAGCCGTGGCCCTCCACCAGGCCCCCGGATACTGAGGGAATTTCAAAACCGGTTATTTTGAGATTGGCCCTTGCTGCCGGAGTTTTTCGGTACCCTCCGCAGGAACCCTACCTGCCGTGGCAGTGTTTGTATTTTTTCCCGGAACCGCAGGGGCAGGGATCGTTCCGGCCCACCTTGGGATCGTTTCGGACCACGGTGGCGTTTTCCGGCAGGGAACGGCTTGAAGGCCCCGCTTGTCCCCTGCCTCCGGCGGAGGCTCCGCCCCGGGCCGGGACGCCGCCCCCGCCGGGGGCGTCTCCAAAGCTCCCGGCGGACCTGTGGTTGGCGGAGTGGATCCGAACCCCCTGGCGGGCTTCCCGGTTTCCCTCGGCCTGGATCCTAACCAGGTGTACCCGGGATGCAATTTCTTCCCGGATGGTGTCTATCATGGTGTCAAAAATCTCAAAACCCTCAAGTTTGTATTCGGTAAGGGGGTTTTTTTGGGCATAGCCCCGCAGGTACACCGCCTCCCTAAGGCCCTCCATGTTTTCCAGGTGATCCAGCCATTGGCGGTCTATAAACTGAAGATACTGGGCCCGGATAAAGGCGTTGATCGTCCCGCTCCCCAGAAGGGCTTCTTTGTCGCTGATGTCCTTTTCCAGATCCTGTAAAAGCTGCTTTTCCAGAAGTTCCGGGTTCTTTACCGTTCCCTCCGGGGAAATTGCCGAATCCCCCCCTATGGGGGCCGTGTGGTTAAATTTTTCTTTAAGAAAGCTCTGAAGGGTCTTAAGGGCCTCGGCGGGATTATGCCGCTGGGCAGAGACAAACCGTTCCACCCCGGCTTGGATCATCTCTGCGGTGGCCTCGTTGACCCGTTTTTTTAACTCCCCGTCGTTTAAGATGGCATCCCGCTGTTCATAGATAAATTTTCTTTGCTGGTTAAGAACGTCGTCATATTCCAGCAGGTGTTTGCGGATTTCAAAATTCCGTTCCTCAACTTTTTTCTGGGCCTTTTCTATGCTCTTATTAAGCCAGGGATGGTATATGGGTTCCCCCTCTTCCATGCCCATTCTTGCCATGATCTTCTTAATGTTTTCGCCCCCAAAGAGCCGCATTAGATCGTCGTCCATGGAGATAAAAAATTTCGACCGCCCCGGATCCCCCTGACGGCCGGAACGGCCCCGCAGCTGGTTGTCGATGCGCCGGCTTTCGTGGCGCTCCGTACCAATAACGTAAAGCCCCCCCTGGGATTTTACTTCTTCGTAGTCGGCCTTCCATTTTTCGTACTCCGCTTCGTAGGCCGCGGCGTACTGTTCGGCGGAGGCGCCGGTTCCTGCCCGCTTGCGGGCCCGGTGTTCGGGGTTGCCCCCCAGCTTAATGTCCGTGCCCCGGCCCGCCATATTGGTGGCAATGGTCACCGCCCCCCTGGCCCCGGCTTCCGCAATAATCGCCGCCTCCCGGGCGTGGTTTTTTGCGTTTAGCACCTCGTGGCGTATGCCCCGGCGGGTAAGCAGGGCCGAAACTTTTTCGGATTTTTCTATGGAGACGGTCCCCACCAAAAGGGGCTGGCCCCTCTTATGGGCCGCCGCGATTTCGTCGCACAATGCGTTAAATTTGTCCCCCTCGTTCAGGTACACCACGTCGTCTTCATCGGCCCGGATCACCGGCAGGTTTGTGGGGATCACCACCACGTCCAGGTTATAAATCTTGTTAAATTCCACCGCCTCCGTATCGGCGGTTCCCGTCATGCCGGAGATCTTTTCGTACATCCTAAAATAATTCTGAAAGGTTATGGTCGCCAGGGTACGGTTCCGCTGGGCTATCTTAATCCGCTCCTTTGCCTCGATGGCCTGGTGCAGGCCGTCGGAATAGCGGCGGCCATGGAGGATCCGGCCGGTAAACTCGTCCACTATCTGAACCTGTCCGTCCTGGACCACATAATCCACGTCGATATGAAAGAGCTTGTGGGCCCGCAGGGCCTGGGTAAAGTAGTGAATATATTCAAAATTCTCTTCATCCACAATCTCGCCCGTAATAAGGCTGCGTTTTTTTAGTATCTCTTCTATTTTTGCAAGCCCCGCGTTGGTAAAAGAAATGTGTTTGTTTTTTTCGTTCATCTTATAGTCGCCGGTGACCTCTTCGCCCTGGGTTTCGTCGGGGTAGTCGCCGTTGTCTTTTTTACGGACCTCTTCCAGGGTGGAAAGAAGCTTATCTACCTCGGCGTACTTAAAGGTGTCGTCCTCGGCGGCGCCGGAGATAATAAGGGGGGTCCGGGCTTCGTCTATCAAAATTGAGTCGATTTCATCGACAATACAGAAGGGGTGCCCCCGCTGGACCCGGCCGGAAAGATCCCAGCGCATATTGTCCCTAAGGTAATCAAAGCCCAGTTCGTTGTTGGTCCCGTAGCTTATATCGCAGCGGTAGTTTTCTCTGCGCCGGTCGTTATCCATGTCGGAAAGGATGCTCCCCACGGTTAAGCCCAGGGCGTTAAATACCGGCCGCATCCAGTCCGCATCCCTGCCCGCCAGGTAGTCGTTTACCGTTACCACATGGACCCCCTTGCCGGGTATGGCGTTAAGGTATGCGGCGGCGACGCTCATAAGGGTTTTTCCTTCCCCGGTTTTCATTTCCACGATCTTACCCTGGTGGAGTACGATGGAACCCAGGACCTGGACATCGTAGGGCCGCTCCCCCAGGATCCGCCGGCTTGCTTCCCGGGCCAGGGCAAAGGCCTCGGGCAAAAGGGAGTCCAGGGTCTCCCCCTCGCCGTAGCGGCGGCGGAATTGGTCCGTTATACCGGGGAATTCCCCCGTAGGAAGGGAGGCGGCCCAGCGTTCCTTTTCGTTTACCTGGTGAAGCAGGGGGAGCAGCCGTTTTAGATCCCGTTCATGCTGGGATCCGAACAGGGCCTTGACAAATTTATCTAACATTAGCTTCCAGTATAAGAAATTTTTCTAATAAAGTGAAGAGCCCATCCCAAAACTCTGTTAGTTTTGGGAAAGCATCCATTGAAAAAAAAACCAAAACCTTAAATAATATATGTAGTGGCAGTGATAAAAAAACCGTTTGCAGGGCAGGTTGCCCCGGTATTTTCCCTTGTGATCCTCTTTTTTTTGGGTTGTTCCCAGGGCCGTATTTCTTCGGTGGCCAGGATGGATCTGTTTAACCTGGAGATAGGACCCTTGGAAGATCAGGTGAATCTTTCAAGCATCGCCGCCGGCCAGTCCTCCAACAGGACCAGCCTGGCCATGAGGGATGGGCTTTTTTACATCTCCGACACCTCCGGGGGAAAAATAGTCCGGTACAATTCCTACGGGGATCTGCTCTTTGTTATCTACAACGAAGAAACCAGTCCGCCGCCGGTTACCCTGCGCCGGGGAATTGATGAAGAGGGGATGGTTACCCGCTGGTCCATAGCCTATCCCCTGCGGGAACCGGGGGCCCTGACGGTAGATTCCCGGAAGCATATCTATGCCGCGGATAAGGTGGATAACGACAGAAAGTTTATGGATACGGAAACCAACAGCCTGCTGGATAATGTGGTGATCCACTTTAACGATTCGGGGCGGTTTGTTAATTTTCTTGGTCAGGAAGGGATAGGGGGTAAGCCCTTTTCCCGGATCATGGGGGTCTATGCTTCCCGGGACGACGAAATAGCGGTGGTCTGTCTTCTTTCTTCGGGGTGGAATATTTATTGGTTTAATTCCGAAGGGACCCTGCTGTACCTGGTGCAGCTGCGGAACGACGGCATCCCCATCCCCGCCGGTTCCACGGTCCACTATGCTTCCATGGATACGGTGACGGTTTCGCCGGACGACAGAAAGCTCTTTTTTAAGGTGGACTACTACCGGAATTCGGTGGACGAAAGCAGCAATTCCATCGCCATCCCCGATTCATCGGCGATCTGGATTATGGATGTGGAAACAGGCGCCTATGAGGAACCGGTTTTTGTTCCCTTTTTTGAGTACACCACCACGGAAAACGAAAAAAAGGTAACCCAAAAGCTTCCCTATGCCATGCTGGGGGTTATTAAAGATTCCCGGATCTTTTTGTACTTTCCCGTGGACGGGGGGTATTCTCTGCTGGTATTAACCGCCGGATCCCGGGAACAGCGGCTGGGTTTTATCCAGGTCCGAAACGATGAACTTGAATACAATACCTTTAATCTTTCTGCCGAGGGGATCCTGTCGGGGCTTTTAGCCACCGAATGGGATGCCCGGCTGGTATGGTGGCGTACCGACCGGCTTTTGGGAGAAATGAGCCTGTGACCGGCGCCGGTTCGCCGCCGGAAGCCCTGGTTCTCTCCGAAAGCGCCGCGGCCCTGGACCAGGAAGCCTCCGCTTCCTGGGGGCTAAATCCCTTTGCCCTGGTGGAAGCGGCGGGCCGCTCCTGCGCGGCCGCGATCTTTCCCCTGCTTCGGCGGGGCGAAAGGATACTGGCCTGTGCGGGCCCGGGCAATAACGGCGCCGATGCCCTGGTTATGCTCCGGTCCCTGTTGATCAAGGATCCTTCCCTTAGGACCGGGGCGGCGGCCCTGGTAAGCCGTTTTCCCGGACCGGGGGAACAGAGCCCCCGGTCCGGGGCGATCCGGGCCCTTACCGCCATGGGGACGCCGGTCCTTGCCTGGAACGGAGACGATGCCCCGCTGCGGGACGCTTCCTTAATTATAGACGGCATTGCCGGTACGGGGATCCGGGGGAGCCTGGAGGGGATCCCCCTGGAAATGGCCGGGGCCCTGGCCGCGCTGGAAGATAAGAACCGGATCCTTTCGATAGACATACCCTCCGGCGCCGGGGACCGGTGGCGGCCCGGATTCCCCGTGGTGGATTCGGGCTGTACCTTGGCGGTGGAGCCGGTCAAGGCGGCTCTCTATACCCCGGCTTTACGGCCCCGGTGCGGAACCATTATCCCGGTCCGGGGAATTTTCCCCCCGTCCCTGCTGGAACGGTACCGGGACGCGGATCTTTTGCACTGGGAGACGGTAAAGGGGACAATTCCTCCGGTACCGCCGGATGCATATAAGTACCACCGGGGGGTAACGGAGATCCATGCGGGGAGCCCCGGTTTTGCCGGCGCCGCCCGGCTGGCCGCCGCGGGAGCTTCCGCCGCCGGTGCGGGGTTGGTCCGGCTGGTGGTGGACGATGAACTCTACCCCCTCCTGGGCGCTTCCGCCGGGGGAACCATGGTGATCCCCGCGTCCCGGGCCGGCGGGGGCCGTTTTGCCTGTGACGCGGCACTGCTGGGACCGGGCTGGGGCAGGGAAGGGCGGCGGGAAGCCCTGGAAGCGGCCCTGGAGGCGGAAGGGACGGGGATTCCCCTGGTGCTGGACGCCGACGGCATAGGGCTGTTAAGCGCCCTCCCGAAGGGATCCGGGGAACCGGCCTTTCACCACCGGGCCATCCTTACCCCCCATGTGGGAGAATTGGAGGCCCTTTCGGGGATCCCAAAGGAGCAGCTGCTTTCCGAACCGGCGCTGATCCAAGATCTGGCCCGGCGCTACCGGGGGGTAATTCTCTTTAAAAGCCATGTGATGGTTCTGGCCGGGGCCGAGGGCAGGCTTGGTTTTGTGGACGGGATGAACCCGGCCCTGGGGGCCGGGGGAACCGGGGATCTTCTGGCGGGGCTCTGCGCCGCCATTGCCGGACGGCTGCGGGCCGCGGAAAACCGGAACGGGGGGAGCTTTGATCCCCGGACCGCCGCCGCCGCCGCCGCCGCACTCCTGGCCGCCGCGGCGGAAAAGAGGGGAAATGTCTTCTTTGATCCCCTGGAACTGGCCGGGACCGCCGCAGCCCTGGCTGGAGAGGCCTGGCTGCCGGCCCCCGGCTGGCGAAGATCCGGCGGCGGGTAAGTTCCGGAGGGTTTCTGACGGTTTTCGGAGGTTGTATGGGCGAAACCCGGCAAAGTGCCGGTACCGGGAAAGAACCGGCCGCAGACGACGGAAGGCAGGTTTTTTACTATTCCCGAGAAGCGCGGTTACAAAGGGCTTCTCCGGCGGTACAGGATTTGAATAAAACCTCCCCGCCCTTTAAACCCACGCTCTGGAAAACCCTTACCGCGACCCCGCCGCTGGCCTTTCTGTTTATCTCGATAATAACCCTCTGCGTTACAATTGTTATCCTTTCCCGCATACTTACCGAAGGAACCACCGCAGTCATGGGGGGTAACGAAATCACCATTTCCGCCCTGACCCTGGGTGAAAAATCCTATATCACCCTGGAAAAAAACGCCCGGACCGAAGATGCCTATACCGGGGGGGTGGACATGGCGGTTTCTCTGCCGGCGGAACCGGGGACGGCGCCGCCGGTACAGGGGGAACGGGTGTACTTTACCCTGGAAAACCCGGAATTGTTCCGGTTTTCCGTCCCCTTTACGGGAAAAAAAATTCTGATTCTGGTGGAGGTAAAGGATGAGCGGACCCTTTTTACCCTTACTCCCGTTCAACGGGGCCGGTAAAAAAACACCCCGGAAAAAAACAATACAATGCGCTTGCGGATTCCGCGGCCCCTGTGGTATACTGAGGGTACGATGCTTCCGGTTTATTTGTTATCAATAGTTATAAATATCCTGGTGGGCTGTATTTTTGTTTTAGCCGGGGAAGGCTCAAATAAGGTGCTGTCCCTTAGCCTGGATAATGAAGCGGTCCGGCTTGGTCTGGGGCTTGTTTCGGTCATAGTGGGGATCCTAAAGGTGCTTTCACCGGTGGCGGGAAATGTCCCGGTGGTGGGCGATCTGGTCCCCGCCTTGGCCAACCTGCTGGGGGGGGGCATTCTGGTTTTTGAATTCTACCGGAGCCACAGTACCATATCTTCCCCGGCGGCGGAACGGATCGGGGAGCTGGTCGAAAGAAACAAAAGGCTTGCCGGTTTTATCTGCATCGTCGTTGCGGTGCTCCACTTTATCTTTTATTCAATCCTCTTTTTATGAAGCTGCGGAACTCCGTGGCGGGGCTTGCCCTGCGGGGAAAGGAATTCCTTATTGCCCGGCGGCTCCCCGGCGGAGACCAGGGGGAAAAATGGGAATTTCCCGGGGGTAAGGTCCGGGAAGGGGAGTCCGACGAGGATGCGCTTATCCGGGAATTTGAGGAGGAGCTTGCCGCCCCCATACGGGTTCTTTCATACCTGGGGGGCGGGGAATTTGTTCACAGGGACACCCGCTTTACCCTCCGGGCCTACCGGGTCCAGCTGCTGTGCCGCTCCTTTACCCTTTCGGCCCATTCCCAATGGCGCTGGGCTTCCATGGCGGAGTTAGAAACCCTGGATTTTGCCGATTCGGACCGGCTGCTCTTTCCTGCCCTAAGCAGAGTTTAGCGGTCCCTGCAAAACGGATCCCCCAGAACCGCCGGGGCCGCCCGGCGGGGGCCCGTGGGCTATATGTGAATACGGGCTATGTGAGGATGCGGGCTATATGTGAATACGGGCTATGTGAGGATGCGGACTATATGCGAATGCTGCTATATGCGGATATTAAGGAAGATGCTTCCCTCAAAAAGTTCCATCCCCGCGCCGCCGCAGTCCAGGGCCACACCGTCGCTTTCATCATCGCCGTTTGATCCGTAGTACTCGACTATCTCGTTGCCCCTGGTTCCCTTGATACGGCGGTATGAAAAATCCGCTCCGATTCGGAACCGCCGGTTAAAATTAAAGGAAAGGCCCGCGGCCGGTTCAAGATAAAGGCCCCCTACCAGAAGATCGGTAAAAAGAATTTCCCGGACCATATGATCGTCGATGGCAATGGCGGCCACCAGGGGGCTTATTTTGAAAGAGGCGGAAAGGGTAAACCGGCCCAGGTTTGCCGCCAGAACAAGCCCGGGGCTTAGGATGAACCAGTGCTGGGAATAGCTTATGCCGCTGCCGTTAAAGGCCTTTTTGGGAAATGCGGGGTTCCAGGGCTGGTAGGAGCCGCCGGGCGGCGGTACCGATCCGTTTGGTCCGTATTGGGTATAGCCGTCCATGGCTACCATTTTTATAAATTGATAATCGAAGGAAAGGGGCAGCTGTACAACAAGGACCTTCCACAGGGGAAAGGAAAAACCGCTGTTAAGATTAAAAAAGAATGCCCCCAGGGTTTTATTGTCGTGCGCAGAAAAATGACTTAGGGCTGTTCCATCGGCGGCTATCCAGTCCCGGTCTTCCACCGATCCGGTTTGCATAGGAACAGCCGCCTTAAGGGACGAACCTATGAAAAATCCCCAGTCCTGCTGGGGAGACCGGGGGCCAAAAAGAAAATCAAAGCCCTGGTACACCAGGGGTTTCTGTTCCCATTGCAGTTCACTTAGGTACCGATCGGTTTCGCTGTTTTGGTATGCAATTTCGTAGAGTGTTCCATACATAAGCCCCGTCCGGGGGGTCAGGGTAAAGGCATAGGGCCGGTGGAAAAGTTGTATCTGCCCCTGACAGGGAAGGTTTACAAATATTCCAAGGATGACGAAACAGCAAAAAAAGGATAGAATCTTCATCGTATGAGTATAGGGTCAAAGAAGCATACTAGTCAACAATTCCGCCGTAAACGGAGCCCCAGGGGGGGGGTCGGGGCAAAACAGGGTCCGCATCCGGCCGGCCTGGTTCGCCCCCTTTTTTTGGCGGCGCTTTTTGTCTTGCTCTGGGCATGTTCCCCCCGGGTGGAGATTCTTCCCCCCTCCACCCCCCCCCTTTCCCGGACCGTATTGGGTTACGGGGTGGTAACGGTTTCATATACCAGGGTTTTTGACGAGCCCAGCAATAACGGGGTAGTCCTGGGATACGTGCGGGAACGGACCGTTCTTACAATTTTAGAGCGCCGCCTTATCCGGGAGGGGGACTCCCTAAACTACTGGGTTCTTACCGGGGGAAACTACCGGGGCTGGCTTCCGGAATCGGTACTTGAATTATACGACAACGAGGGCAAGGCCGCCACCGCCGCATCTTCCCCCTGAGCCGGAAGGGTCCCCAGCTGTCCGCAGGCTCCGCAGATGCTCCGGCCCCGGCGGTACCGGGTGCTTACCCCTAGGCCCCGGCTTTCCAGCATGCGGCGGAATCGGGCGATTTCTTCCGGCGGGGGTTTTCTTAGGGCCTGTTTGTCAAAGTCCAGTCCTTCCACGGGGTTCCAGGGGATTAGGTTCACCACCACGGAAAGTCCCCGGGCAAAGTCCGCCAGGGCCTGGGCATCGGCCCCGGTGGTGTTAATTCCCCCCAGCAGCACCGCTTCCAGGGTGATCCGCCGTTTTATCTTTTTTTGATACAGTTCCAGGGCTTCTTTTATCCTGTCCAGGGGATCCCCCGCGGAACCGGGCATAAGACGGCGCCGCAGTTCCTCCCTGGCGGTGGTAATGGAAAGGGCCAGATCTGTCCAGGGGCCATTTTTTGCCATATCCAGAATGCCCCGGTACACCCCCGAGGTGGACAGGGTGATCTTCCGCTTTGAAAAACCAAAACCCCGGGGATCGCAGAGAATGTCCAGGGCCTCTCGCAGGGCCGGAAGGTTAAGCAGGGGTTCCCCCATGCCCATTATCACCATCCGGGATATCCGCTTCCCCCTGTCCCGGACCAGATCCGAAAGGGCCAGCACCTGGTCTACGATTTCCCCCGTTTCCAGGTTTCTAAAAAAACCGATGGATCCGGTTTTACAAAAGACACAGCCCAGGGGGCACCCCGCCTGGGTGGAAAGGCAGGCGGTAAGCCGATCCCCCGGTTCAGACACAAGCAGCACCGTTTCTACCGATGCGCCGCCGGCAAGACCCATCCGCAGTTTTACGGTGCCGTCCCGGTCTTCCTGTTTTTCCAGGGTGGTACTGCCGCGGATACTGAACCGTTCCGCCAGTGTTTCCCGTAGGGGACCGGGAAGGTTTGTCATCTCCGCAAAGGAACGGGCCCCCCGGCTTATCCGGGAAAAAATTTGTCCCGCCCTGTACGGGGCATCCCCCGGCAGACCCGCCAGGGTCCTTTCCAATTCCTGAATGTTCATCCCGGAAAGGGCCGGCCTAATGTGCTGCGTTTCACCCATAAAACCCCTAGAATCTCCTGGCAGGCGATTTTTTACTCTTCAAATTCCATCGGACCAAAGGTCCGCGGCAGCCCCATAAGCTGCAAGCACAACAGGACACTAGCAGCTTGATTCGAACACGGGTCCATACCCCGCCCTTCAGGGCGAGGAGTGTCATTAGGCTAAAAAGCATTTTTAAGAATTTTACCACAAAGGCGAAGTCGAACCAAAGGTTCGTTGGTGGTTTATATTCTTTTTCTCGTCTTTTTTCGCTTGTCACGTCATTTAGTGTAATCAAGCTGTTAGTTTCGGTACTGGTCCAGGAGTTCGGATATTTTTGCATTCCGGATTCCCTGTTTTTGGAAGCTCCCAAGAATTTCGATGGCTAGGTTTTTTTCTCCCCGACAGTACCAGCAGTCGGAAAGTTCAATATACAGCCGGTGGTTCCGGGGATCCTGCTGGATCAGCCGCTTAAGGGAATCGATGGCATCGATATACTTGTTTTGGGCCTTAGCCACCAAGGCAAGGCCCAGCACCGCATAGGTGTCAAATTCAACATTCAGGGCCCGCCGGTAGTATTCAACGGCGATATCGTATTTTCCCAGGCTGCGGTAGGCGTCTCCGGCCCGGGTAAGAATAACCTTATTCCGGGGATCCTGCTCCAGAATGCGATTCCAGAATTCCAGGGATTTTTCCTGCTGGTTCATGCCCCGGTAACAGTCCGCCAGGCCAAAGAAGGCGTAGAAGTTAAGGGGATCCCGCTTTAGGGCCATTTCAAAGTATTCAATCCCATCGCTGAAAGTTTTAAGCTTACGGTAACAGTTCCCAATGGACGTAAGGACCCGGATATCCGCATCTTCCCTGTTCATGTCGAGCATTTTTTTCCAATAGAACAGGGCTTCCTGATATTCTTTAAAATCGTAGTGCAGATGCCCCAGTCCTATGATCGCATAGGGATTGGTCTCTTCCATTTCCAAGACCCTTAGGTATACCTCCTTGGAATGTTTAAAATCCCGGACCTTGCGGTATGCGTCGGCCACCCTGGTAAGGACCGTGATGTTTTGATCGTCGTGCTGCAGGTATTGTTCCCAAATTTCAATGGCCTTATGAAACTGGTTTAGGCTTTTGTAACAGTCCGCCAGGCCAAAGAGGGCGTAGTTGTTCCCCGGATGATGCTGAAGACAACGGCTGTAGTTGTGTATGGCATCCCGGTATCCCCCCCGTTTTCTGGCGGCGTCCCCCAGACCCACCAGGGCGTAATTATTGTTTTCGTCCACCGTTAAGATCTGGGCAAAGTAATCCTGGGCTTCTTCAATGCGGTTTTCCCGCAGCAGCTGGTATCCCCGTTTTGACCAGTCGGATATGTTTGGGGAAGGGTCTGTGCCGGACCGGGCTTCGGTTCCGTCCTGTCCTGCAGGACAGGGGGGACAGGAATGTTCCCCGGCCCCGGAGTCTTCTGCCTGGTCCGTCCTGGTGGAGCATTCCCGCACACCGGTGTTTATTAAAACATCGGCGCTTTGATTCCAGGGTTCAAAAGATTCATTCATGGATATCCTCTTCGTAAATAAAATGCCTGATTATTTCTGAAAGCTGTTGGATCATGGGATCTGCCTTGGGGTGATTCGGCGCAGCCCAGTACATCCGCAGGGCATCCAAGGGCCGTCCCTGGGATTTGTAATAATCCCCAACCCTGGAAAGACCGTCGGAATAACCGGTGGTTAAAAAAATCCGTTTAGCCCCTTCCACATTCCCGGCGTTAAAAAGGGTGTTGCCCTTGCGGTTAAGGGCCGCCTTGGTTGTACCGTCCATGGAGGGGCGCACCGTGGTTTTAATAAAACCCCGGGGATCTTCAAACCGTTCAAAGAGTTTCCGGTAGTCCATTTTGTCTTGTCCTTGTATTGCCAATTCTACTACGGATTTTAAAAGTCCAATCATCGATCATCTATCAGTATATTTAACATACCAGCATCTATATAAAAATCAAAGTATTTTTTTTTGCAAAAGAAAAAAATCCACCGCGGAATTTCCGTACCGCTTAGTTTTTTGCAAATGAAATTGTTTGTCTTTTTTATGAAACTCCGCATCGGCGTTTTCCGCCGCGGGATGGTGAAGAAGAACCAGGGCTCCTTCGGCCGCCAGGGAAGATTCCGCCACGGATTGGAGCAGCTGGTATTTGTACCGGTACGAAAAGGGGGGATCGCAAAAAATAATATTGAAGGATCTTTTTGCCCGTTTAATGTACAGTTCCGCCGGCATAAAGCGGCACAAAACAGGGGTGGGGGAGATCGCCGTATTTTTTAGGAGGGTCCCGCGCTTTAAGGGATCCGATTCAACCGCCTCCACCGGAGCGGCCCCCCGGGAAGCCGCTTCCAGGGCGATAATGCCGGAACCGGAAAAAAGGTCAAGAAAGGAAAGGCCCGTTAGATCTCCCAGGGCGGCAAAGATCGATTCCCTCATCCGTTCCATGGCGGGCCGTATGGTTCCCGGCGGAAGCCGGACGGTTCTGCCGGTTAGAACGCCCCCGGAGATCCGCATCAGTGGCTTAACAGTTCATGAAGTTCGTCGTATCCTACCACGGGTTCCAATGTCATGTTCTTGGCTTCCATCATAAGATTTTCGATGGATCGCTGCCTGTCCATGGAACGGCTTTGCAGGAACCCCACCCGTTCCCGCAGCTCCGGGTAATGGAGGCCGGAAATATTTCCCTCCCCGTGATCCAGCTCGCTTAAGACCTCGCAGAACATCTGTTCCGTTTCGGTTAAATTATGGAACTGTTCGTCCCGTTCAATCAGCCGTAAATTTTCCTTTAAGTTCATAAGCAGGCTTGCCAGGCTTGAATTGATAAAATCCAGGTCGTCCAAGGTTTTATTCAAAAAAAGATCCGTGTCCGTGTCAAGAATAAGCAGATCCTGGATCATCCGGATCCGTATGTTAAGGATAAAGATATTATCTTCAAAATTGATGTACTTATTCATACCTATATTGTCGGCACCCCGGCCTTAAAAACAAAGGGGGACTGTTTGACAGTTTTCCCCCTTTGTGATAGTATACCAGAACCTCTTTGTCTGCTGTCAAGCGGCAGACCGGCCGTCCGTAGGGGCGGTTATTGTCCCGTGCGGGGCAGGTAAACAAAGTCCGTAAGGAGGACCTATGCGTCAGTATGAGCTGACGGTCATCTTCCCGCTGGAAGAAGACCAGTATCAGGCCGGAAGGGCGGCGGTTTTGGCGGATCTTGCCGCCCAGGGGGCGGAAATCGTCAAGGTCGACGAGACCGGGGACCGGGATCTGGCCTACGAAATCAAAAAAAAGCGCCGGGGCCGCTATGTGCTCTTTACCCTAAAGGCGGATCCCCAAAAAATCGCAAACCTTGACAGGGCCTTTAAGCTTAATGTTAAGCTGCTGCGGTATCTTTTTGTAAAAATCGAGGAATAGTATGGCGGATCTTAACCACGTGATGTTAATCGGCAGGTTAACCCGGGATGCGGAACTAAAGTACACCGCCGGCGGCCAGGCGGTATGTAAATTTTCTATTGCGGTTAACCGCCGGCGAAAATCGGGGGATCAGTGGGTGGACGAGGCGAGTTTTTTTGATATTGTACTCTGGGGCAGGCAGGGCGAATCCCTTAACCAATACCTTGTAAAGGGTAAGCAGGTGGGGGTGGACGGGGAACTGCGCCAGGACCGCTGGGAGCAGGACGGCCAAAACCGTTCCAAGGTTGAAATTGTGGCCAATAACATCCAGCTTCTGGGCGGTACCGCCGGGGGTGGAAACGGAGGATCCTATGCCGGCGGCGGCTACACCGGCGGCAGCGGCGCCCCCGCCGGCGGGGGCGCCGCCGGTCCCCGGCAGGAGGGCGGGTCCCCCGGCCCCGGCGGAAGCGACGATTTTACCGATGATATTCCATTTTAAGGAGTTACCACATGTCAGATGAACAATATACCGAAGAAAGGCCCCCCAGACAGGAGCGGTCCGTGGAATCGCAGATAGACGGCCGGGACGGGGACGATAAGGGCGGCCGGGGCAAGGGCAAGGTTTTCTTTAAAAAGAAGGTCTGCCGGTTTTGTACCCAAAAACTTAAGATTGACTACAAGGACGGTGATGTGCTTCGTAAATTTATCACCGAACGGGGCAAGATCCTTCCCCGGCGCATCACCGGAACCTGCGCAAAGCACCAGCGTTCCCTGGCAGAGGCCATAAAGCGGGCCAGAATTATCGCCCTGCTGCCTTTTGTGGCGGATTAGTGGAATACCAGGACGAAGTTTCACCGCCGCCTTCCCCCTCTTCCTTGCTGATTTTTTCCGCCCTGGGGGCGGGGGCTTCGATCCTTTGTGTCAGAACAGGTTTTCTTAGTTTCTTTTTTCTGCTTCCCCTGGCCCTGGGGGCCTTTTTCGGGGGGCAAAGGGCCGCCTGGGCCGGGGGTATTCTGGCGGCGGCGGGTAATACGATCATTTCCCTCTGGCTCTACATGTACCGGGGTTCCGATCCAATCCCCTTGTTATGGTTTACCCTGTACTATGCCATGATGGCGCTGGTTTTTACCTGGATTAACGCCCCCCTAAGCAGGTTTTGGGTGCTGCTGGAGACCCCCTACCGCATGGCCGCGGGGGCGCTGCTGTGTACCCTAATCGTGGGGGCGGCCCTTCTGTTTCTGCTGGACGATTCCCAGCTCCAGGGCTTTGTGGAACTTCAACTTACCGCACTGAACGGTCTTGCCGGTCAGGAGGGGGCCCCCACCGCCGCGGAACTTACCACATTGATCGTACACACGGGCCTTCGGGGGGGGATCCTCCTCTCCTGTATTTTCTTCTGGTGGATAAACCGGCAGATTGCCCTGGGGATTTTTCGGATTGTCCGGCGCCTCCCCCCGGGAGGAAGCCTCCTCTCTTTTCGGGTTCCCCCCTTTTTTATCTGGATCTTTTCCCTGGCCCTGGGGGCCGTGGTTTTTGGCCGGATAGGAAATGCGGAGATCCTCGAGATAGGCGGCTGGAATATCCTGGCCTTTTCGGGTATACTGTTTTTTGTTCAGGGCGGAGCTATTGTTTTTTACTATTTGCTTAAAACGCCCCTTTTTTTCCGTGTGCTTGTAAACCTGGGAATTATTATTTTACTTTTTATTCCCGGAGCGATAACGGCCCTGTTGGGGCTGCTGCTGCTTCTGGGGATAGCGGAAAACTGGGTGTCTTTCCGGGTGCCCAAATAGAGGTTGCCGGATCCGTTTCCGGTTAAGGAGCTTGGACTATGAAGGTAATTTTAGACAAGGATCTGGCCCCCCTGGGCGAAGAGGGGGATGTTAAAGAAGTGGCCAAGGGCTATGCCCGGAACTATCTTTTCCCCCGGGGTATAGCTCTTCCCTACAACGAGAAGACCGTTAAACTGTTCGAGGCCCGAAAAGATGCGATCGAGATGCGGAAGCAGCAAAAACGGCAGGACGCCGCGGGGCTTAAGGAAAAACTCGAAGCCCTTACCCTGGGACTTACCATGCCGGCGGGGGCAAACGGAAAACTCTACGGCTCCGTAACCGCCCAGACCCTGGCGGAGGAATTGGTCCGGCAGGGGTTCCAGATTGAACGGAAAAGAATAGAGATCCCCGGCAATACAATTAAGAGCGTGGGTAAATTTAAAGTAAGCGTCAAGCTCTACGAGAGCGCCGCCGCCGAATGTACCGTCCTGGTGGAAGGGCAGGAACTAAAGACCGAAACCAGAACCTCCGGCGTTCCCCCCAGGGGGAGGCGGCATTCCGCCCCCGGCGGGGACTCCGTGGCAGACGCTTCCGGCGTAGTTTCCGCCGTACCCGGCGGGGCTTCTGCGGCAGACGCCGCGGTCTCTACCGAAACTTCCGCCGCCCCCGATGGGGTGTCCGCCGGGACCCCGGTGGGGGAAGAAACAATTCCCGCCGAAACTTCCCCCAAAGAGGCGGCGCCTGAAACCGGGGAAACTTCGGAGCGGTGAAGGCGGAAAACCCCGGCGGCGCCGGCAAATTCACGGTATTGGCCTCTACTTTAGGCAAAACCGTGCGAGAGAGCTTTTGCCGGAAAAAAAGGTTCCATAGTAACCTGTCTTGGACGGAACACTAGACCATGCCCCCGCTTAAAGATAAGGTTCCACCCCATAACGAAGAGGCGGAACAGGCCGCTCTGGGGGCGATATTGCTGGACAACGATGTGATAGACACGGCCCTGCAATATATAAAACCGGAGGATTTTTACTCCAACGCCAACCGCCGGGTCTTTCAGGCAATTTTAAACCTTAATAACCAGGGCCGGCAGAAGGCGGACATTATTACCGTGGTGGCGGAACTGCGCCAAATGGGGGAACTGGACGCCGCCGGGGGGCCCGCATATGTGGCGTCCTTAACCAATGTGGTTCCCTCCAGCAGCAACATAGACTATTACGCAAAGCTTGTGCAGGACTGTTCCCTTAGGCGGGCCCTGCTTAGGTCCTCGGCGGAAATTACCACCCGATCCTTCGACGAATCGGTGGAATCCAGGATAATCCTGGAAGAAACCCAGCAGCAGCTCTTTGAATTGGGGGAAAACCGCCGGACCCTTTCGTTTAAAAGTGCCCGGGATCTTATGCCCAGGGCCATTGAAATGATCGAAAACCTGTACCGGTCCAAGGAAGCCTATACGGGCATACCTTCGGGTTTTGATGATCTGGATGTCCAGACCTCGGGTTTTCAAAATTCCGAATTGATCATCATCGGCGCCCGGCCTTCGGTGGGAAAAACCGCCCTGGCCCTGACCATGGCGGCCCATATTTCCATCGGAAAAAAGATTCCCGCGGCGTTTTTTTCGCTGGAAATGTCCGACATGGCCCTGGTTTTACGGCTCATTTCCGCCGAGGCCCGGATTGAATCGGAAAAGATCCGCTCCGGGCTTTTAAAACCCCAGGATTTCCAGGGCCTTATGGAAGCCGCGGGAAAGATATACGACGCTCCGTTTTATATTGTGGATACCCCGGGGATAAAACTGCTGGATCTTCGTTCCCAGGCCCGGCGGCTCCGGTCCCAGCAGGGGGTTAAGATCATCTTTATTGATTATTTAACCCTGATCACCTCGGATAATTATAACCTGCCCCGGCATGAACAGATTGCGGAAATTTCCCGGTCCCTAAAGAGCCTGGCCCGGGAATTGGACATACCGGTAGTGGCCCTTTCCCAGCTTCGCCGGGACGCGGAGGGCAAGCGGCCAAACCTGTCGGATATCCGGGAATCGGGGTCCATAGAGCAGGATGCGGATCTGGTGATCTTTCTTCACCGGGACCGGGAATCCGATGCAAAGGCCGGCAGGGAAAACGACGGCAAGACCGAATTGATCATTGCAAAACAGCGGAACGGCCCCGTGGGGACCATAGATATTGTTTTTTTGCCCCGGTATGTGCGGTTTGTGCCCTTTGCCAGGAACCGGTAATAGTAGTATACTTTTTAAGGGGAGGAACCATGGCTTTTGTGGATCAATATGACTTTGACGTGTTAAAAAACGAATCGGAAAAGCTCGTTATCGAAGAATTGGAGCGCCAGCTTGCCGCGTATAAAGGATCAATTTGCCGCTGTAATGAATGTGTGGTGGACATGGCCGCCGTGGCGCTTAATACGGTAAAACCCCTGTACCGGGTTTCCCTCTTGGGCGCCCAATACGCCGCCCAGGCGATGAACGAAAAATCCTATGCGCGGTCCCTGACGGATGCGGTTTCCACGGCAATAGAGAGGGTACGAAAAAACCCCGCCCACGATTAAAAAACAGAGGGCAAATAGGGAAGAGTAGTTCTTGATTCCGCCCCTGGGGTACATACCCAAGAACCTGCTTACGCAGGGGAGCCTGGGGGCGGTTGATTATTGCAACGTCTACGAAATGTGGTATGTATCCCCACATACAATCACATTCCTCTCGGAACGAAGATACCCCGCTGCTTGCGCTAAACTTGACCCACAGAATGAAGAGCCCCGCCCGGACATACAGGGCCGGCGGAAAACTTCCCGCCGGCCCTGGGGGGCTTCCTAATTTTTGATGATCACCGAGACCCTCGCGTTGGGCGAGATGGAAAAGGCTCCGGCGCTGGTAGAGGCGCTAAGGGCAAAGTCAAGGGCGGCCATGGGGTGGAACTGCAGGGTGCCGCCCAGCCCCACGGAGGGAGCTATGCCGCCCACCTGGGTGATGGCGGTGGAACTTTTGTCGTTGTCCCTGTTGGACGATTCCTTGATGTGGCTGACAGTAAACTCTGCCCCGGCATAGCCATGGAGGGCAAAAGTACCGGGGACAAACTGGTAGATAAAGCCCAGTTTGGCCTCGGGGATTAGAAAGAAATAGGCGAAGGTACCCCCCTTAACTTTAACATCGGGATTTTCCGTTTCCTGATCGGTATTGGCCGAACTGTAATAAAATCTCCCCCCGAGGTTCCAGGCCACAGAGAACCGTTCGTCAACCTCGTAGGTTCTCTTAAAGCCCAGGGTTACCGTGTTGTTCCACTCCTTCCCCGTCCGGCGGCTGACCGTGTCGTTGAAGCTGTTCTCCTGGGCCGGATCCGGAAATATGTGGTACTCAAAAACGTTGGTGAAACTAAGCGCCGACTGGGCCGCGCCGTTCCGGGGGAATACGTAGTCCCCCCTAAGCATCAGCTGCAGGGGAGCGTAACCGGTCCTGGTGGTTTGGCTATTACCGCCGGCGCCGGTTATTTCCGTTTCCGCCAGGTTAAAGCCGTAGAGGATCCCCGCTTCCGGTTTTAGGATCCCCGGGCCCAGGTCAAAATTTTTTCCCCAGATAAGGCTTAGGCCAAGTCTGCCGTCCTTCTCCGTTCTTGTTCCGTAGGAGCCCTCGTTTTCATCCTCGTCGCTGCGGAAATTACTAAGGACCCCAAGCTTAAACCCCCCCACCGGGGTTCCGATAAGGCCGTAGATCCTGTCGGTGACGGTAAAGCCGGTATCTGATCCCGTACCTGTAGCCGGATCGGCCCTGTCCCCCGCGGCGTTGGTCGTTTCTATTCCGGTGCCGCTTACCAGGCTGCCGGTATAGGAGAGCCCCAGGTAGATGCCGCCGAAATTTTTAGCAAAGCCCCCGGAGATGTACGGAGCTTCCCCGGCGCCTGTCCCCCCCGCCAGGAAGGCAAAGAATTTGTCAAATTCCACGTCCTGGTAATCGTTCACGTCCTGGGCATCGTCCATGGTATTACCCCAGAGTCCCCCGGTGGCATTATATTTCATGGACCGGATCGAAGTGGAAGCAATACTGCCTGCCGTCTGAGCCATAAGTCCGGGGATCAGTAGAGTCCCCAGGGTTATTCCCAAAAAAAACCTTTTCTTCATTGTATATTCCTTCTTTTTTCCCTTGGCGGGATGGCCGCGGAGCCCCGGTTCAAAGACCTGCCCCGGATAACATCCGGGGGACCGCCGGGTCCGCCCTTTGATGCGGAGGCTTCCGGGCCGGTAAACAATTCTAGGGGCACACCACCCGGAACCCAGTTTGGGTAGAGTAGTTCGTGATGTAATCCGTGGTATAATCTCTGAGAGACCAACCGGAGTAATTGTAAGGGCTACTCCGTGATTTCCGGATCGGATAATCGTCGTCCTGGCCGTAGTAATCCTGGCACCATTCAAATACGTTTCCGCTCATGTCGTAGAGCCCCAGGCCGTTGGGGGCCTTGGTTTTAACGGCGGCGGTTTTGTTCCCGCTGTTGTTGGCATACACCGCCACGGCGTCCGCGTCGCCGCTCCCCGCGTAGGGAAGGGACCACCGGGCGCTTTCCGGGTTTCCCCCCCGGGCCGCGTATTCCCACTGGATTTCCGTGGGCAGCCGGAAGCCGTCGGCGCCGGGGTCGATCGCCGCGTTCTCCGCCTTTCCATCTCCGGCGCTGACGCTGCTGTTTTCGCTTTCCTTCAGCACCGCCCCCTCGTACTTGTAGGCCGGCTGCCTTCCGGTAAGCTCGCTGAACGCGTTACACCACACCACCGCATCCCTCCAGCTCATATTTGTTACCGGCTCCAGCTTGTCCGCCGTGGGGGCCGCCCCGGCCGTACCGTCATGGCCTTCCCTTCCCGCGGTGGGACTGGAGAAGGTATAGCTATTACTCGCCGCCCAGGTTTTTACCGTGTACCATAACTCGTAGCTTATTTCGGTCTCGCCGATAAAAAAGAGGGGAACGGTCACCGTTTTATTCCCGATAAAATAGAAGGGCTCGTCGTAATTGTTTGTCCCCGTGACCGTGCCGCCGGGGACGGGCATCATGGCATAGTCGACCCCCGACGCCGTCACGGTCAGGAAAACGGGCGCGTCGTCCCCCACTCCCGAGGGGTTGCTGCACCCCGCATAGAGTATTCCCGCCGTCAGGCAGACGGCGAAAACCATTTGCCGTACCAATGTACGTTTCTTCATAGAACACACTCCTTACTGTTGGATTTTATGGGCTTAGCCCTATAGGAACGGTGTTGATGGGTCCGCGCAGATCTACAGTCCCCGGTCCGGGGTTGTGGGGGGCGCGGAATTTTTGGGAAGACGGAAAAAGAAACAGCCCCCTCCGGGGGCAGAAACAGCGGGAAGACAGCGCTGCCGGCGAGGGATGAGATACCGTATATAGTGCCCTTCCGGGGCTTTTTGAAATTTTCTACGCTATATATATGGGGGGGGGGGGGGGGGGGGAATTTAGAAAAACAAGGGGACCCGGTTTGTAAAACACAGGTTTTAAAAACAAGCAAAAAAATTGTATTTAAAACGCAAAATAATTT
>JAISLT010000067.1 GCA_031277165.1 Spirochaetaceae bacterium
GAGCTCTGCGGTATCTTAAGCTTTGCCTTTGTTCGAACGGAGACTCGTTCGATAGGAAGTTTATTATACCGTCTGGTTTAATACCAGATTTTTGTAAGCATTGCGTTATTTCAGCCGCAACAGAGCTGCGGGGTATTAAACCAGACTTTCGAATAAACAAAACCGGCAGAGCCTACGTTTCTCTTAATAAAGGGACAACAGCTGCTCTTCTAAGAATACGGCCACCCCATCGCCGGTGTTGGGGGGAATGCAAAACAGGGCCGCCTCCCGGACGGACCGGCGGGCATTGGCCGGGGCTGCAGAAAAGCCGGCGGTTTTAAACATGGGGAGGTCGTTTTCTTCATCCCCAAAGGCAAGGGTTTCTTCCGGCTTAAGGTCCAGGTAGTTTAGGGCATGGACAAGTCCTGCGCCCTTGGAAACCCCCGGCGCCAGCACTTCCAGAAATCTTGGGGTGGACCTGACCAGAGAAATGGCATCCCCATATTTTCCCAATAGAACCGGCTGGAGCTTTTTGTGGTTTTCTTCACCGGTAATAAACATCGCCTTGATTACCCCTGGAAGATCCGGCCTGGAAAGGTATTCCTCCAGATCCCCCTCAATGGCGGTGATCCCCGTGGATTTTGCATACAGGGCCGCTTCTTCTGTTAAAACCTCCGCCACAAGCGTTTCCTCCGGTCCGGCAAAACCCGCGGGAAAATATACCTGGAAATAAAATCCCAGCTTTTTTGCCAGGGAGGCACAAAACAGAACCGGCGGCGGGGCCAGCAGTCCGGTATAGATCACCGTTCCGCCGGGCATGTCCACCACCTCCGCTCCGTTGTAATATACCTGGGGGCCGGAAATGCCAAGTTGTTTCCGGTATATTTCCCCGGATGTGACGGAACGGCCCGTGGCAATAAGGACCTTTATTCCCAGGGCTGTGCAGCTTCGTACCACCCGAAGGGTTTTTTCGCTGAGGGTCTTGTCCGGCCTAAGCAGGGTTCCGTCAAGATCAAAAGCCAAGGCCTTGACTTCCCGGAGCGAATGTTCCCTGTCCGCCATGGGTTAATGCTTAAAATGGGTATGGATCGCCTCTGCGGCGGCCCGTCCGTCGGCAATGGCCCTTACCACCAGGCTTGCTCCGTTTCGGGAATCTCCTGCGGCCCAAACCTTGGGATTGCTGGTATGGAAGCTTCCCCGGGTTCGTATGTTACCCCGTTCATCGGTTTCTAGTCCCAGATCGGCCACCAGGCCGTTTTGGACCACATGGGTAAAACCCATGGCTAAGAGCACTAAATCCGCGGCAATTTCAAAATCAGAGCCGGGGACCTCGGTCATTTTCCACCGGGTATTCCCTGCGGCTTCCGAAACAAGGGTCCAGTCGACGCGGCAGGCTTTAACGGTATGTAGTTTTCCGTTGGTCCCTTCAAAGGACTTGGTATTGATCGACCAGATCCGTTCCCCGCCCTCCAGGTGGGAACTGGATGTCTTTAGCACCTTGGGCCAAAGCGGCCAGGGTTCCTCCGGCGGCCTGTGCTCCGGCGGTTTAGGAAGGACCTCTATTTGGGTTACCTGCTTTGCCCCCTGGCGGTTGGCGGTACCCACGCAGTCCGCCCCGGTATCGCCCCCGCCAATTACCAGAACCTGCTTGCCGTAGGCGGTGGAAGCCTCCGTCCCCGGCCCCTCCTCCTGGGGTTCTCCGGCAATGGCTCTGTTCTGAAGGGAAAGAAAATCCAGGGCCTGGACTATGCCGGAAAGCTCCCGGCCCGGAATAGAAAGATCCCGGGGATCCCTGGCCCCTATGGTGATCAATATAAGATCAAAGGCTTTTTCCAAGTCCTGGGGATCGGCAAATACTCCGCCGCCGCCGGAACCGCCAAAACCGTAACGGCCCCGGCCTACCGGGGTATTGGTTTTAAACACCACTCCCTCGGCTTCCATTAAAGAAACCCGGCGATCAATAAAGCTCTTGTCCAGTTTAAAGTCGGGGATGCCGTACCGAAGATACCCCCCGGGTTTCCGGTCCCCTTCAAAGACTGTTACGGTAAACCCCGCCCGGTTCAGGTAATAGGCCGCGGAAAGGCCCGCCGGACCGGCCCCGATGACGGCAACTTTTTTACCATTCCGTTTTACCGGGGGCCTGGGGATCACAAACCCCGATTCAAAGGCCTTTTCAATAACCGCCAGCTCGTTCTGCCTAATGGTAACCGGTTCGTCATTTGCCCCCAGGACACAGGATGCTTCGCAGAGGGCCGGACAGACCCTGCCGGTAAATTCCGGAAAAGGGTTGGTACTTTCCAGTACCGCCCAGGCGCCGGCCCAGTCGTTCCGGAAAAGCCTGTCCTGCCATTCCGGCATAAGGTTAGCCGCCGGACATGCCCAGTGGCAGAAGGGAACGCCGCAGTCCATACACCGGGACGCCTGAAGCCGGCGGTCATCGTCGGAAAGCCGGCTTTCTACTTCACTGTAGTCATTGATCCGTTCTTCCACCGGCCTATAGCCGGATATTTTTCTTTTTATTTTTAAAAATCCCCTGGGATCACCCACTTTTTCTGCTCCTGGCCTGAACTTGTGTATCTATAGTCTCTTATGAAGGGAACACAAGGTCAAGTGGTGGTAACCGGGGCTGCCTATTCCGGACAAACTCAAACCCATGGACCGGGATTGTTCAAAGACTGAAGTTTTGGAACCGCCTGACTATAAAACTAAAGTGGCGGAACCGGCCCGCTGATATGGACAGACCCGGATTTTTAATATATAAAGAACAGCGATGGAGCTTATCTGGTTCTCGCCCTTGCGGATCATCGGTCTACTGCTCGTTTTAGTGTATCATTTTTTTGGCGATTCACTCCCCGGCGGCTTTTTAGGGGTCGATGTTTTTTTTGTCATTTCCGGCTATCTAATTACCGCCCATATGGTTCATCAATTTGAAACCACAGGAACCATCAGGCTCTTTGACTTTTATAAGCGCCGCTTTAAGCGGCTTCTTCCTGCGGTACTTTTTATGCTGGTCCTTATGCTGCCCGCCAGCCTCCTTATTTCTTCCGACTTTAGGGCGGGGATAGGCCGCCAAACAGCGGCGGTTCTGGGGTGGGTTACCAACTATTTTGAAATAGCCATGGACAGTTCCTACGAAACCAAGCTTTTGCCCCATCTGTTTATGCATACCTGGACCCTTGCCGTGGATGTTCACTATTACCTTGTTTGGAGCCTTATAATCCGGGGTCTGGTTTTGTTTTGCCGGGGGCCCTCCGAAGGGGGCGCTAAACCGGCGGCCCTGGGTTTACCGGTCCATATATTGATATTGGCCGTGTTGGCCGCGGCGGCGGCGGCAGCTTCCTATCTGGTAATGCAGAATTGGCTGGCGGATCCGGGGAATAATCCTTCCCGGGCGTATTTTGCCACCGAATCCCATGCCTACCCGCTCATGATAGGCTCCTTAACTGCCCTCTTTGCCGGTTTTAAAGAAACCGGCCTAACCCGCTTTATCGGAAGGCTGGGGATCGTATTGCCGGTGTTTGTCCTGCTGCTGGAAGCGGGGGGAATAGTCCTGCTGGCCCGGCATCTTAGCTTCGAGGATCCCGCCGTATACCACTGGGGAATTCTTGCCGCATCCCTCCTTAGTTCCGGCATCATCCTTATCCTTCGGGGAATACAGGGCAGAATAAAGCGGGAACCGGCCTTTCTAAAATACATCGCCGATCGCAGTTTTAGTATGTACTTATTTCACTGGCCCCTGTACATTATCATCGGGCAGCTTCCCAGGATCCCCCCCCTCCCTGGGGCACTAAAAACGGCGCTTTTAAACAATGGAAATACCGCGGCGATTACCGCGGCCCTTACGGTAATTTTTGCCCAGGCATCGTATGTAATGGCCGAAAAAAGGTTCGGCAGGCACTCCTCCGGGAAAACAAAAAGAAGCCTTCGGGGCAGGATTGTTCCTGCCCTTTTGGGCATCGTTTTTTTCCTTGGCTGCGGGTATGCGGTTAGGACCGCTCCCCGGAAGACTTCAATAGAACAGGGCTTTGAACACGAGACGCTTCTTTTGAACATGGATGATCTGTACCAGGCAGAAGCCGTTCTTAAGGATATACACTTTGATCCGGTACAGGGCCGGGATATTGAATGGCATCCCGCCAAGCCCTCCGCCGGATGGATCCCGGTTATTTCAAACCGTTCGCTGGACTCCAATTTTGGTACGGTCACCGTTATTGGTGATTCGGTTCTGCTGGGGACCAGTAAAACCCTAAGGGATCATGTCAGGGGCGCACAGATTGACGCCGAGGGAAACCGCAACATTTCGCAGGGAGCGCGGATTGTGGCGGCCCTTGAACGGGAGGGACGGCTGGGTGAATATGTGGTTCTAATTCTGGCCACCAATAAGATCGACGGCGATGCGGCCATTGCGGAACGGATCGTTAAAAATATTGGACCGGGACACCGGATAATTTTTGTCACCGGCCACGGCAACAAAGACACACTGCCCCTGAACGAAGTGTACCGTTCCCTGGCAAAGCGGTATCCCTATGTTACCGTCGCAGATTGGGATGGGGCTATTTCCCCCTTTGAGTATCTATTATCTACGGATTATATTCACATGGGAGATCCCGCGTCAAAACGGATATTTGCCCAGTGCATCGTGGATGCGCTGGAAAGGGCCAAGAAGAAGCCCCCCTCCGGCGCGGAAACGAGCGGAAAAGACGATGGGTAAAATAATTAAAATAATTACGGGGGTTCTGGGGGGGATTGCATTTGTCCTGGCTACCCTGGCGATGGCGGCATATGCCCTGGGCTGCCTTAACTACGGCAGTGTCCTGGAAGGCGAGCGGGATTCTTTTGGCGATGAGTATTCGGGCCGCATGGTATCGGACCAATTTGAAGGTCCGGTGGACATACGTTTTTTGGGGGGCGATGCCTATGCCGGCGGCTTCGTCAAAACATTTGAAGGCCGGGGAATTTTTACTTCCAAAGAAGGATGGAGATGCGAGGCCCTTTTTAAAAACGGGAAAGTCCAGGGACCGGCCCTTTTTACGGGCCCCTGGGGCAGTTACCGGGGGGATCTGGATACTTTTGCCCTTACCGGCAGGGGAAAGTTCAGCTCCGCCGCCGGCTGGAGCTACGATGGGGATTGGATTAACGGTATACCCCAAGGCCGGGGAACCTTTACCTGGCCCGATGGGGCGGTTTATACGGGGGACTTTAAGGATGGCCTTGCGGACGGCCGGGGAACCCTGATCAACAATTCCGCCTGGACCTACGAAGGAGAATTCAGCGGGGGCATACGAAACGGATTGGGGGTCTTACAAACCGGCGATGGCAAGATCATTGAAGGCAGATGGGAAATGGGGGTGCTGATTCAGGTGATCCCCCTAAGGAGTTGAACCATGATCATGATATGCGGTTTAAAAAACGGCCTGTTTTTTTCTTTACTTTTTTCTTTGATGTCTTTTTTGTCCTGTACCACCGTAGAACAAAAAGAAAGACCGGTCCCCGAAGTTCCTTTAAACGATCCCGCCATCGTCCCCGCGGGGCGCACCCTTAAATGGTGGGTAGACCGGCATAACAGCCGGGCAAGTACGGTCGTGGAAAATCAAAAAATCGTGTTTATCGGCGATAGCATTACCCAGGGCTGGGAACGGACAAGGGCCTGGGAAGAATTAAATCAACGGTTCAACCGCAGAATAACCAACCTGGGATTTACCGCGGATCAGACCCAGCATGTGCTTTGGAGGCTTGAAAACGGCGAATTTCCCGCGGGAATAAACCCGGAATATGTCGCGCTTATGATAGGGACAAACAATAAAATGCCCCCGGAATCCACCGCCGCGGGAATCGGTAAAATAGTGGAATACATTAATGCCGTTTCACCTTCCACAAAGGTAATTCTGTTTTCGATTCTGCCCTGCGGAAGCGGTACGGATGATGAGAACACGGTACGGTACAATGCGGTAAATAAAATAATTCAAACCTATGACGGATATTTAAATATACAGTACGCCGGCATCGGACACTATTTTCTGGACAGCGGAGGCGCTTTAAAAGAAGAATTATTTTTGAAAGACAGGCTTCATTTATCGCCGGAAGGATATGACCTATGGAAAGAAAAAATATTGGAAATCATTGAATGAACCTCCCCGCCGCAAGGCTCCCCCGCGCAAGCGGGTTCTTGGGTATTAGACCCCGCTGCGCATTGGGGCAGTTCCAAAATACCGGATTTTGAAACTGCCCAGCCGGCCCCCATCGCTAATTTTTTACTTCCAGTTCTTCCCGCTCCCGAATCTCGTAGAGTTTTCTGTCCAGTTCCGCAAGCTTCATCTGCTGGAGGGCCCGTTTGTATTCCACCGGCAGGACCATGACAAACTTGGGCTTGTATTCGGCCCAGTGGTCCAGAATATTCCGTGCATGGGCGGATCCGGTCCAGTATACGTGCTTGGAGATCGTGTCCCGGACAAACCGTTCATCCTCTTCGTTGTCCAGGCCGGAAAGCTCCACCATCCCCCCGTTAAGAAAATACTCAAAGCGGCCGTCGCTGTCCAGCACATAGGCGATGCCGCCGGACATGCCCGCGGCAAAATTCCGCCCTACCCTGCCCAGCACCACCAGTCTTCCTCCGGTCATATATTCCGCACAGTGATCCCCGGTCCCCTCCACCACCGCGGTGGCCCCGGAATTGCGGACACAGAACCGTTCCCCGGCTATCCCCGCGGCGTACAATTCCCCGGAGGTGGCGCCGTACAGGACCGTATTCCCCAGGATAATATTCTCGTTGGATTTAAAGCTGGAACCCTCCGGGGGGGCCACCGTAATACGGCCGCCGGAAAGGCCCTTTCCCAGATAGTCGTTGGCGTCCCCTGCCAGGCGGAAGCTGATGCCCTTGGCTAAAAAGGCCCCAAAACTTTGGCCGGCGGAACCGGTAAAGTCCAGGGTGATAAAATTTTCCGGCAGCCCATAAGCGCCAAAACGCCGGCTTACTTCCCAGGAAAGCATGGCCCCCACGGCACGGTCGGTGTTTTTTATCCCTAGGCTGAACGAAGTGGGTCTTTTTTTATCTAACGAATCGGTGCATTTTTCGATTATGGTCCTGTCCAGCACATTTTTTATTTTATGGATCTGGTCCGCCGTATTTCGGATGGAGCTTCCGCCGGGGATCCCCCGGGGCCCCTCTTCTTTGTACAGTACCGCGGAAAGATCGAGCTTGGCCGGCTTTTGTTTCGGGCTCTTCCGCTGGACCAGCAGATCCGAGCGGCCCACCAGATCGTCGAATTTTCTAAATCCCAGTTCCGCCATAATTTCCCGGACCTCCCGGGCCAGGAAGTGAAAAAAGTGTATCAAATATTCGCTTTTCCCCGTAAAACGCCGGCGCAGTTCAGGGTCCTGGGTGGCCACTCCCATGGGGCAGGTGTTTTCGTGGCACTTCCGCATCATCACACAACCCATGACTATAAGGGTGGAGGTGCCGAAGCCAAATTCCTCGGCCCCCAGCATACCGGCGATAACTATATCCCGGCCTGTTTTAAGCTGGCCGTCGGTTTGCAGCCGTACCCGGCCCCGCAGGCCGTTCCGCACCAGTACCTGGTGGGTCTCCGCAAGCCCCAGTTCCCAGGGGAGCCCCGCGTGGCGAATGCTGGATTGGGGGCTTGCCCCGGTACCGCCGTCATAGCCGGAAATAAGTATATTATCCGCATGGGCCTTGGCCACCCCGGCGGCAATGGTACCTATGCCGGTTTCGGAAACCAGTTTAACGCTGATCCGCGCCTGGGAGTTGGCGTTCTTTAAGTCAAAGATAAGTTCCGCCAGATCTTCGATTGAATAAATATCATGATGGGGCGGGGGGCTTATCAAGGTTACCCCCGGGGTGGAATGTCTGGTTTTGGCGATCATGGCATCCACCTTGTGCCCCGGCAGTTGTCCCCCTTCGCCGGGTTTAGCACCCTGGGCAATCTTGATCTGCAGCTCCACCGCATTAGCCAGGTATTCACTGGTAACCCCAAAGCGGGCGGAAGCAACCTGCTTGATGGCGCTCCGCAGCCAGCGGCCGTCGCTTTGAACCGGGAAACGATCCGGGCTTTCGCCCCCTTCACCGGAGTTGGACCGGCCCTTGATCGAATTCATCGCCGTGGCAATGGTTTCGTGGGCTTCCTTGGAAATGGACCCAAAGGACATGGCCCCGGTGGTAAAGCGTTTCATAATCTCTTCTTCGCTTTCCACCTCTTCGACAGCCGCCGGCGCGGCCGGTCCGCCGGGAACCGTTCCCGGCGGGGCAAAGTCAATAAGCCCCCGGATCACATGGGGGGATTGATTAAGGGTATTTACCGCGGCGCTGAATTGTTTGAACTTTTTATAATCTCCGGTCCTGGCGGCCCATTGAAGCAGGTAAATTGTCTCGGGGTTCCATGCATGCCCTTCGCCGCCCCTTCGCCACCGGTACTGTCCCTGTCCTGCCAGAAGGGTTTCCGGTCCCTTTGGATCCGGCTGCCGCTCCCATTCTTCCAGGGCAAACCGGTACTGGGCCAGGGTTTCTTCTTCCAGCTCGGCGAACCCCGCCCCTCCGATACGGCTTGCGGTACCCCGAAAGCACATTTCCATTACCTCCTCTGCCAGGCCCACGGCTTCAAAAACCTGGGCCCCCCGGTAGGAACGGAGCGTGCTGGTACCCATCTTGGACATAACCTTAAGCATGGCCTTGTTAAGGCCCTTGATATAATTTTTTCGGGCATGGACAAAGTCTCTGGTGGATTTTTCCCGGCAAAGGGCTTCCAGAGAAGCCAGGGCGCCATAGGGAACCACCAGATCCGTCCCATATCCAAAGAGGAGGGCAAAGTGCATCAGTTCCCTGGGCTCGGCGGATTCAACGATGATCGAAACCTTCATCCGCAGCCCGGCGGCAATAAGGGCGTGGTGGACCGCCCCCGCGGCAAGAAGGGCCGGGATGGGACAGAGGCCCCGCCGCGGATCAAGGGCGGCCCTGTCGCTTAGTACCAAAAAGGAGCCGCCGGCCCCGGCCGCCTCCAGGGCATTCTTGACAAGGCCGGCAAGGGCCCCCTGCAGGGAAGAGGTTCCGGTAAAAACCGCCTCCAGCGTTTTTGACCCAAACCCGGATATTGAACACAGCCGGTTTAGATCATCCACGGTCATAATGGGATTAAGAACCTTTATCCGCCGGCAATGGTCCTCCGTTTCGTCCAGAAGGTTTTTCTGGGGGCCCACAAAACTTGTAAGGGTCATAACCAGATCCTCCCGGATCGAATCGATGGGAGGGTTGGTAACCTGGGCAAAGACCTGTTTAAAGTACGAGTATACCCGCTGGGGTTTGCCGGAAAGAACCGCCAGGGGCGTATCGGTTCCCATGGAACTGGTGGGCTCCTGGGCAGTTTCCGCCATTGGAAGAAGAAGCCTGTCCCGGTCCTCCCGGGTATAGCCGGCGGCACGCTCCATAAAAAGAAGTTCCCCCCCATTGGGGATGGCGCCGCCGGAAAACCCTTCCCCTAAGGCCGGGCCCTCCGCCGGACCTGCCGCCGTCGAGACGGCGCCGCCGGGCGCCCCCTGATCCAGGACCGTCACATTCTTCCGGACCCAGGCTGCATAGGGTTTGGACAGGCAGATCTGATCCTTCACCTCTTCGTCGGGGATAATCCGTCCTTCGGCCATGTCCACCACCAGGAGTTTTCCCGGCAGGAGCCTGCCCTTGTATTCCACCTCTTCGCTTTTAAAGTCCTGGACCCCCGTTTCGGAGGCCATAACAATAAGCCCGTCTTTGGTGATGGTATATCTGGAGGGCCGAAGACCGTTGCGGTCCAGGGTGCCCCCCACATAACGGCCGTCGCAGAATACGATGGAAGCCGGACCGTCCCAGGGTTCCATCAGGCATGCGTGGTATTCATAAAAGGCCTTTAGTTCTTCGGAGATAGGATTTTTATCGTTCCAGGATTCGGGGATCAGCATCATCAAGGCATGGGGCAGGCTCCGGCCGGCCATGACCAGCAGTTCCAGGGCATTGTCAAGGCTTGCCGAATCGCTGCGGCCCGGTTCAATTACCGGAAGCACCTCCGTAAGGGCCCGGCCAAGCCTGGTTTCCGCCCCGGAAAACAGGGCCTCCCGGGCGGCCATCCAAAAGCGGTTCCCCGTGATGGTGTTGATTTCCCCATTGTGGGACAGCAGGCGGAAGGGCTGGGCCAGGGGCCAGTCGGGAAAGGTGTTGGTGGAAAACCGGGAATGGACCATGGCTGCCGCTGTTTCCATGGCCGGATGATCCAATTCCGGATAGTAGCGCCTAAGCTGGTTTGGCGTAAGCATCCCCTTGTACACCACGGTGGCGGAGGAAAGGGAGGGCATGTACCAGGATCCCCCGGAGGAGGGGCCGGAATTTCCGGACCTTTCCAGGGACAGCCTTTCCAGTTTTTTCCGGAAAATATACAGGGCCGTCTCCAGATCCTTCGTATCCGGGGAAACCAAAACCAGTTGTTCTATGCGGGGTTCCACCTCCGCAGCCATGGGGCCCAGGACCCCGGAATCTACCTCCACGGGACGGCGGGCCGCAATTTCCAGGCCCAGGGCGGCGGCGGTTTGTTCCAGGGCCCTATCCGCCTCCAGCCGTTTTTTTTGATCCTTAGGTAGAAATATCAGTCCCGTGCCGTACTTTCCCCGCTCGGGCAGGCCCGGAATAAGCTGTTTATAGTACCCATGGGGTATCTGCAGCAGCACCCCCGAGCCATCGCCGGTTTTATTATCGGCGCTTTCCGCCCCCCGGTGTTCCATCCGCTCCAGGACCTCAAGTCCCCGTTTAAGTATGTCATGGGAAGGACGGCCCTTAATGTCCGCCACAAAACCTATACCGCAGGAATCATGTTCATGTTCCCGCCGGTATAGACCCCGGTGCTGTGGTCCGCCGGTTTGTAGGTTCCCATCCGCAGGAGGACGCCCTTTTTGATTCATGGGGCTAATATACAAAATATTGGATTTTTATGCAATCTATATGTATAAACATACATTCCATGGGTCTTAATGCGGTGATCCTACCGGGAGGGTTTTCCCAAAACGTGTATTTTTAAAAAACACCCAGGGTTTCCTTTACCGCGGATCCCCCGGCCGTTTTTCCAGGGCCCGCTTTAGGGCCTCCATGTCCGCATCCCCGCCGGGGCCCCGGGGAAGAAGCTCTTCCCGGGTACTGTCAAGTTCAAAGGACCGGCGGGCCACATGTTCCAGGTAGTGGGCGTCGGACCCGGTTATCAAGGGATACCCCAGGGTGTCGAGTTTTCTGGGTTCGGGGGGGGGATCGCCGGGGGATCCCATTAAGGGCGGGGGGAATATAACCGGGGGTATGCGGGTACATTCCACCGCCGCCCAGGGGCCCCGTACCACCACCCCAAGCTGGCTGGCCATGGAAAAGGCCGGTCTGTCCACATGGGCGGGGATAACAATGCCGCCGTATTCGGCGGCCCGTGGACCCAGGGCATCGACCCCAATATCCGCCGCGCCGGGAAGAAAGTACTCCAGTTCCCCCTGGATATGGTCTTCTTCGTCCACATAAACCTGGTCCCCGGTTTTTTCCGGATCGTTGGGAAAGGGCATGATGATCGAATAGATAAGATCCCCAAAAGCCAGGGCCGCATCCAGGGAGGCAAAGAGGCAGACCATGTGGACCTCCTCTTGGGTGGTACATTCCAGGCCGTAAAAAGGAATTATCCCCAGCCGCCGGCAGTGAAAAGAAAAGGCCGGGCAGTTGCGGCTTGCATTGTGGTCCGTTAGGGCCAGAACCGCCGTTCCCCTGGCGGCGGCGGTTTCCGCCAGCGCCCTGGGGGACAGATCCAGGGATCCGCAGGGGGAAAGGCAGGAGTGATTGTGCAGATCCGCCGGCAGGGGGGCCAAGGGGCTATTCCTTTAGTGCGGCGTACAGTTTTCCCGAAACAGTAAACTGATTTTCCCTGGTACGGATCACCGCAATGTTTTCGTCCCGGGCGGCTTCCAGCATATCTTCGTCCTGAATGGGCCGGTTATTGCAGAGGATAATCAGGGTAATGTTGACCAGGGCCGCCACCGCCACGGTGTTTTTATGGGCCTGGATGGTAATAAGGGCCCCCCCCTCCTTGGCATTGGCCATCACGTCGGAAAGAAGGTCCGATGTATAGGCCCCGGTAAGGGGGGCGTCTGTAAACTGATCCTGCAGGATCTCCGCCCCCAGCATCGCCGCCGCTTCCCCTATGGTCACCGGCGCCTCACTTTAACGGGGAGATCCCCGATTCCTCTTTGGGTGAATTAAGGTGAATCACCGAACGGACCGTGGTGCCCTTGCCCGGCTGGGAGCTGATGGTAAATTCATCGCTGACCCGCTTGGTATTGGCCAGTCCCATGCCGGCCCCAAAACCCAGGGAACGGATCCATTCGTTGGCGGTGGACCACCCCTCCTGCAGGGCCAGGTTCACGTCTTCAATCCCCGGCCCCGTATCGGAGGCCTCCACGATTACCTTGTCCGGCTGGATGGAACAGCGCATAATCCCCCCGTTGGAATGGACCACCTGGTTAATCTCCAGCTCGTAACTGGCAATGGCCACCCGGCGGATAATTTGGGGATCAATGTCGTGTTTTTTTAGGGCCTTTTTTATCTCCGTAGAGGCCCTGCCGGCCATTTCAAAATCGTACTTGGTGGTGGCAAATTCCATCTCCGAAAATCCCGCGGTACTGCTATGGCCCAGGCTTATTTTTTCCAGCCTTAGTACCTCCCGGTTCATCTCTACCAACAGGGTGCCGATCACATCCTTGCTGGTTAAGATCCCCACCAGCTCCTTTTGTTTATTCACCACCGGATACCGGCCGTAGCTGTATTTGTTCAGGTAAGAAATGGCAAAGGAAAGGGGCATGTCGTCTTCCAGGACAATAAGGTTCCGGGTCATCTTTTCGTCCGCCGTGGCATCGATATACCCCTTGTCCAGGGCGGTGACGATGTCGTCAATAGAGACAAGCCCCAGGAGTCTGCGTTCTTCCGTGATGGGGATGCCGGTGATGTAGTTTTCCCGCATCATGGCCTGGATGTGCCGCAGGGTATCGGTTTTGCCGCCGGTAATTACCGCGGTGGTCATTACATCTTTAATCTTAAGCTGATAGATCAGATCCAGAACAACCGAAGGAGAATCGTCGGTGCTGATGGGGATGTCCGGTTTATCATCCGCCATTGACACGACCCTTAATGGTTAGGTCTTCGCTGCCAAGAATATACCGTTCTATTACCTCGGCCACGCCATCTTCGTCGTTGGACTTTTCGGTAACCAATGCGGCGATTTCTTTAATCCGATCGTCGGCGTTAACCATCGCCACGGGATACCCCGCCCATCGGAGCATGGCTTCGTCGTTCATCGAATCCCCCACGGCCAGCACCGCCTCCCGTGGTATAGAGAGCTTTTCCGCCACCAGCGCCAGGGCGCTGCCCTTGTCCACCCCCGGGGGCAGTATCTCCAGCAGATACGGCTTAGAGGTATAAATAGCGGCGCCGTCGGTATAGTTGGAAAGAAGCCGGGCCAGGGGTTCCAGGATCATCGGGTCGCCGGGGATAAGCATTTTATGGCACCCCGAGGCCACCATGGAACGAAAGTTTTCCACCACCACCTGGCGCAGGCCGGTTATTTTTTGATCGTATTCGGCAAATTCATTGGTCCGGGAAATGTACATAATGTCGTCATCGTAAATTTGAACGGCAAAGCCCTCGGCATCGGCCATATCAAAGATAAGAAGCGCCGCCGCGGAGGGTATTTTTATGTCAAAGACCATATTGCCGCTTTGGGATTCCTGGATCATGGTGCCGTTATTGGCGATAAGGAAGCCGTTCTTTTTGTTAAGGCCCAGCAGGGCGGCAAAGTGCTCCATGGCCGCGGGGGCGCGGCTTGAGGCCAGAACCACCGTGACACCCCGGCCTTCCGCCTTTCTAATGGCGTTCCGGGTACGGAAAGAAATGGAAAGATCCGAACGCAGCAGGGTGTCGTCCAAATCCAATGCAAGCAGACGAACCGGAGTCATGAGTAATAGAATAAACCCAAAACCGCAGGAGTTCAATAGCAATAAATTCTTCCCTGTGGTATAGTAAGAACATGGGCAGGGTGTTTGTTTTTGTTAATCAAAAGGGGGGGGTCGGCAAGACCACCTCGGCGGTCAATTTAGGGGCCTATTTGGCAGAGGCGGGAAAATCCGTACTTTTGGTGGATTTTGATTCCCAGGCAAACCTTACCAGCGGGGTGGGGCTGGATAAAACCAGGTCAAAACCCGGTGTATACGAGCTTATTTCGGGGAAGGCGATTCTGGACCAGGTAATCCGGGAAACTTCGGTGCCGAATCTGTCGGTCATTTCCTCGGACATAGACCTGTCCGGGGCCGCGGTGGAACTGGTGGAACAGGAAAAGCGGGATCTGTACTTAAAAAACGCCCTGGCCCCGGTCAGGGACAGCTATGAGTATATCCTAATCGACTGTCCCCCCTCTTTGGGGGTCCTTACCCTTAACGGCCTGGCGGCGGCGGATTCGGTACTTATCCCCATGCAGTGCGAATATTTTGCCATGGAGGGCCTTTCGCTGCTCCTTCAAACCATACGGCGCATCCAAAAAAGCCTTAATACGGAGCTTGAAATCGGGGGAATTTTTTTTACCATGTACGACCAGCGGACCCGCCTTGCCCAGGATGTGGTTAAAGAGGTAAGCGCCTATTTTCGGGACAAGGTCTTTGAGACAATTATCCCCCGGAATGTACGGATTTCCGAAGCCCCCTCCCACGGTCTGCCTATTTCCCAGTACGATCCGGGCAGTTCCGGCGGCAAGGCCTATCAGAGCCTGGCGGAAGAGGTCCTGGCCCGTGGCTAAAAACAGGCTTGGGAAGGGCCTGGGGGCCCTGCTGCCCACCGAAACCACCGCCATGGAAGACCGCCCCCAGGGGAAGGCCCCCGGTACGGCGGGGGAAACCCTTCTAAGCCTGGAAAAACTTTCCGCCAACCCGGAACAGCCCCGCAGATCCTTCGACCGGGCCGAATTAGAAGAACTGGCCGCTTCTATTAAACAGCACGGAATTATCCAGCCGATTATTGTTGATCAGGGGGAAGACGGCAATTTTGTTATTGTCGCCGGGGAGCGAAGAAGCCGGGCCGCCCGCATGGCGGGACTTACGGAGGTCCCGGCGATTATCAGAAAATACCCGGATCAAAAGCGGCTGGAAGTGGCGCTGGTTGAAAACATACACCGGGCGGATCTTAACCCCATTGAGGAAGCTTCCGCATACCGGCAGATCATGGAAAACGGCGGCCTTTCCCAGGACGAAACGGCGGAGCGGGTGGGAAAAAACCGGTCCACCGTGGCAAACGCCCTGCGGCTGCTTAAGCTTCCCCCTGCCATGCGGGGCGCCCTGGAAGACGGCTCCCTAAGCGCCGGTCATGCCCGGGCTATCCTTTCCCTTGCCGGCGCCGCCGCCCAGGAACGGCTCTTTACCGAAATACGCTCCCGGGGCCTTTCGGTGCGGGAGGCGGAAAAGCTGGCGGCGGAGCTTGGTTCCGGCGGCAGGGCCGCTAAACCGGGGAAGGCCAAGCCCCCGGACCGGCGGGATCCCCAGCTAAAGGCCATGGAAGAAAAATGTATCGAAACCCTGGGGACCAAGGTAACGATCAGGGGAACCCTAAAAAAGGGCGCCGTGGAAATTGAGTACTACTCCATGGAAGACCTGGACCGGCTGTACAGCATCCTGTCCACCGCCGCATCCTAGCAGCCTTTTGCGCTGGTGGATTTCTTGCGCTTGGTGCCGTAAAACCTGCCAGTGCAGCAGCCTGTAAAGACTAAATGACCTGATAAGCGAAAAAAGACGCGAAAAAGAATATAAACCACCAACGAACCTTCGGTTCGACTTCGCCTTTGTGGTAAAATTCTTAAAAATGCTTTTTAGCCTAATCAAGCTTCTAGTGTTTTGTCCTTCAGCGCCTTTTGGCTTGACCGGATCCGTAAAAGGGGGCTATGCTGTTCCCGGAGGATTAGGAAATGAAGAAAACATGGATTATTTGGTGCGTCCTTGCGGGACTTTTGGTTTTTGCAGGATGTCCCGGCAAACCCGCCGCCGGTGAAACCGCCGGGGTTACGGTACGGCTTCTTACCGATGCCAGCGGTATTGACGACAAGTCTTTTAACGCCGCCGCATGGCGGGGCCTTTTGCAATATTACGGCGACACCACGGAAAATTCCACCCAGCGGGGTTCCCTGTACGATGTGGTCACCGCCAATACCCAGGATATGTATATTCCCAATATACAGCAGGCCACCGACGAAGGCTACGATTTAATTATCACCACGGGTTTTACCTTTGCCGATGCCCTTGCGGAAGTGGCGGAAAAAAACCCGGATCAAAAGTATATGATCGTGGATGTGGACTGGGTGGGACTTCCCAATGTCCTGCAGGCAACCTTTGCCGAACATGAAGGATCCTACCTGGTAGGGGTGGCCGCCGCCCTAAAGGCCCTGGAAGACGGGATCGACAATCCCCGGTTTGGGTTTATCGGCGGAATTCTTAGCCCCACCATTACCAAGTTCGAGGTGGGATTTTACCAGGGGGTGCTTTCGATTATCCCCGGCGCCAGGATCGACGACTACTATGTAGGAAGCTGGGATGATCCCGGTTCCGCCAAATCCCAGGCTAAAAACTGGTACGATTCCGGGGTCTATGCCATTTATTCCGCCGCCGGCGCCTCCGGCAACGGAACCATCGCCCAGGCCAAGGAATACCGGACCCAGGGAATAAATGTCTGGGCCATTGGGGTCGATTCGGATCAGCACGACGAGGGGCTTTACAACGACACCGATTCGGCGGTTCTTACCTCGATGCTTAAGCGGGTTGAATCGGCCACCCTCTACGCCCTTAAAGCCATAGAGACCGGGTCTTTTAAGGGAGAGACCATTACCTTCGATCTTAAGGCGGATGGAGTTGGGTACGCCGTTACGAACCCCGCCCTGCCGGAATCCATCAAGGCACGGCTGGAAGAGGTAAAGGCCCAGATAGTGTCCGGGCAGATTACGGTGGCCGCCACCTATGCCGCCGCCCGGCAGATTCCGGGATTTCCCCAGAACTTAAAGGCCCAAGATTAGGGATCCCCCCTAAAAACCCCGGGGTTTTTAGGGGGCCTCATTAGCACGAAGGCATCCCTATGGCTAAAAGGAGGCGTTGTGCCCGTTCCTGCTATTGAGATGATAGGAATTACCAAGGTTTTCCCCGGAGTTGTGGCAAACGACGGAGTTGACTTTGAAGTTGCCGCCGGGGAAATACACGCCCTGTTGGGGGAAAACGGCGCCGGTAAATCGACCCTTATGTCCGTCCTCTTTGGCCTTTACGAAATGGACGGCGGTAGCATAAAAATACGGGGCAAAGAGGCACATATTAAGGGTCCCAGCGACGCCACCGCCCTGGGGATCGGCATGGTTCACCAGCACTTTAAACTGGTCCACAATTTTACGGTAACAGAAAATATAGTCCTGGGAATGGAGCCCAAAGACGCATTTGGGAACCTTGACCTTAAGCAGGCCGGGGAAAGGGTGGAGGCCCTTTCGGCGGCTTACGGGCTTGCGGTGGACAGTAGGGCAAAAATTGAAAACATTACCGTGGGTATGCAGCAGCGGGTGGAGATCCTTAAGATCCTTTACCGCAATGCGGATATTCTTATTTTTGACGAACCCACCGCGGTGCTTACCCCCCAGGAAATAGACGAACTTTTGGGGATCTTTAACCGCCTAAAAGCGGAAGGAAAAACCATTGTCTTTATAACCCACAAGCTAAAGGAAATACAGGCTGCGGCCGGCCGCTGTACGGTTCTGCGGCGGGGCAGACATGCCGGTACCGTCACGGTAAAAGATACGGACGAAAAGAAATTGGCGGAAATGATGGTGGGCCGTTCGGTGAACTTCCGCATCGACAAAAAACCCGCCGTACCGGGGACCCTGATCTTAAAGATAGAAAACCTTACCGTAGCCGGGGCTAGGGGAATTCCTGCGGTAAACGGCCTTTCCCTGGAAATTTACGCCGGAGAAATAGTCGGCATTGCCGGAGTAGACGGCAATGGGCAGTCGGAACTGGTGGCCGCCATTGCGGGGTTGTCCCCGGTAAAGACAGGCCGGATCCTCCTAAAAGACCGGGACATTTCCCATGAGCCCATCCGGCGCCGTAATGAAAACGGCCTGGGCCTGGTCCCCGAAGACCGGCACCGGCACGGCCTTATCCTGGCGTTCCGGCTGGACGAAAATCTGGTTCTTAAAAGCTTCCGCCGAAGCCCCTTTTCTAGTCCCCTTGGATTTCTTCGTTTTCCGGCTATTGCTAAACATGCCGAAACCCTTATCAAGGAATTTGACATCCGGGCCGGCAAGGGGCCGGCCACCCCCGCCAAGGGTATGTCCGGGGGCAATCAACAGAAGGCGGTGATCGCCCGGGAAATTGACCTTTCGCCGGAACTGCTTATTGTTTCCCAGCCAACCCGGGGGCTTGATGTGGGGGCCATTGAATATATCCACCGCCGCATTGTGGAAGAGCGGGACAAGGGCCGGGCGGTGCTGCTGGTGTCATTTGAATTGGACGAGATTATAGCCCTCTGCGACCGCATTGCGGCGGTTTCAAAGGGCCAGGTGGTGGGGGTTGTTTCTGCGAAAGAAGCGGATGAACGGCGCATAGGGGCCATGATGGCGGGGGTGGCCCCATGAGGGGGAAGGGCAAATCCTCCTCTGTCCGGCGGGATTCCTGGCTGGACATGCTTGCCCGGTCCGATGGACTGGTATCGGTGGGGGTGGTTCTGCTGGGCTTTGCCGTGGCCACGGTTTTAATCCTCCTGGTAGGAAGGCGCCCCGGCGGCATGTACTCGGCCATTGTGCAGGTCCTCACGGGGCTGGATCTTAGGCGTTTTATCTGGAATGCCCGGTACATAGGGGAATGGTTTGTCATGTCCATGCCCCTGATACTTTGCGGACTTTCCATGGGCTTTGCTGCCAGGACCGGGCTTTTTAACATCGGCGCCGAGGGGCAGTACATTGCGGGAATTACCGCCGCCCAGTTGGTGGGGTTTTTTGGGCCCCATATACCGGTACTGCACTGGCTGTTGGCGGTACTTGCGGCCCTGGCCGCGGGGGCGGCATGGGGGGGACTGGTGGGGTGGTTCAAGGCCCGGTTTAGCGTTTCCGAAGTGGTGGCCACCATTATGATGAACTACATTGCCCTGTACGGATCCCGGATTATTATGCTGAATGTGCCCGGCGGTAACACCTACCGCATTCCGGATTTTCCCAGGACCGCCCTTATCCGCAGCCCCCTTTTGGAGGGTCTTACCAACGGCTCCCGGCTTAACTACGGCCTTTGGTTTACCCTGGGGGCGGTTTTCTTTTACTGGATTGTCATGGGAAAGACCCGGCTGGGGTATTCCCTGCGGGCCACGGGGCTGAACAAAGATGCGGCCAGGTACGGCGGCATCAGCGTCAACCGCAGCATAACCGCCTCCATGGCAATTGCCGGGGCCTTTGCGGGGCTGGCCGGGGCAATTGTCGCCCTGGGATCCTTTAGCTATGGCCGGGTATTGGGGGGCCAGGACGGATACGGCTTTGACGGCATTGCCGTGGCCCTGGTGGGGAACAGTACCGCCTGGGGCACTGCCCTGGCGGGGCTGCTTTTTGGAATGCTCAAATCCGCCCAGCCCCTTATGCAGTCCCGGCAAATCCCCAAGGAAATCGCCTCGATCATCATGGGCCTTGTGGTGGTATTTATCTCCCTCCGCGCCGGGGTACGGATCATCCTTGACTGGCAGCTAAAAGAAAAGACCCGGAAAAAAGAAACCGCCGGTACATTCCCCGGGGAAGCAAAAGAGGCCCTTTCCGGGGCCGGCCTTACGGAGGAAAGACAATCGGCGGCGGGCCGGTGAATCGCGGAGAAGACATAAAATGACGGAGGAGAGCTGATGGCGGAACTGCTTGCCCTTTTTCTGGGGATGGTCCCTTCCATACTTATGATTGTGGCCCCCATTCTTATTGCCGCCATTGGGGGGATGATCTGTGAACGGGCCGGGGTGGTCAACATAGCCCTGGAAGGGCTTATGGCCTTTGGGGCTATGGCGGCGGCCACCAGCCACCGGCTCCTGGAAAGCCCCGCGGGATCCTACTCGGTTCCTTTGGCGCTCATCCTGGGGGCCGCCATCGGCGGGATCTTCTCCCTGGTTCATGCCTTTGCTTCTATTACCCTTAAGGCGGATCAGGTTATTTCCGGTACGGGGTTAAATCTGCTGGCCAACGGGCTGACGGTTTTTTTCTGCCAGATTATCTTCCAGCAGGAACGATCCCAGCCCTTTAAATTGGGAATGATGCCCCTGCCCTGGCTGGGGGGGGTCTACCCTACGGCCCTAATTGCCCTGGGGATCCTTATTGCATCCTGGTATGGGCTGTACAAACGTCCCTGGGGCCTGCGGCTCCGATCCTGCGGGGAACATCCCCAGGCGGCTGCTTCGGCGGGGATCGACGTAATCCGCATCCGCTATATGGCGGTCCTTATATCGGGGATCCTCGCCGGCCTGGCCGGGGCTTGTCTGGTTCTAACCCAGACAATCCAGTACACGGTTACTACCATTAACGGCAAGGGGTTTATTGCCCTGGCGGCGGTTTCCTTTGGCAGATGGCTTCCCCTGGGGGTGCTGGGATCGTCCCTGCTTTTTGGAACCTCCGTTGCCCTGGCGGTATATATTATCAATATTGACTTTCTAAAATTTTTACCCCCGGAGTTTTTTAACATCCTTCCCTATGCCATTACCCTTATAACCCTGGTTTTCTTTAGCGGTAAAGATTATGCCCCCCGGGCTTCGGGCCAGCCCTATGAAAAGGGATAGGCGGTTTCTGCGGGACTTTTTCTTTCCGCGGTGGTCCCTGTGTTACGGTAAAATACCCTTGTAAAAACACCGGGACCTGTTATACTTAATTATATGTATCTAACCCGGTCTTCTCAAATTAGCAGGGTCGGTTTTGTTTCTACCCGTTTTCAAGGTGCCGACGGGGTGTCCCTGGAGACCCGCAAGTGGCAGCAGGTTTTGGAAAAGATGGGTTACGGCTGTTATTTTTTTTCGGGCCTGTCCGACTGGAAGCCGGAGAGCTCCATGGTGGTGGAGGAAGCTTTTTTTAACCACCCCTTGATTCTGGATATTCAGGATCGTTGTTTTGGAAGCAGGGTCAGGACCGAAAGCCTTACCGGGGAAATTCAGGCGGTGCGGTTCAAGCTTAAACGGGCGCTGTATGAATTTGTGGAAACCTTTGGAATAGATATTATTATTGCCGAAAATGCCCTGACCATACCCATGCATATACCCCTGGGGCTGGCCATAACAGAATTGATTGCAGAAACGGGAATTCCCGTCCTGGCCCATCACCACGACTTTGCCTGGGAGCGGCAGCGCTTTGCCGTAAACTGCGTGGAAGATTACATTTCCATGTCCTTCCCCCCCCGGCTCCATACGATCAACCATGTGGTGATCAATTCCGAAGCCAGGCAAAAGCTGTCGTTCCGCTGCGGCCTTGCGTCTACCATTATCCCCAACGTGTTTGACTTCGATACGGAACCGCCGGTTCTGGATGATTATGGACGGGACCTGCGCAGGGATCTGGGAATTGCCGGCGACGAGGTACTGCTTCTGCAGCCCACCCGGATGATCGCCCGCAAGGGTATTGAACATGCCATTGAACTGGCAAGCCGCCTTAAAAACAAGGGGGTTAAGCTGCTTATCAGCCACCAGGAACGGGATGAGGGGTCCGAGTATTTTCAGCGTACCATGGACTATGCGGAACTTTTAGGGGTGGACGTGATAGTCCGGCCCGACATTATCGGGGCCGACCGGGGAACCTCCGAGACGGGGCAGAAAAAATACAGCCTTTGGGACTGTTACCTTAATGCGGATTTTGTAAGCTACCCTTCAAGTTACGAAGGATTCGGCAATGCCTTTTTGGAGGCCCTGTGGTTTAGAAAACCCATTCTGGTAAACCGTTATTCGATCTTTCAACAGGACATTGAACCTTTAGACTTTGATGTGGTGGTGATGGACACCTATATTACCCCCGACACGGTAGATACGGTAAACGCCATTTTGGAAAACCCCGGGGCTGCGGAGGTAATGACCGCACGGAATTTTGAAATAGGAAAAAAATTCTTTTCCTATAAGCTTTTGGAACAGCGGCTTCGCCAGTGTTTTATGAATTTTGGGCAGCTGTAAAGGGCGCAAACAGGATGGAACAATGATACGGGTTTTTACCGCCCATACCGGAGAAATTGACAATGTGGAAAAAGCCCTGGCAGATATTTTACGGCAGATAGAACCACGGCGGCTGCTCGCTTATTCCCTGGGCATATTGTATTATCACCCCGATTTTTCCGGCACCGGAATTATGGAAAGGCTTTACCAAGCACTGGGTTTTTCCGTGGTGGGGGGAACCACCTCTATTACCACCGTGCCCGGATCAACGGACTTTATCTGCTTAACCATCACGGTTATTACCAGCGACGACTGCATGTTCACCGCCCTTGCCAGTGAACCCCTGCGGGAGGATCCTTTCCAGCCCCTGGAAAAAATGTGCAGGACCATTCTGGCGGAAAAACCCGGCGGCATGGCCAAGCCCGGACTCTTTTACATTATTACCCCCTATTTACAGAAGATCACCGGGGACGATTATGTCGCAGCCCTGGATGTTGTAAGCGGCGGGGTTCCAATCTTCGGCTTAACTGCGTTTACCGACGATGTGGAATGTAAAAATGTCAGAACCTGCTTTAACGGCGTTGAATACGAAGACGCCTTTATCCTGGCGGCCTTTTGGGGCAATATTAATCCCCGGTTTTTTCTTTCCACTATTCCGGAAGAACGGATGCTTAGCTACCGGGCGGTTATTACGGATTCTTACAAAAACCGGGTTAGAAGGATCAACGGAATCCCCGCACTGGAATACCTGGAAACCAGCGGCCTGTCCAAGGACGGTAAATTGCTGGGGATTGCGTCTTTTCCCATTGTCCTGTACCCCGGAAACGGTTCCCGGCTGATTCGGACCATTTACAAGGCCGATGCGGGGGAATTGCTCTGCAGCGGCGCCATGCCGGTTCATGCCTCCCTGGGAATTTCCTTCTGTGACAGGGACTTTGTCATGGCCTCGGCAAAAAAAACCGCCCAGGAATGTGTGGGGTCCCTGGGGGCCGGCCCGGAAGCTCCCGGCAGTATCGCCCTGGTCAGCTCCTGCGCCGCCCGAAGCTGGACACTGGGGACCGATTTTTTCTCTGAAATTCGGGAACTAACGGCGGAATTTAAGGACACCCTGCCCTACCACTTCGTCTACTCGATTGGGGAATTTTGCCCCATCCGGGACAAAAATAAAGAATTAAGCAACTGTTTCCTTAATTATTCCCTGTGCATCTGCGTTTTATGAGCGGCGGGAAGGATCCGGCAAAGCTGGAATTAAAGATTCGGGAACTGGAACGGAATCTGCGGGCCCTTTCTAACAGCGTGGCCTCTTCGGAGCGGGCTTTCCAGGCCCAGCTCCATTTTCTGAACATTCTGCACGGAGAGAAGATCCAGCAGGAGCGGTTTTTGTACATGATGCTGGAAAACAGCATTAACATTATTCTGCTTTTAGATAAAGAAAAACAGATAAACTACTGCACCGTGGCGCTGCTGGATAAATTTAATATACCCCATTTTGACATGATCCGGAACAAGCCCCTAATTAACGTGGTCCGGCAATATGGGGGGGCGGTAAATTTTTCCCGGCTCCTGCAGGTTATGGAAAGGTACCGGGATCTTCGGGAACCGGCGGAAATAGAACTATCCCTGGAAATTCCCTCCTTGAACGAAATGCGGAACTATACGATCCAGATAGTCCCCGCCATGGAAGGGGAGATTGTCAACGGATATACAATCCTGGCCAATGACATCACCGAAATTATCCACGCCAGGGAAATGGCCGAAGAGGCCAACAGGGCAAAGAGCCGCTTCCTGGCCACCATGAGCCACGAAATACGTACCCCCTTAAATACCATTATTGGCATAAGCGAACTGGCCCTGCGGGAACAGCTTAATCCCCAGGTGGCCAGATACCTGGTGGACATTAAGCAGGCCGGCGATAACCTGCTGGTGATCATCAACGATATTCTGGATTTCTCAAAGATAGAATCGGGGAACCTGCAAATTGTGGAATTTCCCTATGAATTTAGTTCCCTGGTAAACGACATTGTTAATGTGATGAAAATACATACAAACGAAAAACCGATCCAGCTTTTGGTGGAGGTGGATTCTAAAATTCCCCGGATGCTTTTAGGGGATGTGATAAAGATCCGGCAGATACTTTTTAACCTGATCAGCAATGCGGTTAAGTACACCGATCAGGGCTTTGTAAAGGTCCGGATTACCGGCAGAAAGGATGTGGAGCGGCTTAATCTTATTATGGAAGTAAGCGACAGCGGCATTGGCATTAAAGAAGAAGACATGAACATGCTGTTTGAAACTTTTGTCCGGCTGGATATGAAGCGGAATATAAGCATAGAAGGAAGCGGACTGGGCCTTTCCATTACCCGCAGTTATTGCCAGGCCCTGGGGGGAACTATTTCGGTACGCAGCAAATACCAGCGGGGTTCAACCTTTCTAGTCACTGTTCCCCAGCATATTGTGGATCCCAGCCCCACGGCAAGTCTTGACGTAAAAGGAGCACGGACCCTTTTTTACTGCCCGGATCCGGCCCTTTCCGCTTCTTTTAAATGGATCCTGGACAATTTGGGCATGGCGGCTGTTTCGGCGGCGGATCCGGGGGACCTGCTGGCCCAGCTGGAAGCCGGCTGGGACTATGTGTTTTTTCCCCGGGAATTGGCCGGGCCGCTTAAACAGCGCCTTGCTGCTAATTCCGCCATCACCGCGGTTCCCATTTTGCTGGACGGCCAAACCGCCCCTTCCGCGGGGGAGCCATCCGGCTGGGACGGATTGACCCTTACCTCTCCCTACCACGCCGAAGCGGTGGTTAACGCCATCCAGGGAAAACCGGTGGACATTCCTTTAAACGAGCGGGTCCCCTTTATTTGCCCCGAGTTTAAGGTTCTGGTGGTGGACGATCTGGCGGTCAACCTAAAAATTACCCAGGGTCTGCTTGCCCCCTATCAGATACAGGTTACCCTCTGCAGCGAAGGTAAAAAAGCCCTGGAACTGGTTAAAAACGGTGATTTTGATCTGGTTTTGATGGACCATATGATGCCCGGTATGGACGGGATTGAAACAACAAAGGCGATCCGGTCCATGGAGGGAGAAAAATACAAAAACCTCCCGATTATAGCCATGACGGCCAACGCCCTGACGGGGGTAAGGGAACAATATCTTGAAATAGGGTTTTCCGATTATTATGCAAAACCCCTGGAGGTTCACCGCATTAATGCCCTGATAGAAAAATGGACCCCCAAAGAGATCCGGCAGCGGGTAACGGAGGAACCGCCGCCGAAGGCTCCGGAACTGGGCATTGAGGGCCTGGATGAGCAGTGGGGCCTTTCCAACTGCCTGGGTTCCAGGGAGGAATACCAGGCCCTGCTTAGGCTCTATTGCGCCGATACGGAAAACCGGCTTCGGCGGCTGGGTGCATTGGCGGTAGACCCCGGCGGGGATGGGGGCCGTAAAATTCCGGGGATCCTCCGGGTCCTTAAAAATGCCTCCACCGTGGTGGGAGCCCTGCCTCTGGCGGCCGCCGCGGAGGACCTGGAAACTGCCGCCGGAGCGGGAAAAATTGTCCGATCCGGGCTTTTCCGGTTTATTGGAGATCTGGACAGCCTTCGGGAACGGCTTCTCTCCCGGCTGCCCGCCGAAACTCCCTAATGCACAAACTCCCAGGGCCGCAGACCAGGGTCGTTCCCCCGCAGAATTGCCCCGCGGACCCGGTTTTAGCAAAGCGGTTTTCGATGGTCCTGCGGCGGCTGGACGAATAGCCCGCCCTTCATTATACTGAGCGCTGGGGGATCATAATGGCTGATATTATCTACATTGATCAGGAAGATGGAAAAAAGCGGGTGGTGAACAATGCAAAACTATATGCCACGCTTTTAACCAAATTTAAGAACGAGACCAGGATCGATCCTATCTTTGCAGCCCTTGATGCGGGGAACTATGAAGAAGCCCGGGAGCTTACCCATACCCTTAAGGGGGTTACGGCGAATCTTTCGATCAAGGAATTGAATGCGAAGGTGGTAGAGCTGGAATCCCAGATTAAGGCCCGGTCCGTAAGTCCCGGGGCTATAAATGCGGTGAAGGAAGTTTTTGCCGCAACCCTGCCGGAGCTGGAAAGGGTTATCGCCGAAAATGGCTAGTGTAAAAGATCCTCCCCTGGTACTGGTGGTTGATGATGTCGATATGAACCGCCTTATACTGGCGGAGATCCTTAAGGGCGACTACACAATTCTTACTGCAGAAAACGGCAAACGGGCGCTGGAGGCGCTTAAGGACATGCCGGTACTTCCTAAGATTATCCTGCTGGATGTGTTCATGCCCGAAATGAACGGCTATGAGCTTTTAAAGGTCCTTAAGGCAAACGAATCGTTTAAACGCATTCCCGTTGTTTTTATTACCACCTCCGATTCTGAAAGCGAGGCCCTTACCGCGGGGGCGGTGGATTTTATCAGCAAGCCCTTTTTGCCGGAGATTGTTAAGCTTCGGGTAAAAAACCAGGTGGAGCTTAAGAACTACAGCGATAACCTGGAACAAATGGTGGCGGAAAAAGCCGCCGAAGCCACGTCTACGCTGGACAATACCCTCCAGGCCATTGCCAATATTATTGAGTACCGTAACCTGGAATCGGGAAGCCATGTTAAACGGACCCAATTTTTCTGCCAGGCCCTGATTGAATACCTTGTCGAATCCAACTCCCCCTATGCGGAATCCCTTAAGGCCATGCACCCGGACATTATTGTTAAAGCCATGGCCCTGCACGATGTGGGTAAAATTGGGATCCCCGACAAAATTTTGTTAAAACCGGGAAAGCTTGATCCGGAAGAATACGAGATCATGAAGACCCACGCCACCGTGGGGAAAAATATTATTGAAGAGATGATGAAGGCGGTGACGGACAAGGATTCCATTTATCTTCGCCATTGCTATGATATAGCCTATTCACACCACGAACGGTACGACGGTAACGGCTACCCCCAAAAACTTAAGGGCGACAACATTCCCCTAACGGCCCGGCTTGCCGCTCTTTCTGATGTATATGATGCCCTGGTCTGCGCCAGGGTATATAAGGCCGCCATGTCCTATGAAGAGGCCGTTAAAATTATTACCGATGGCCGGGGTACCCAGTTTGATCCAATCCTTACCGATGCGGTAATCCAGATACAGGACCGGTTTAAAGAAATTTCCCAGAAATATAAATGAGCTCCCTTTGGAGAAGAGCGGGGCTCCTTAGAGGGAAACGCTGGAATTTGACACCCTACAAACCCTAGCAGTTTGTTGCGCTTCGCGCATAAAGTGTATAAAAATTCACGAAAGTGAATTTTTATACCTTGCAAACTCCTAAGAAATGGGTGGAAAATTTCTGCCCATTCCAAGACAAGCGCAGTGTATTCAGCTGCATGATAATTAGCGCTGCTTCTTATGGGATGAAGAATTAGCAGTGGAGGTGGCGGGAATTGAACACTTTACCAATGTTTCTCATTTCCCTTAATTCCTTATCCTGTAAGGAATTAGCAAACACTGGTAAAGTCTCCCGCTTGGAAGGTCATACAAAGGTCATAGCGACCTTTCCGCGCCTACGGCGCATCTATACTTATCGTTCCAAAGAACCCGCTATTAACAATAGCAATTTTATTATACTATACTGGCAAGGAAAGTCAAGGGGTTTTACGGTTTTTTTCAAAAATGTTAGCCTGTTTCCAGGCGCGTCATTATGACACACTAAATTTACTATTCATAATCTCCAATCTGTCTACTTGGGTCATTTTGACACACTCCGTTTTTCCAAAAAATGTTAGCCGCTAAATTATGACGGACGGGGTTTATCCTGCCTGTTCCGCAGTTTCAAAAGATTCTCTATCTGCTCTAATACATAGTCTTGAAAATCTACAGGCAGTTCATTGAAAATACTTACCAGTCTGGTAATCTTTTCGTCCGGGGACTTATAGAACATTTCCCCTTCCCCCGTTTTAAGCCAGTTTTC
>JAISLT010000075.1 GCA_031277165.1 Spirochaetaceae bacterium
CATCGGAAAACTCCCCATACCGGAAGCGGATGCCAAAACACAGGGTGAATTTGCCATCTTGGTTGACAAAATGCTTGAACTGAAACAGCGGGAATACGCCGAAAAAATTCCGCAGGCAAGAAAGATACTTTCCCGGCAAATTGACGGTATCGGCGGAACCATCGATAAGGCGGTTTATAAACTCTACGGCTTGACGGCCAGGGATATTGAAATTATCGAGAATGCTTAAGATGGATTGGTTTTTGAAAATTCGCCAATTTCTTACCGGACAAACCCAAATCTATGGTGTATAAAGATGAGTTATTTTATCCATGCGGATATGGACGCCTTTTATGCCTCGGTGGAACAGCTGGATCATCCCGAATACCGGGGAAAGCCCGTTATAGTGGGGGGCCTTCCCGGAGACCGGCGGAGTGTGGTGTCCACCGCCTCCTACGAAGCCCGGGTCTGGGGGGTACATTCCGCCATGCCCCTGGTACAGGCGGTAAAACTCTGTCCCGGGGGCATATACCTGCGGGGAAACATGGGGCGGTACCGGGAGAAATCGGAAGAGGTAATGGCGGTGTTGGCGGGGTTTTCCCCGGAACTTCAACAGCTTTCAGTGGACGAGGCTTTTTTGGATATTACCGGTACGGAAAAGCTCTTTGGCCCCCCGGAGGTTCTGGCAAAAAAACTTAAACGGGCGGTATATACAGAGACGGGCCTTACCGTATCGACGGGACTTGCCTCTAACAAGTACGTGGCCAAGATCGCCTCGGGCATGTCAAAGCCCAATGGCTTGTATGTTGTTCCGCCGGGGGAGGAGGAGAAATTTATGCTTTCCCTGCCGGTAAACAAGATCTGGGGCGCCGGCGAAAAAACCCAGGAATTGTTTGTCCGGCATGGATTTAAAAGCTGCGCGGATCTTCACCGCCTTTCCCGGGAAATTGCTGTTTCTGTGTTTGGAAAAGCCCTGGGCGATTTTATCTACCGGGCCGTCCGGGGCCAGGCGGCAGAGACCTTTGAAAGCCGGGGGGAGATCCGTTCCATGAGCGCCGAGCGGACCTTTCCGTTCGATTTATACGATGATTTTGAGGTTGAAACCCAGCTTTTGGATATTGCCTCGGAGGTGTTTTTTAGGATTCTCCAAACCCGGTTCCAGAGCAGAACGATCTTTATTAAAATCCGCTACGGTGAAGATTTTTCCACCCTCAGCGGCCGTGAAACCTTCCAGAATCCCCTGGGCACCTTAAATGAATTGTATGAGAAACTCCTTGCCCTATTTCATAAAAAGCACAGACCGGGGCAGGGTATACGGCTTCTGGGGGCGGGACTGGGCGGCCTGGAAACGAAGACCCCCCTGCGGCAGCAGGAACTTTTTAACGAGGCCGGCAAAAAGGAAGAGCAGTTGGAAAAGACGATCCTTAAGATCAACACCAAATTCCCCGGTGCAGCCCTTAAACGGGGGCGGTCCTGGCTGGTCTAGGACTTTGTCGCACTTCGTGCGTAAAACCTCAGAAAATCGCCGATCAGGTGATTTTTTACCCTGCAAACTCCGGAAGCAGCCCAATAATCCGGGACAATGCAAGCTCGTGTCGCGCCGCGTTAAAAAACGAACCATGGCCTTGAAACTCTTTTCCTTTTTTTTTACAATTCTGCCATGAGCAAGATACCCGTGGGCATCCTTGGCGCCACCGGCATGGTGGGGCAGATGTACATAACCCTGCTGGCGGAACATCCCTGGTTCGAGGTCCGCTATGTTGCCGCCTCGCCCCGGAGTGCGGGCAAACCGTTCCGGGATGCGGCGGCAGGGCGTTGGAGGCTCAGAACCGGCTGGGGCGCCGGGGTAGGGGAGCTTACCGTGGAGGACGCCAACGATGTATCCCGGGCGGTAAAGGCCCAGGGGGAGGGCCGCTGCAGTTTTGTGTTTTCCGCCCTGGACATGGAAAAAGAAACGATCCGGGCCCTGGAAGAGGCCTATGCCGCCGGGGGAATTCCCGTGGTGTCCAACGCTTCGGCAAACCGCTGGGTATCCGACATACCCATGCTTATTCCGGAGGTAAATCCCCGCCATGCGGATATTATTCCGTTCCAGCAGAAAAATCACCGCTGGGACCGGGGCTTTATCGCGGTAAAACCCAACTGTTCAATCCAAAGTTATATGATCCCCCTGCATGCGCTGATGCAGCACGGATACGAGCTGCGGCGGGTTTTTGTTACCACCCTGCAGGCCATTTCCGGCGCGGGGTATCCGGGGGTGCCCGGTTGGGACATGGTGGACAACCTTATCCCCTTTATCAGCGGGGAAGAAGAAAAGTCCGAACGGGAACCCCTAAAGATATTCGGTTCCCTTAAGGACGGCGCCATTGTCAATGCTCCGGGGCCAAAAATCAGCGCCCACTGCAACAGGGTTCCCGTTACCGATGGACATACCGCCTGCGTAAGCCTGGAATTTGGCTCCAAAAAACCTTCCCTCGAAGAAATAAAAAAGATCTGGGCGGACTTTAAAGCCCTGCCCCAGGAGGCGGGTTTTCCCATGGCGCCGGATTATCCCATTGTTCTGCGGGAAGAGGCGGACCGGCCCCAGCCCCGGCAGGATCGGGATGCCGGCCAGGGCATGGCGGTAAGCCTGGGGCGCATTAGGCCCTGCAATGTGTTTGATCTGCGCTTTACGGCCCTTTCCCATAACACCGTCCGGGGTGCCGCCGGAGGGGGGATTTTAAATGCGGAGCTCCTAAAGCATAGGGGCTATCTGTAGGGGCCTTCCAGGGCGGACCGTTTAGGACCGGGTAGGACGCAGCCTTAGATGTATCTGTAAACTTAGGAAGCAGTATGAATGAAAAGACCTTTCCTCTTTCAAAGAAGGATCTTGAAGATCTGATTCGCCGGTATCCCACCCCCTTTTATCTATACGACGAAGGGGGCATCCGGGAAAATGCCCGGGCTCTTAACAGGGCCTTTGGCGTCTTTCCTGGTTTTCTGGAACACTTTGCCGTGAAGGCCCTGCCGAATCCCTTTATTTTAAAGATCCTTGCCTCGGAAGGTTTTGGCGCGGACTGCTCCAGCTATGCGGAGCTGCTTCTGGCGGATATGGCGGGTATCCGGGGCGAGAAAATCATGTTCAGTTCCAATGAAACCCCCGCGGAGGAATACGGGGCGGCCCGTGATTTGGGGGCGGTGATTAACCTGGACGACTTTACCCACATCGAATACCTGGAACGTCATGGGGGAATTCCCCGGCTCATTTCCTGCCGCTACAACCCGGGGCCCCTAAAGTCGGGGAACCGTATCATCGGCAATCCCCAGGAGGCAAAGTACGGTTTTACCCGGGATCAGATCCTCCGGGCGTATCCCCTGCTGTCGGAAAAGGGGGCCCGCCGTTTTGGGCTCCATACCATGGTGGCCTCCAATGAACTTTCCCTGGATTACCACATCGAGACGGCGCGGATGCTCTTTAAACTGGCGGTGGAAATAAAAGAAAAAACCGGTGTGGCCCTGGAATTTATAAACCTTGGGGGCGGTGTGGGCATACCCTATAAAATCGAAGACCGGGCCCTTGATTTCCAGGACCTTGCCAAGGGCATCGATGCCCTTTACCGGAGCATCATTGTCCCCGGAGGCCTAGGTTCCCTGGGGATACGCATAGAATGGGGCCGGGCAATTACCGGACCCTACGGCTGGCTTGTGTCCACCGCCATTCACGTCAAGCACATTTACCGGGAGTATATCGGCCTTGATTCCTGCATGGCCGATCTGATGCGCCCCGCCCTTTACGGTGCGTACCACCATATTACCGTGGCGGGAAAAGAAAATGCCCCCCATGCGAAAACCTACGATGTGGTGGGAAGCCTCTGCGAAAACAACGACAAATTTGCCATACAGCGCTCCCTGCCCAGGATCGAACCGGGGGATATTGTGATTATCCACGATGGGGGCGCCCACGGCAGGGCCATGGGCTTTAACTATAACGGAAAACTCCGGTGCGGCGAGCTTTTGCTCCGCACCGATGGAAGCGTTGTCCGGATACGCCGGCCGGAAACCGTGGAGGATTATTTTGCCACCCTGGACACGGGGGCGTTAAAAAATTTTCAGGAGAAACTATGATTCACCGCAATCCCCGGCTGGCAGTCCTTAAGGCCGGGTATCTCTTTCCCGAGATTGCCCGGCGGAAGAGGGAATTTGCCGCCGCCCATCCGGAGGATCCGGCAAAACCCGAAACCAGGATAATCAGCCTGGGGGTGGGGAATACCACGGAACCCATCCTGCCCCATATAAACCGGGGCCTTACCGAAGGAGCCCGGAAGCTTGCCCTGCCCGGGGGATATTCCGGTTATCAGGACGAGGGCCTTTTGGAACTGCGGGAAAAAATTTCCGGGACATTTTATCAGGGAGTAAGCGGCGGCCCCTTTTCTGCGGATGAAATCTTTATCTCCGACGGGGCCAAATGCGACATTGGCCGGCTGCAGCTCCTCTTTGGTCCGGACGCTAAGGTGGCGGTGCAGGATCCCTCCTATCCCGTATATGTGGACGGTTCCGTGCTTATGGGGGCCGCCGGCCCCTGGACCGGCGGCGGATACGACGGCATAAGCTACCTTCCCTGTACCGCGGAAAATTCCTATTTTCCGGATCTTTCCAAGCTTAAAGAAAATTCTATTTTTTACTTTTGCTCCCCCAACAATCCCACCGGGGCGGTAAGTACCAGGCCCCAGCTTGAGGCATTGGTGGCGGAGGCCCTAAAAAAGGGCTGCCTTATTGTTTTTGACGCGGCCTATGCGGAATATATCCGGGATCCGGCGCTGCCCAAGACGATCTTTGCCATTCCCGGGGCCCGGGAATGTGCCCTGGAGCTTAATTCTTTTTCCAAACCCGCGGGTTTTACCGGGGTTAGGCTTGGCTGGACCGTGGTTCCCAAGGAACTGCGCTACGCCGGCGGAGAAAGCATCAACGCCGACTGGAACCGTGTTATGGGTACAATCTTTAACGGCGCCTCTAACATAGCCCAGGCCGGGGGCCTTGCGGCCCTTTCCCCGGAAGGCCTGGGGGAGATACGGCAGCTCTGCGGCTTTTACCTGGAAAATGCCCGGCGCATTCGGGAAGCCCTGGAAAAACCCGGTGTTTCCTGCGTGGGGGGGGACAACTCCCCATACATCTGGGCCCGTTTTCCCGGCCGGGACAGCTGGGACATGTTCGCCGAAATCCTTGAAACCTGCCGGGTACTTACCACCCCGGGGGCTGGGTTTGGCCCATCGGGCCAATCCTTTATACGTTTTTCCGCCTTCGGCCACCGGGCCGATGTGGAAGAAGCCTGTGAGCGGCTGGGAAGGCTAAAACTGTAAACAGGGAGGCTCTTCCAAAACTGAAGTTTTGGAAAGCAGCTTTGGGGAAAGTAACTTTAGACGGAGGATGTTTCAGCATACGGACCTATTATATAAACAGACCCTGAATTGATCTGCGGCATTAAACCCGTTCCATCCTGCGCCGCCGGGGGCGGTTTTCAGGGGCCGCTTGGGACTTGTTTTGAGTTTTTAAGGAGTTTCTTTATGAAGAAAAATACCCGGGCCGTTTATGTAATCCCGGTTTGGTTTCTTATTGCCGGATGTGCCATGGGGAACGCCGGCTCCGCCGGGCCCTACGATTCCCTTGCACTACTGGCGAAGGGACTGGCCCGGGATGGGATTGCCGGGACGGACCCCGGCGAGGGGAACTTTACCACCGATGAGTTTGATCATATCGTTGACAACCCCTTTTTGCGGGCCGCGGAAAATCCCCTGTCTACCTTTTCGATTGATGTGGATACCGCGGGGTATTCCATAGCCCGGCACTTTATTAGCAACGGCATGCTGCCCCCTAAGTCGTCGGTGCGGATAGAAGAATTGATCAACTACTTCGATTACAACTACCCGCCGCCCCAGGACGGCAGCCCCTTTGCGGTCCATACCGAAGCCGGGGCATGTCCCTGGAACGGGGATCATCTGCTGGCCCGGATTGCAGTCAAGGGAAGGGAATTTACCCAGGGCGAAAGGCCCAGGGTAAATTTGGTCTTTCTGCTGGACGTTTCCGGTTCCATGGGAGAAGCGAACAAGCTCCCCCTGGTTAAATCGGCCATGGGACTGCTGGTGGATAAGCTTGACGGCGCGGACCGGATTGCCCTCTGCGTATACGCCGGGGCCGCCGGAACCGTACTACCCCCCACAAGCTGCGATAACAAGGACCGTATCCTGAGCGCCCTGGACAGGCTTTCCGCCGGAGGATCCACCGCCGGCGGAGCGGGCCTTCAACTGGCCTATAAACTGGCGGAGGAAAACTTTGATCCCGCCGGCATAAACCGGATTATCCTTTGTACCGACGGGGACTTTAATGTGGGTATTTCAAACCGGAGCGATCTTGAGGACCTGATTAAGAAAAAGGCCCAAAGCGGGGTGTATTTAACCGTGCTTGGATTCGGCATGGGAAACTACCGGGACGGAACCTTAAAGCAGTTGGCCTCCAAAGGAAACGGCAACTACGGGTACATCGACACCATCGAAGAGGCCCAAAAGATCCTGGGGGATCAGTTGACCGGAACCCTGGTTACTATCGCCCAGGATGTAAAGATCCAGGTGGAGTTTAACCCCGTCACTGTGGGGGCCCACAGGCTTTTGGGCTATGAAAACCGGATCCTGCGGGCCGAAGAATTTAACGACGATACGGTGGATGCCGGAGACATCGGCGCGGGCCGCACCGTAACCGCCTTTTACGAACTTGTCCCGCCGGGGGAAGAGGCAGATAATCTGCCGGGGACAGATCCCCTTAAATATTCGTCCCCGCCGGATACCCCTTCCCCGGCGGCTTACGCCGATGAACTTCTTACTGTTAAGATCAGGTACAAACTGCCCAAGGAAACGGAAAGCCGTCTGTTAAGCTTCCCCCTTAAGACCGCTTCGGTCAGGAGCGCCCGGGATGCCTCGGCGGACTTTAAATTTGCCGCCGCTGCGGCGGCCTTTGGGATGCTGCTTAGGGACAGTCCCCACAGGGGAAACGCCGGCTTTGACATGGTCCTTGCCCTGGCGGAACCCTCCGTAGGACAGGACCGGTATGGCTACCGCCGGGGTTTTCTAAACCTGGTAAAAGAGGCTAAAAAAATAAAGGCGTAAAATCCGGGGCTTCCCACAACTCTGTCAGTGCTGGGGGGCCCATCCATACTATTTTAATGAGGATACTGATGAACACACATAAATCCCTTTTGCTTGCATCCACCCTGATGGGCCTCTTGGCGCTGAAGGGTTTTGCCCTGGATGTGACCGGAACCGTTCCGCAGCTTGGCGATTCTTCAGGTTCATTACCCCTGCCAGCCCTTCAAGCCCTTCAGGCTGCTTTAGACACAAGTTTTGACAACATTCTTAAGGATATCCAAGCGGAAATTGTGGATATTAATCCGAACCCCTGGAAATTGATCCGGGGTTTTGCCGACGCTTCTGTTTTTGCCAGCACGGGGGCGTCCCAAAGGGCCTACGAGGGGTACAAGTACTTTGCCTTTACCGTGGGCCCCACGGTCGGCCTGCGGTTTCCCGGCAGCGGGCTCGACTCGGCCGGTGACATTGCAAACATTGGCGGAGCCCTAAAGGACGATGAAGATATAGAGGCGGGGTTCAACATCCAAACCATCACCGGCCAGCTAAGTATTAACACATCGGCGTTTCTGCTGGAAAACCTCTATTTGGGCCTTCGTTTTGGCTACTTCAATTTTACTGGCATCGATGATCTTACCGTTAAGACCTTCCAGCTGGGCATGGTGGGTAATTACCAGCTGGTCCGGGGAATTGACCTGATACCGGACCGCGTATCCTGGCGGGGGGTGGGCCTTGGTTCGGGCTTTATTTTTCAACAAACGGATATACGGTACGCCTATGTGCTGGATACCTATGAAGAAAATTTTTCCGTTGGGGCTGACGGCGGTACATTGCAGGTGGCCCCCGAGGTGGTTTTTGATATGCGGGCCAACACCTTTACCGTACCCATGGAGATTAACACGGCCTTTCAATTTTTTGTCTTTAATATTAATTTTGGAGCGGGGGTGGATCTGGCCTTTGGCAGAAACCATATGGACCTAACCATGGACGGTACCATAGATGTCCGGGGAAACAATTTATATGCCGCCGTCCCCGGCTCCTTTACCATGGACGCCGGGGGAAGTGCGGTTCCCACCGTGGTAAACCCCAAGCTTATGATGTACCTGGGGTTTAAATTCGGCCCGGTGGTTTTTGATATTCCTATTACCTACTTTTTCCTAACCGGCCACGGTCTTTCCGCGGGTATTACCCTGGGGGTTGTCCTGTAAAAATATAAAGGCAACAAAAATATAGCCTTTTGTTGCCTAAAAGGTACCACAAGAGCCTAATTAATTAGTCGCGCACCCATCTCCAATTAGCGCCGTTCGCTTCAAATTTCTTTGAATCAACCCAAGAAACCACCCATGTTATACCAGTTTCATTCCAAGCGATTGATCCGGTATTGCCATTAAAACGTATGACCCCGCGGTCTATTTCTTCCCCTTGTGCGCCTGCGAACCGTAGGTTCATGCGCCTTGGTGGTTCCTAATTCTTGATTGGAAGGCCGGGTACATACCCCGGAGCTTGCTCCTGGGTTCTTCATTATTGTAATCAGGTCTTGATTTGTGGGTC
>JAISLT010000079.1 GCA_031277165.1 Spirochaetaceae bacterium
CTTCCGCCATGGTAAATGCGTCCCTTTCTGTCATTTCCCCTCCCAGAGCTTAGACTTTTGGGCATTATAACATGGTTTTGAGAAAGTTATGGGACAAGTTTAGAGCTCTGCTCCGGGGAGGCTCATTCGAAAGTCTGGTTTAATACCCCGGAGCTCTGCTCCGGCTCAAACAACGCAACGCTTACAAAATTTGGTATTAAACCAGACGGTACTATAAATTTCCTATTGAACGAGCCTCCCCGCAAATATGGCAACGCTTAGGGATACCCCGGAGCTCTGCTCCGGGGAGGCTCATTCGAAAGTCTGGTTTAATACCCCGCGGCTTGCCCTGCGGAGGCTCATTGGTACCGGAAAGCGAAGAGGCCGGATCTCCCCAAAGAACAGCAAGGTTAAGGCGGAGCTTTTCGGAGTTTTGTTAAAAGCCTGTCAAAGGAACCGGCAAAGGCCCGGAGTTCTTTTTTGCCATAGCCCGGGGACCGTTCAAAGTCGCAGCCGTTTTCCGCCAGGTTCAGGGTAAAGTTCCGCAGCGAAAGGAATTCCCCTATGGTGTCCCGGGTAAAGATTCTGCCCCGGTCGTCCAGAACTTCCGCCCCCGCCTCCAGGAGCCGCCGGGCCAGGGGTATGTCCCTGGTAAGGGCCAAATCGCCGGGTCCGGCCAGCTTTACCAGCTCGTCGTCGGCGGTCCCTTCTCCGGGGGGGCATAGCAGCATCCGGGCCCAGGGGCCCCCTATGCCCGGTATGGCCCTATTGGCGGCAAAGACCGCCGCCGTTTTGGTCCGGGCCGCGGCCCGGAGTACCAGTTCCCGGGCAGGAACGGGGCAGGAATCGGCGTCCACCAGGATTTTCACCGGCGGTTCCCTATTGGGGAACCAGGGCGGCAAAGAGGGTGCAGTCCCCCCGGACGGTAAGGGTCTCGCCGGCCCCTCGCCGGGGGATAAAGGCCCCCTCCCCCGGCTCAAGGAACGATCCGGCCAGTTCCGCCCTGCCGTCGACGGATGCAATAATCGCATCCCCCGGTGCGGTCAACTCCGCCCCCGGTCCCTTCAGCACAAAAAAGGAAAATTCTTCGCAGGAAATTGTGTACCCGTAGGATCCCGGGGAAAGGCCCGCCGGGGATCCTTCCCGGCCGGTCCCGGGCAGGCCGGGCCCTGGGGCTGGGGGGCTGGGGGGGGCGGTTCCGGGGACCCCCGGTTTAAGGGGTTCCGGTCTAAGGATCCGGGGCCGAAAGGGTTCCCAGGAAAGGATCCGAAACAGCTCCCTTAGGTCCACATGTTTTGGGGTAAGCCCCCCCCGCAGGACATTGTCCGAATTGGCCATACATTCCACGGCAAAGCCCCGCACATAGGCATGGAGTATCCCCGGGGGAATAAAGATCCCCTGGAAGGGCTCCAGTTCAAGAACGTTAAGGTAAAGGGGGGAGAGGATCCCCGGATCGCCCGGATAGGCCCGGGCAAATTCCCCGCACAGGGCCAGGGCCCGGCGGGTCCCCGGGTCCTGGGAGGGGGTGCTTTTACCGGCGGCCCCAAGGATCGCGGCGGTCAGCCCCTGCCGTTCCTCCGGGCCGGTCTTAAAAAGGACCGAAAGAAATTCTTCGTACCCGGTCCTTAGGGCAGCCCTAAGGGTTCCGGTATCCCCCGCCAACGCAAGCAGTTCCTCCGTTTCTTCCCTTTCCCGGAACCCCGCCATGGCGGTAAAGGGGCTTAGGGGGCAGAGTATTTCCGGCTTGTGGCTCCGGTCCCGGTAATTCCGTTCCGGGGCGGAAAGGGCAATTCCCGCGGCATTTTCCCGCTCAAACCCTTCCCGGGCCTGGGCAGGGTTTGGATGGGCCTGAATAGAAAGGGCCCTGTCTGCGGCAAGGAATTTTAACAGGAAAGGAAGCTCCGTTAGTTCCGAAAGAAGCAGGGTTCTGCCCTCAACCCTTGTGGTGGATGGTCCGGCACTGTGGATCCCCATCCACAGTTCTGCCCAGGGTTCTCCGGAGGGGTTGGGTTTTCCCAGGAGCCGGGGTATCCGGTCCGGGGAGCCCCAGGGGTAGTGTTTTACGGTATTTTCAAGTTTATAGATCCGCATCCCCTAGGGCCTTTGTGTGGAGCCTTTGCTTCGGCCCTCTCTGCGGGGGCGCCGCGGCGGGACCATATTTAGGGTTCCCCGCCGCCGGGGATGGCCTCGTCGATCCGGGCAATAAGGTCCAGGGTCAGTTGTTCCACCTCCCTGCCTTCCCGTTCCCCCCGGGCATCCTGTTTTTTAATTTTTTCAATTTCGTCGCAGAGCAGAAACCCCGTAAGAATTGCCAGTTTAAGGGGATCCTGCAGGCCCGTGGATTTTCTTGTATTTTCAATGACGATCCGGTACCGGTTAAGCAGGCTTTCCAAATATGAGCGATCTTCGTCCGCGGCTATGGAAAGGGAAGTTCCCAGCAGATCGATACGAAGGTCGCTTTTTTCCATGGTTTAAAAAATATCCAGCTCAGCCTCGCCGGAATCTTCCGCTTCCTGTTCTTCCAGTTCCGCCCCTTCCTCTTCTTCTTCGTCCACCGTATAGGCCGAAGATACCGGAGCAGGGGCCGCCGGCGGCGGCCGGCTTGGAAGAGGAGCCCGGGGCGGCTCTTGAGCCGGTACTCCGGTCCCCGGGGGGGTCTCCGCCTGCGGCTGAACCGGCGGAGCCTTAATCTTGCCTGTGACGGAAGAAAGACCCCGTTCAATGGCATCTTCGAACTGGTTAAGTCTTCCCAGGGCAGAGATAATCCCCTCTTCAACTTTATTTTTTTCTTCTTTTAGTTTGGTAATTGCTTCCCCAAGCTCATCGTTCCGCTTTTTAAGCCGGGCGTTTTCTTCCGTCACCTGGCTGACAAAGTCAATGGCCCGGGCGATTTTAGATTCCAGTAATTTGATTTGCTCCAGGGTTACCATGCTATGCCCCCAGGGCGGCCATAACTTTGGCGCTTATGGCTTTAAAAGCGCCGGTATCTTCCGAAGCCAGGTAGGCCAGGGCTTTCCGGTTTATCCTTATCCCCGCCTTGGAAAGACCCTGGATAAACCGGGAATAGGTAATTCCCTCGGCCCGGCAGGCGGCGTTTATCCGGATAATCCACAGCCGCCGAAAATCTCCCTTTCGGTCTTTTCTGTCCCGGTACGCATAGGAAAGCCCCTTGGTAACGGCGTCCTTGGCGGTTTTATAGTTAGAATGCCGCCGGCCCCAGTAGCCCTTGGCCAGCTTAAGTATTTTTTTTCGGTGGTTCTTCCGCTTAGAACCGTCCACAGCTCGTGACATAGCCGTTCTCCTTAGCCGTAGGGCAGTAGTTTTTTCCGGATCACCGGGACATTGTCGGGCGACAAAATTCCCGCATGGCGCAGGTTCCGCTTGCGTTTGGAAGACTTCTTGGTAAGGATATGGCGCAGGTTCTGCTTTTTATACTTTACCTTACCCGATCCGGTAAATGAAAAGCGCTTGGCGGCGCTTTTTTTTGTCTTCATCTTAATCTTAGGCATTGATCTTTCCTTCCTGTGTTGCCTGATCTTCGTTCCGGCCTTCGCCGCCCCCGGTTCCCTGTTTAGGGACCACCTTTACCGGTTTTCCCCTGGGGCTTAAAATCATCGACATAAACTTGCCCTCCAGCGCCGGGGCTTTGTCTATCACATAATCCCCCTCAATCCGGGCCAATACGTCGTTTAGCACGTCTAATCCAAGTTCCGTATGGGCCAATTCCCGGCCCCGGAACCGCACCGTTACCTTAACCTTGTTGCCCTCCGCCAGAAATTCCTTCACATGCTTGGATTTAAAATCCAGATCGTGTTCGTCGATCTTGGGCTGCATACGAATTTCTTTTAGCTTTAGCAGCTTCTGCTTCTTTTTCGAGTCCCGGACTTTTTTCTCGTTCTCGAACTTGTATTTGCCATAGTCAAGAATTTTAACCACCGGAGGATTTGCCTGGGGGGCCACCTCCACAAGATCCAATCCCTGCTCTTTAGCCAATTCCAAGGCTTCCTGGGTAGGCATTATTCCCTGCTCTCCGTCATCCCGGATAAGCCGGACCTCCCGTATCCGAATCTGCTCGTTGATACGTAAATCCTTTTCCGCCAACTGACCTCCTTATCCTGCCGGGAAAAGCCCGGCTCCTTTTTATATACTACCAACAAGGACAGGGCTTTGTCTATAGGCGCTTTTACGGTGGGGCCGGTTCTGCCGCCCAGGCCCGGTTCCGGCTGTTCCGGTTCCCCTTTAAATTTTTTCTTCCCTTTGCTATGGTTAGGTATGACCATTTTTTGTTTTCTATGGACTCCCCTTTTTTACCTCTTTTGGCGATCCCTGCAGGACGAATCGGCCCTGGAAGGGGGCACCTGGGCCCTGCTGCTGGGGTCCGTGGTGGCGTTTTTCCAGTTTTTTCTTGGGTCCCTGGTAAATGCCGGGGGATTCGGCCTGTCCAGGTGGATTTCCGCCTGCATTGATGTGGTGGCCCTGCCTGCGGCCCTGCCCTATGTGGTCTGTCTTATCTTTATTGCCCTTCGGTTCATTTCTTCCGATGCAAATTTTACCAACTATGCCTTTCTGTGGCTTATTCCGGTGGCGGCGGTTAGGGCCCTGGGCTGGAGTTCCCTGCGGGATCCGATCCTCCTCGTCGGGGCCCCGGTTCTATGGACCGCCGTGGTGGTGGGAATCGGCCATTTTGTCAGGATCCTCCAAAACAACTGGGGTTGGCTGGCGGTTCCCGCGGTCCTGGGGGCTGTGGCCCTTCCCCTGGCGGCGGCCACAGCCTACTGGGCCCTCTTTGCCCAGTACACGGTCCTGGGGATGGTCCTTTTGGGCCTTTCCCTTGTCCCCATGCTTATCTCCCTGGGTATGACCTTTTGGGAAAACCGGGGGCTTTTCTAACCCCCAAAGCTTAGGCGTGCCCCGCGGAGCCCAGGACGTTTTTATTTTTTTCGGCGTACATCTTTTTTAACTCGTCCCTGGCCGGGCCCAGGTACTTCCGGGGATCGAATTCCCCGGGTTTTTCCGCAAAGACCTTGCGGATCATCGCCGTCATGGCTAGGCGGCCGTCGCTGTCGATGTTAATCTTGCACACCGCGCTTTTTGCGGCCCGGCGGAGCTGTTCCTCGGGGATACCCACCGAATCGGGAAGTTTGCCGCCGAACTGCTCGATGATCTTTACATATTCAATGGGAACCGAAGAGGATCCGTGGAGTACGATGGGGAATCCGGGGATCTTTTTTTCTATCTCTTCCAAAATATCAAACCGCAGGGGAGGGGGAATAAGGATCCCGTTGGCGTCCTTGGTGCACTGTTCCGGTTTAAATTTAGCCCTGCCGTGGCTGGTACCGATGGAAATGGCCAGGGAATCCACCTTGGTTTTGTTCACAAAGTCGATAACCTCCTGGGGCTGGGTATAGTGGCTTTCTTCCGCCGATACGTCGTCCTCTACCCCCGCCAAAACCCCCAGTTCCCCCTCCACGGTAACGTAATCTTGCCGGGAATGGGCAAAATCCACCACCTTTCTGGTTAGGGCGGCGTTTTCGTCGTAGGGCTTGCTGGAGCCGTCTATCATGACGCTGGAAAAACCCGATTCAATGCAGTCCTTACAGAGTTCAAAGCTGTCCCCGTGATCCAGGTGAAGGACTATGGGAATATCGCAGCCCAATTCATGGGCGTATTCCACCGCCCCCCGGGCCATATTCTTAAGCAGGTTCTGGTTAGCGTACGTTCTGGCCCCGGAAGAAACCTGAAGTATTCCCGGGGATTTGGTTTCCACGCAGGCCTGGATGATCGCCTGGAGCTGCTCCATATTATTAAAATTATACGCCGGAATGGCATAGCCGCCGGAAACCGCCTTTTTAAAAAGTTCTACCGTATTAACGAGACCTAATTCTTTATAACTGGTCATAGTATGCTCCTTACAGAAAGATTTACCCTTGAGTATACTGGATAGAGGGGAATTTGGGAAGGGACAGGGTATGGGAAAAAAAGCACCGGAAAAAATTTTTACGGCAGTTCAGCGGGGTCTTGCCCCGGCGGGGCTTGTTCTGGCGGGGCTGGTCCTGGTTCTTACGGGGATCTTTTTCTGCCGGGCCCCGGTAATCCTTGTGGAGGACGAGGCATTTACCCTGCTTTATGGGAAAAAACGGGCCTTTTCCGCGGCCCTGGCCCTTTCCCTGGCCCTGTTCCGGCCGGTAAAAACCGCCGTGGTGGCCCCCGGGGCGGGGCCGGACCTGGCCGCCCAGGCCGCGGCGGGGCTTTCCCCCCGGCCCTGGGGGGTTTTTTTCCCCTACCGGTACCGTGAAGGGGCCCGGCGCTACCTGCGGAACCGGCCCGGTTTTCCGGTGGCGGTTCTGGCCGGCCGGCAGGGGGCGGAGGAGTCCCCCGGCGCCGGCGGGGAACCCCTGTGGATAGGGACCGACACCGGGACAGACCTGTACCGGGCCGGGGCCGCCGCGGGGATCCTTACGAAAAAGGCCGGTGGAACCGCGGTGCTGTACCATACGGAACCGGCGGAGGATCAAAGACGGGCCTTTACCGGGGGCTTTACCGGACAGGGACGGCCCGAAGGGGCCCTGGTTTTTGTTTCCCAGGCCGGTTCTGCCGAAGATCCGGCCCTGCCCGGAACGCCGGGCTGTGTGGTCCTGGCGGGGGAGGGCGGTGCCTCCATGCGGGAAGCCGCGGCCCCCCTGGTACTTTTTACCTGGCTGGATCCGGCGCTGGTTCCCCGCCAGGGGATGTTGATCTTTGACGATTCCCCCTGGGCCCAGCTTGGTCCGGCCCTGGAACTCCTAAAAAAGGGCGAAAACGGCGCCGTCCCCTCCCAAATGGTGGTACTTGACAGCCTTAGGGCAATGAAACAGGAATATCTTGCAATAAATAGCCTAAAAACCCTAAAATATAACTCGAAAAACACTGATAATTAAAATACGATTCAATGGGACTGTTTACGGATCAAAAAATGCGGTAAGGGTTTGACAAAGATAAAGGAAAGAAATATAATCTTAATCTGATCTCAATTTTTCAAGAGGGGAACCCGGAACGGGCCCCGGTAATGTGAAAAGGAGTTTTGGGATGAAACATAGAAGTTTTGGGGTTTTTTGCCTGCTGTTTATGGCGCTGACGACCCTGGCGGTATTCGGTGATGATTTTACCGTAAATCTGGAATCAAAGGTCCTTGAAAACTTTGATAATGCAGAGAATTCATTGTATGTATGGCGGAAAGAGGCCAGCCGGTATGCCGTCGGTAAGGATGAGGCGGATAAGGATAATCCTTCTTTTGCCAACATGGGTCTTGAAGACGGTGATTTTTTTCCCAAGCTCAATTTTTTTGAGATCTGGCCCATGGCTTTGTTTAGAAACAACCGGGAAAACCTGGAACTGCGAAGCCTGGGCATTTGGGGTAAATTTAAACGGATGGGCTATAACTGGATTGACATATACCCTACCCTTAAATCCGAAGGGGAGGATGCCAAACCCTACGAAATCCCAATCCCCGGCAGGGTCCGGTACCTTGACATGTGGGTCTGGGGCTCTAATCTGAATTTTTACGTGGAAGCGTACATTAGGGACGAACAGGGGGTTATCCATACCATCTACCTGGGGAACCTTGGTTACCAGGGCTGGAAGAACCTTAGGGCCATGGTGCCCACCAGCATTCCCCAGCGGCGGCGGATTATCCTTGATCCTTCCGCGGCCAGTACCTTAAGTACCACCGACAAAAATTCCATTTACCTAAAATTTGTAAAATTTCGCGTCTGGACCACTCCCCGGGAGGCGGTAGGGAATTTCTATGTATATTTTGATCAATTTAAGGTTCTTACCGATACCTTTGAAAGCATTTATGACGGCGACGAGATGACCGATCCCGACTGGATACGGGAAAACTGGGAAACCTCGGGGAATTAAGGAGGCCGAAAATGAAACAATGTGTTATAGCTATTTTGCTTGTGTCCCTGGCGGCGGGGGGGCTTTTTGCCCAGGCCCAGGAAATTGGCGAGCCCAACGCCGCCCAGCTGGGTATTGTGGAAGCCCAGCAAAAACTTAAGGAAGTATCGGTAGATAAGTTTGAATACGAAGGTTTCTGGCTTTCTACCATGTCCACCGACGAGGGGTATACCACCTCCCGGCTTTTCGAGGGGACTCCCTCGGCCAAGGTGCCCATCCCCGAGGAAGAAAACCTTAATATCCCCGACAAATACGTCCTTGGTACCAGGGTGGATTTTCTTCGGCGGGGCATTAACAGCTTCTTTATCTATCCCCAGCGGCCTATTCCCATTGAGGGTATAACCAAGACCGTTTCGGTGTGGGTGGCGGGCCGTAACTTTAACCACGAGCTTAACCTTCTTTTGGAAGACGCCTTTGGCCGGTATTTTGAACTGTACATTGGAAAGCTTAACTTCCAGGGATGGAAAAAGATGACCGTGGCTATTCCCCCCCAGGCGGTGGACGGCGTCCATGGGATTGTGCAAAGAAACTACCATTATAACAGCATGATGGGAATAAGAATAACGGGGTTCCGCATCGACTGCGATCCCATGGAAGCCTACGGCTCCTATTACATCTACTTTGACGATCTGCGGGCGGTGACGGACCTTTTTGCCGAGGATATTAAAGACGCCGACGACATGAGCGACATGTGGTAATTTGCCCTGCCAGCCCTTAAAAGCCGCTTAGAAGCGGCTTTTTTCTTTTTGCCGGTCAGAGGTTTTCCCAAAACTTCCGGTTTTTGGAAAAACAGCTCTAGGAGTTTGTTGTGCTTTACGCATAAAACTCTTAAAAATCGCCGGTCAGGCGATTTTTTACCTTAAAATGCTTTTTAGCCTAATCAGGCTGTTAGACGTAGACCGGATGGCCGAAAACCGGAAAAACCGGAACCGGAAAAACAGGGGCACGATCCGTAAACCGGAACCGGCAAAATAGGAGCGCGATCCGTAAAAAGGGAGAAACCTGCGGCGGCATGAGATCCATTGGAACCGAACATGAAAGTACCCTGCACCGGGAGTTAAAGCTGCGGTACGCCCTTGGGGGGGGGATCGAAATTGAGCGGGCCGGCTTTGTCTGCGACGCCCAGGATTCCCAGGGAAGGCTTGTGGAAATACAAACCGGAAGTTTTGGGCCCTTAAAAAAGAAGCTTCCAATCCTTACGGCCCAGGAAACGGTACGGCTTATCCATCCGGTAATTGTTACCAAGACCATAGAATTATTTGACACCCAGGGGAAGCTTATTTCCCGGCGCAAGAGCCCCAGAAAGGGTTCCCTGTGGAACCTCTTTGATCAAATGATCTATGCCCCCCAATTGGCGGAACTTCCCAATCTAACCGTAGAAGTGGTCCTGCTTGACGCGGTGGAACGGCGGATCGCCGATGGCAAGGGTTCCTGGCGCCGCCGGGGGATAAGCGTCCATGACCGCTCGCTGGAACGGTACCGGGAGACAATTCCCTTTTTTGGACCGCCGGATTACCGGAATATCCTGCCCTTTCGCCGGGGAGAAAAATTTAGTTCCGCCCTGCTGGCGGAACGGGCGGGGATTAGGCCGGAACTGGCCCGAAAGACCCTGTACGTGCTAACCGCCATTAAGGCGGTAAAGCGGCTCCGTAAAGAAGGCCAAACCTGGGTATACACCATGGGAAACTGCTGAATGCAGGGCGGGGAGGTTCATTCAACCCTGGTATGGGTGTCCTTTTTTGTATACGGCAGGAGTTCCTCGGCACTCATAAGATCCAGGTAATGAAAGGTCTCGTTGCTGCCCTTGTTTTCGTTGGTTTTAATCCGTGTTACCCTAAAAACAATCATCTTGGCGGTGGGCAGGGGAAGATCCAGCACATGGCCGTTCATATCCACCAGAGTATTGAAGGGAAGCCTTCCCGGTACTTCCTGAATATCCCCCTCGGGGAAAACGATATAAAATTCTTCAAAAAACATTTTTATAACCCCCTATAGCATACCGGAACAAAAAGAATCCCGCAATAGGGGTTTTGCTAAACGGATGTTAAGGTAAAATAAAAAAAATCTACTGTCGATAATGATTTTTCTTGCGGATTCGCTTGACCGGAAGCTAAAAGTCCTCAATAATGAATAAAAGTGGGATATTGTGGAATAAAGTAGGAAAAAGTGTTATGGCATTGGCAAGCGGAGAGTATCCGGCGACCCTGGATGATAAGGGCCGGGTAAGCATACCGGCCCGGTTTAGGGAAGGAATCCCCGAGAATCTTCTGATCCTAACAAAGGGAATTGAGCGTTGTATCTGGGCCCATACTCCCCCCCGGTGGGAAGAGGTTTCCGCCAGGCTGCGAAGGGCCGCATCCATGTCGATAAAAAAAACCGACATGGTACACCACCGCTTTATTTTTTCCACCTACGAGGCAGAGATAGACAAGGCGGGCCGCATTGCCCTGCCCCAGAAGCTGCGGGATTTTGCCGCCCTGGGAAAGGATTGTATCGTGGCCAGCGATGGCAACCGCATTGAAATTTGGGATGCGGAACGGTATGCGGCCTATGAACAGATGATCGACGAACAGATAGTGGATGTCCTTGAGGAGATGGGACCCCTGAATCTATACTAAAAAATGCACAGGGAGGCGGGTATGGAAACCTTCCATACTCCGGTGCTACTGGAAGAAACAATTCAATACCTTGCGCCCCGGAAAGAAGGGGAACTTATGGTGGACGCCACCATGGGCGAGGGGGGACACAGCGGCGCCTTTCTTGAACGTTTTCCCACCCTTAGGCTTATTGGCATAGATGCGGATGGGGAAATACAGGAACGGGCCCGGCAGCGGCTGGAACAGTACCGCCGCCGGATACGGTATTATACCTGCTGGTCCCAGGATTTTTTTGCATCCTACCCGGTGGAACTGGACAAACCCGACACAATCCTCTTTGATCTGGGGATTAGTCTGTACCACTATGAAAAATCCGGCCGGGGTTTTACCTTTTTGCGGGACGAATATCTGGACATGCGGCTTGATAGATCCCGGGGAAAGACCGCGGCGGATGTGATAGCCGCCCTGGGGGAAAAGGATCTGGCGGACCTGCTCTACCGGAACGGGGGGGAACGGTACTCCCGGCGCATCGCCGCCGCCATAAAGAGCCATGGTCCGGTAAGCACCACCGCTTTCCTGGCGGAACTGGTGTCTTCCTCGGTCCCCGCCGTATACCGCCGGGGGCCCATCCATCCGGCCACCCGGACCTTCATGGCCCTGCGGATCGCCGTTAACGGCGAAGCCCAGGGCCTGCCGGGATTACTGGAAAGCGCCCTGGGGGTCCTTAAAACCGGGGGCCGCCTGGGGGTCATAAGCTTTCATTCGGGGGAGGACGGGGAAGTAAAACGTTTTTTCCGGAAAAAAAATAAGGACTGCACCTGCCCCCCGGAAGCGCCGATATGTAGATGTGGGGGGATCCGCACGGTGAATATTCTTACCCGTAAGGCGGTAAGCGCCGGGGACGAGGAACGCCGGAGGAATCCCCCGTCCCGGAGTGCAAAACTTCGGGTGGCCGAAAAAATTTATGATTCCGGGGTGCGTCCATGAGCGGTCGTTTCTTTTTTTACATGATGGTTTTTTCCGTTCCTCTTCTTTTGGGCCTGACAACCTGGCAGTCCTCCCGGTACGGCGATCTGGAACGGGAAATTGCCAAACTGGAAAAGACCCAGGAAGAGTGGGTGGAAAACAACAAGCGGCTTATCGCGGGAATAGCCTTTCTTTCTTCCCCGGACAGGATAGAACATATTGCCCGGAATGAACTGGGGCTGAGTAAAAAGCAGCCCGAAGAGGTCCTGCAGATCTCCATAGACGGAGGGGAAGCCCCCCCCGGGGGCGAAGAATGACCGGCCCCGTCTTGATGGATTACCAAAGCGCCGCCAAAGCCCTGGGGGCCCGGCTTCTGCCCCAGGAAGCGGAGGGAGGATTCCGGTCCGTGGCCATTGATTCCCGGAAGGTGTCCGAGGGGGCCCTGTTTGTGGCCCTCCGGGGGCTTACAACCGAGGGACACCGGTACCTTTCCCAGGCCTTTGAGGCGGGGGCCGCCGCCGCCCTGGTTACTCCGCAGGGCATGGAAGAAGCGGGGTGGAATCCCGGCGCCGCGGCGGGGGTGCTGCTGGTGGTGGACGACACCCTTAAGGCCCTGCAGGACCTGGCCGCCGCATACCTGGACAGGTTTCCCCGGCTGCTTAGGGTGGGTATTACCGGATCCTCCGGCAAGACCACCACCAAAGAGATAAGCGCCGCCATGGCGGGCGGCGAAAAAAAAGTGGTGATTAATCCGGGGAATCTTAACTCCGAAACGGGCCTGCCCCTGGCGGCCTTTGGAGTGCGGGACCACCACGAAGTGGGCATCTTCGAGGCGGGGATGAACCGAAGAGGGGAGATCGCCGAACTTGCGGCGGTGCTTAAGCCCCGGATTGCCCTTATTACCAACATTGGCCCCGCCCACATCGGGATCCTGGGCAGTATGGAAGCCATCGCGGAAGAAAAAAAAGATATTTTTTCCCGGTTCACCGGAAAAGAAACCGCCCTTATACCGGAGGACGATCCCTTTAGGGATTATCTGGCCCGGGATGTGAACGGCAGGGTTGTTTTTTACGGACAGAAGAATCTTGAGGCATCGGGAAAGCTTACGGCCATCCATGACCGGGGCCTGGAGGGGACGGAAATTGTTTGGGAGGGGGTTCCCGCGGGCTTTGGTCTTCCGGGCCGGCACAATGTACAGAACGCCCTGGCCGCCGCGGCCCTGGCCGGCGAAGCGGGGATCAGCGGCCCCGCCATCCGGCGGGGGCTTGAGTCGGTCCGGGGACTTTTTGGCCGCAGCGAGGTGCTCCGGGGAAAGACCACGCTTATCCGGGACTGCTACAACGCCAACCCCGATTCCGCCGCAGAGGCCCTGGCCTTCTGCGACGGCCTTTCCTGGCCCGGCCGCCGGGTGTACATCATGGGATCCATGCTGGAACTGGGGGACCGCGAAGAAGAGGCCCACAGAAAACTGGGGGAACAGCTTGCTTCTTCCCGGGCGGATCTTATATTTCTTTACGGCCGGGAAATGCAGGGGGCGGCGGAAGCCCTGAAAGAAAAGAACGTTCCCTTCTTTTATGAACGGACCCTGGAAGCCCTAAGGACCCTGGCGGCGGGGCAGATCCGCCCCGGAGACCTGGTGCTGCTGAAGGGTTCCCGGGGCTGTGCTTTAGAGGGCCTGACCAATACGGTCCTGCTGCAGGAGGAAACGGATGTTTCTTAAATTTGTATATCCCCTGGTCCGTTATTTTACCCCCCTGAATGTTTTTCAGTATTTAACCTTTAGGACCGCATACGGGGCCTTGACGACCCTTCTGCTTTGCTACCTGCTGGGGCCCAGGATTATCCAGGGGCTTCAAAAACTGCGGGTGGGCCAGTCGATCCGGGGCGACGGTCCCCTGACCCATTTAAAGAAGGGGGGAACCCCCACCATGGGGGGGGTTATGATAATCCTTTCCGTTTTTATTTCTGTCCTGCTTTGGCAGGATCTGGGCAATTTTAAAGTGTGGCTCTGCCTGGGCTCCCTCCTGGCCTTTAGCGCCATTGGATATGTGGACGATTATTTAAAGGTAACCCGGAAGAACGCCGACGGCCTTCCCGGAGGGGTTAAATTCGGCGCCCAAATCGCCGTGGCCTTGACGGTGACGTTGATCCTGTATTTTTCCGGGGGAGAGGGAATTAGCCAACTATACCTGCCGTTCTTTAAAAACCCCGTTTTGGACATGGGCCCCCTGTGGATCCCCTTTGCGGTGCTGCTCCTGGTGGGGGAATCCAACGCGGTTAACCTTACCGACGGTCTGGACGGACTTGCCACGGGGCTGCTTATCTGGGTGTTTATTACCCTGGGAATTTTAAGCTACCTTTCCGGCCGGGCGGATTTTTCCGCCTATCTGGGGATTCCCTATATTGAGGGGGCCGGGGAATTAACGGTGTTTTGCCTTGCGGCGGTGGGGGCCTGCGTGGGCTTTCTGTGGTTTAACGCCCACCCCGCGGAGGTGTTCATGGGAGACGTGGGAAGCCTTTCCCTGGGGGGGATCATAGCCACCATTTCTCTTATCATAAAAAAAGAGATCCTTATACTGATCATCGGCGGAGTTTTTGTGGTGGAAGCGGCATCGGTGATACTTCAGGTTGTGTCCTTTAAACTTTGGAAGCGGCGGATCTTTAAAATGGCGCCCCTGCATCATCATTTTGAGCTGTCGGGGTGGGTGGAAACCAAGGTAGTTATCCGGTTTTGGATACTGGGGGGGCTCTTTGCGATTATTGCCCTTTCAACCCTAAAGATACAGTAGGAACACCGATGAGGTCCCAGCTTATAATGGAACGGGCCGGAAACAAAAACCGGCCCGACGAACTTCTAACAGCCTCTATTTTGCTTTTTACCGGGGTGGGGCTGGTAACCCTTTATTCTGCCTCCTATGCCTTTGCGGGCCGTTTTTTCGGAAACAGCCTGTATTTTATCTCCCGCCAGGCGGTTCTGGCGGTCTTTGGGTTTGCGCTTTTTTTTCTGGTTTCCCGGGTAAACCTTGAACTGCTCCGGGTGTGGATACAGCCCATTGTTTTTGGGGCCATGCTGCTGTGCGTCCTTACGTTTATTCCCGGCATTGGGGTAATGAAAAACGGCGCAACCCGGTGGATCCGGCTGGGATCTTCCACCTATCAGCCTTCGGAGATGGTTAAGCTGGTCCTGCCCTTTTATCTGGCCCATATCTTTGACAAAAAAAATGACCGGCTGGATTCTTTTTCCGCCGGGGTGTTTCCACCGGCCATGATCACGGTGATCTTTTTTGTCCTGATCTACATGCAAAACAACTTTTCCACCGCCTTCTTTATCCTGGTGAACGCCCTGATGATTTTTTACATGGCGGGCCTTAGGCTGCGGTATTTTTTTGGCGCCGCCCTGATCTTCCTGCCCCTCTCGGTCTTTTTTGTGTTGACCCGGGAACACCGGCTGCGGCGATTTATCAGTTTTATCTGGCCCGAGTGGGATCCCCTGGGGGCGGGTTACCAGGTCCGGTCCAGCGTCCTTACGGTTAGTTCCGGCGGATTCTGGGGCAAAGGCATAGGCCAGGGCACCAGAAAGATCACCAGCGTGCCGGAGATACACTCGGACTTTATCTTTGCTTCCTTTGCGGAAGAAACGGGATTTATAGGGGTGGCACTGTTCTTTGTACTCTTTGGGGTCTTTGCCTTTGCCATCTACCGCGGTGTGGTAAAAACCCCCAGTGTCTTTAAGCGGCTTTTAAGCTTTGGCCTGGGAACCATGATCCTTTCGCAGATACTTCTTAATGTGGCGGTTATTATCGGGGCCCTGCCCGCCACGGGGATACCGCTGCCGTTTTTTTCTGCGGGGGGATCCTCCCTGGCTACAACATTAATAATGTGCGGTATACTGGTTAATAATTCACGGGAGGCGGCCCATGTCTAGCGGTTTTATTTACGAAGAAGGGATAGCCCCCAGGCCCTCCGTTTCCCGGGGGGATAAAACCCTAAAGCGAATCCTGCTTATGATTGTGGTGATCCTACTGGGGGAACTTATCTGGCTCTTTGGCATTAGTCCCTGTATGCCCCTTTCCAAGGTGGAGGTGTCGGGAATTCCCGGGATTGACGAAGGGGCGGTTCTGGCCCTGGCGGGAATTGGAAGCCACTCGTCGTATATGACGGTAAATGCCCCCGCTGCGGAACAGGCCCTGCTGGCCCTGCCGATGATCCGTTCCGCCAGGGTGCTGCGGCATTTTCCCAACCGGGTGGAGCTTGTCCTGGAACCCCGGCGGGCGGCGGCCATGGCCTTTGTGGACGAAGGAAAGCGGATATTTCCCGCCCTCATAGACGGCGACGGTATGGTCTTTAGCGTGGGCCGGGAAGGGTTCCGGGAAAAAGAGGCCCTGCCGGTAATTTCCGGGCTTATGCTGGAGGGGGCCTTTCCGGGCATGAAGCTTCCCCGGATATACAACTCCCTTTTTATGAAGCTGGAAACCCTAACCAGGGAGGCGCCGGAACTGCTGGCGGCAATTTCGGAGATCCGCATAAACAGCCGGAATTACGACGGGTACGATCTGACCTTGTACCCCATCCATGGGGGAGTTAAGGTGCGGGTAAGCCAGGATATTAACGAAGAAACGCTGCGGTACATGCTGCTGATGCTCGATGTCCTTTCCGCCCAGTCCCGCAGCATAGAAGAGATAGACTTTAGAACCGGAACCGCTTCATACAGGATCAAGGAGGCCTACTCTGGCTAACGATGGTTTAGTTGTCGGCCTGGACATAGGTACGACCAAGGTATGCGCCGTGATTGGAGAACGGGACGAATCCGGCGGCCTGGAAATAACCGGCGTGGGAACCAGTCCATCCACGGGACTGCGTAAAGGGGTGGTGGTTAATATCGAGGCCACCCTCCGTTCCGTGGGGGCTGCCATTGAAGCCGCGGAAATGATGAGCGGCCGGGAAGTCCACAGCGCCTGGACGGGGATTGGGGGCAGCCACATCGACGGGATCAATTCCCGGGGGGTGGTGGCGGTTACGGGGAAAAACCGCGAGACCAGGGAAATAGGAGAAGAGGATATACTAAGGGTTCTGGAGGCGGCCCGGGCGGTGGTGATCCCCATGGACCGGCAGGTGCTGGAACTTATACCCCAGACTTATATAGTGGATAACCAAAAGGGGATTCGGGACCCCCTGGATATGATCGGAGTCCGGCTGGAAGCGGAGGTTCATATTATCACCTGTTCCGTCACCGGGGCCCAGAATTTAGTCAAGTGCGTTAACCGGGCGGGCTTTCGGGTAGACGGCCTGGTCCTTAAATCTCTGGCCGCAGGCAGGGCGGTGCTGACAAAAGAAGAAAAAGATCTGGGGGTGGCCCTTATTGATATGGGAGGGGGCACCACGGATGTGCTGGTTTATTTCGACGGAGCCCCCTATTCCACCACCACCATACCCGCCGGGGGAATGCAGGTAACCAGCGACATTTCCATCATAAAAAACATTCCCTTTGAAACGGCGGAGAAGATTAAACTCGAGGCAGGAAGCTGCTGGGAGGGGGCCTATGCGGGGGACGAGGATATTATAGTCCCCGGGGTTGGCGGAAGGCCCCCCCTTTCCATTCCCCGTTCCGGAATTGAGGGGGTAATTCGGCCCCGGGTGGAAGAGCTGTTCTTTATGGTAAAAGAAAAGCTTGACAAGCTTGCCCTTTCCCGTCCCCTGGGGGGCGGGGTGGTTCTTACCGGCGGGGGGGCCCAGCTTCCCGGATCGGCCGAATTGGCTTCGGAAATTTTTAAACTCCCCGCCCGGCTTGGGTTTCCCCTGCCGATGGGGGGGCTGGTGGAAGAATACAGGAACCCGGCATATTCAACCGCGGTGGGACTGGTAGTCGAAGGGAGTGAACGGGAACTACAGAACAGCATGGAACGGAGCGGAACCAAGGGAAGGCCCGAACGGAGCGGCATGCCCCTTTTTGGCCGGCTGGCAGAGTGGTTAAAGCGGGAATTTTTTTGATTCCTAATAATGTAGAAAATAGATGGGGGGATGATGAATATTCAGATTTTGAATGAACATGTACGGTCTTCGGGCCCGCGGTCAACCGTAATAAAGGTGATCGGCGCCGGCGGCGGCGGCTCCAATGCGGTTAACTGCATGATCGAATGCGGCCTTGAGGGGGTTGAATTTATCGTGGCCAACACGGATCTTCAAGCATTGAACAGCAGCCAGGCAGAGACAAAACTTCCCATAGGGGCAAAGCTTACCTCTGGGTTGGGCGCCGGCGGCAGACCCGAGGTGGGGGAAAACGCCGCCATGGAAGACCGGGACATGATTGCCAATGTTCTTAAGGGGGCGGACATGGTCTTTGTTACCGCCGGCATGGGGGGCGGCACCGGCACCGGCGCGGCGCCGGTAATTGCCCAGGTAGCCCGGGAATGCGGCGCCCTAACGGTGGGGGTTGTGACAAAACCCTTTGGCTTCGAGGGCCGCTACAAGATGCGCCTGGCCGAAGAAGGCATTGCTAAAATGCGGAATGCGGTGGACACCCTGATCGTTATTCAAAATCAACAGCTTCTTTCTATGATAGAAAAAAGAACCCCCATTAAAGAGGCCTTCCACAAGGCGGACGAAATACTGCGCCAGGGGGTACAGGGTATTTCGGATTTGATTTTAGAGACCGGCCTTATTAACATAGACTTTGCGGATGTAAAGAGTACCATGTGCGGCCAGGGAGACGCCCTAATGGGGATAGGAACCGCATCGGGCGAAAACCGGGCCCAGGAAGCGGCAATCCGGGCCGTGGAAAATCCCCTGCTGGAAGATACCACCATCGTGGGCGCCCGCCGGCTTTTGATAAATGTTTCCGGGGGCGAAAGTTTTGCCCTGACGGAACTGGAAGACGTGGTGGAGATTATCACCGAAAAGGCCGATCCGGATGTTCAAATTATTGCCGGGGCCGTGCTGAACCAGGAATTGGGAGACAAGCTGCAGGTAACGGTGATTGCCACGGGGTTTCAAAGCCCGGCGATCTCCATGGAAGGGGGGGCGGCCCCCGTCCCCGGACGGGAAAAGGACGTGGTGGGTTTTGAGGAATGGAATTCCTTTACAAACCGTTCTTCCCGGAACAGGATGGAATACCTTGCCCTTAGGAATTACCGGCAGGAAGATCTGGATGTTCCCACGGTAATGCGCTTTCCCCTGGAGACGGAAAAACCGGAAAAAATCCTGGAACAGGGGCAAAGCGCCGGGTTATGAGGGATCTTCTTTCGGGTTTCCGGACCCATCTGATCGCCCTGGAACGCCGCTCGGTTCTGACGGCAGAAACCTATGAAGGGGAAATTCGCGGTTTTCTTTCGTGGATTACCCGGATTTCGGCGGCTTTTCCCGAAGAAGCCCTTAGGGCCGCGGACACCACCGTCCTTACCCGGTACCTGGAGGAACGGCGGAAGAAGATCAGCCCCCGGTCCGCCGCCAAGGCGGTATCGGCCCTGCGGTCTTTCTTCCGCTACCTGGCCGGTCTGGGCCTGCGGGAGGATAACCCCGCGGCGGTACTGGAAATGCCCCGGCGTTCCTTTAAGCTGCCGGCGGTTCTTTCCCGGCAAAAGATAGAGGCCCTGCTGGAAGCGGCGGATGCCGGTAAGCCCCTGGGCATACGGAACCGGGCGATCTTTGAGCTTATCTATTCCGCGGGGCTGCGGGTTTCCGAGGCGGTCCATTTAAATTTGAAGGACGTTTTTTTTAACGAGAGGATGCTGCGCCTTAAGGGGAAGGGAAATAAAGAACGGATGGCGATCTTTGGAGACGAGGCGGCGCTTTGGCTAAAGCGCTACCTGGACACGGTCCGTCCCCGGCTGGCGGGACCGCGGCAGACCGGGGCGTTCTTTTTAAGCCGCCGGGGCAGGCGGCTTTCCCGGAAGGGGATGTGGAAAAACTATGCCCTGCTGGCCCTGCTGACCGGCACCAGTTCCAAGCTCCATACCCTTAGGCACAGTTTTGCCACGGAGCTTTTAGCGGGGGGGGCGGATCTGCGGCAGGTCCAGGAACTGTTGGGGCACGCGAGCCCCGCCACCACCCAGATCTATACCCATGTGGATGTTTCCCTGCTTAGGGAAAGCCACCGGAAATACCTGCCCACATTGGGGGTGTACCATGGCTAAAAAACGGATAACCGGATCGGTTATCATTCTTATTGTTCTGGCTGCCGCCCTGGGGGGGGTCTTTGTGTACAAAAAGATAGCCGCCCGCAACTCTTTGGCCGCTCAAATAGCCGCCCTAAGCCCCCGGGGGGCCCCTCCTCAAACCATAGAAGATTTGCGCAAAGCCATCGCTTTGTACGAAACTAAGATCGAAGAACATCTTAAGGATTCGCAGCAGACCGGAATATACTGGAAAATTCTGGGCTCCCGGCTGGTGGACAAAAAACTCCACGGGGAAGCCCTGGAAGCGCTGGAACGGGCTGCCTACTATTATCCCGAGGACGAAACGGTGCATTATCTTATTGGCATATCCGCGGGAACCCTGGCTAAAGGCGAGTATTTTTCTCCGGCGGAGCAGGAACAGCATTTTCGCATGGCGGAACAGGCCTACCTGCAGGCCATTGACATAGACGAACGCTATGGCAAAGCTTTATACGGCCTTTCGGTTCTGTACGTGTTTGAATTTGGCCGGCCCGCAGAGGCGGTTCCCTATCTGGAACGGTTTCTGGATATCCACAAGGGCGATACCGATGCGATGTTTGTCCTGGCCGCGGCCCGGTACATGACCGAGGATTATCAGGGGGCGGTAGATATGTACGATAGGATCCTGGAGCTTACCAAGGATACAAATATCCGCTCCCAGGCAGAAAGCAACCGGCAGCAGGTAATGGATGAGTGGTACAGGTAGGGGATTTTATCCCCCGGGAAAGGACGCCCTGGAAGGACTCCGGGGCATATTCCGGGCGGTGAGGGATTCCTCCGCGTATCCGCCCCTGCTGGGGGAGATCTACGATCCGCCGGCGCTGCTTTATTACCGGGGAAAACTTCCGGATCCCGCGGTTCCCGCCATTGCCCTGGTGGGAACCCGGAAACCCAGCGCCGCCGCTTCACGGCAGGCCCTGGAATTGGGCCGGGAATTTGCCCGGTATGGAATACCGGTTATTTCGGGCCTTGCCCTGGGCATAGACGCCCTGGCCCACCGGGGCTGCCTGGAAGCGGGGGGCTGTACCGCGGCGGTGCTGGGGTCCTCCGTGGATGAGGTGTATCCCGCTTCAAACCGGGGACTTGCCCGGCGCATACTGGAAGCGGGGGGATCCCTGATAAGCGAATACCCCTGCGGAACGGGCCCCCGAAAATGGCACTTTCCCCAGCGGAACCGGATTATTTCGGGGATTGCCCGGGGAACGGTAATTGTGGAAGCCCCCGCTTCTTCCGGGGCCCTGCACACGGCCCGCTTTGCCCTGGAACAGGGGCGGGATCTGTTCGTGGCCTCCGCCGGAACCGCCTCTCCCCTGGGGGAGGGAACCAGGCGGCTTGCCCGTGACGGGTGCCGGGTTATTTCCCGGGCCGCCGAGGTTTTGGCCGAGTGGGGCATTGATGGGGCCGCGGTTGAACGGAACGGCGGCAGCAGGGTAGAAAGCGGCGGAACCGGCCTGCCCTGCGGCGCCGCCCTGGCGGAGTCTCTGCGGCAGGAACTTGGGGTATAAAGGGATTGTATGAGTACAAAGAAAGACGAAGCGGCTAAAATCCGGACCAAAAAAAAGAAAGATCCAAAACCGGAGAAAAAAATACTGGTTATTGTGGAATCTCCCGCCAAGGCAAAGACCATCGAAAAATACCTGGGCCCCCAGTACAGCGTTAAGGCCTCCATGGGGCATTTGATCGATCTGCCAAAATCCCGGCTTGCCATTGATGTGGACCATGAATTTGAACCCGAGTATATTACCGTCCGGGGAAGGGCCAAGCTGCTTAAGGAACTTCAGGGGGACGCAAAAAAAGCCGGGGAGGTTCTTCTGGCCAGCGATAATGACCGGGAAGGAGAGGCCATAGCCTGGCATCTGCGAAACGCCATCACCGCAAAGACAGAAAAGGTTCCTATTAAGCGGATCAGTTTTAACGAGATCACCCCCCAGGCGATTAAAGATGCCGTGGGTAAGCCCTCGGGCATAGACGAATCCAAGGTAAACGCCCAGAAGGCCCGGCGGGTTTTAGACCGGCTGGTGGGGTATAACCTTTCCCCCCTGCTTTGGAAAAAAGTAAAGAACGGCCTTTCCGCCGGCAGGGTCCAGTCCGTGGCCCTGCGGCTTATCTGCGACCGGGAAAAGGAAGTGGAATCTTTTACCCCGGAAGAGTACTGGACCGTGGAGGCGGATTTTAAGACAGGAAAGGGAGAGGGCCGCCAGTTTACCGCCCAGCTTGTTTTCTGGCAGGGCAAAAAACCGGAACTAAAGAGCGAAGAAGAGGTCCGGCGGCTTATGGGGATACTCAAAAATTCCCCCTGTACCGTGGCGGATATACGGGAAACAGAAAAGACCGTAAAACCCAAACCTCCCTTTACTACTTCCCAGCTCCAGCAGACGGCGGCCAACAGGCTGGGCTTTACCAGCAAAAAGACCATGCAGATAGCCCAGCAGCTTTACGAGGGGGTTGATATTGGGCAGGGCCGGGTGGGTCTGATCACCTATATGCGTACCGATTCGGTCCGCATTTCCCAACTGGCCCTGGCGGAGGTCCGAAGCTGGATAGAAAAAAACTACCCCGGGGATCTGCCCCCGGCGGCGGTGGAATATTCGGTGGGAAAGAAAGCCCAGGACGCCCACGAAGCAATTAGGCCCACCTATGTGGAGTATACCCCGGATTCGGTAAAGGATACCCTAAACCGGGATCAGCTGCGGCTGTATACGCTTATCTGGGAACGGTTTACCGCCTGCCAGATGAAGAATGCCAGGACCAAAACAGTAAGCATCGATATTTCCGCGGCGATCCCCGAAGCAGACGGAGGGGGAGAGGGGATCTTCCGGATCGCCGGAACCAAGATTGTGGAGAAGGGTTTTTATCAGGTAATGAAACTGCTGGCTTCTAAAGAAGAAAAGGGCAGTCCCATTCCGCCGCTTAAAAAATCCGACGCGCTCACGGTGGAAAAATTCTACCCCGAACAGCACTTTACCCAGGGTCCCCCCCGGTATACGGATGCTTCCATTATAAAGACCCTGGAAGAAAAGGGCATAGGCCGGCCTTCTACCTATGCCCCAACCATATCGGTGCTGCTGGACCGGTACTATGTAACCAGATCAAACAAACAACTGGTACCCACCCTGCTGGGAAAGATGATCAGCGACATGCTCTGCGAATATTTTCCCCATGTGGTGGATGCGGCATTTACCGCCTCCATGGAAACCAAACTTGATGCGGTGGAAGAAAACCGCATACGCTGGCCCGACATGATCAAGGAATTTTACAATCCCTTTAAAGACCGGGTGGACGAGGTGGGAAAAACCCTGGAATCCTACAAGGGAACCCTGGACGAAAAAACCGATTTGATCTGCGAAAAGTGCGGCAAACCCATGATAAAAAAACTGGGCCGGTTCGGATTTTTTTTGGCCTGCTCGGGCTTTCCTGAATGCAAAAATACCCGTTCCATACCCCTGGCGGTTTGTCCTAAATGCGGCGGGGACATTGTGGCCCGTAAGACCAAAGGCCGGGGCAAGGAATTTTACGGCTGCGCCAATTACCCGGACTGCGATTTTATCAGCCACTTTAAACCCCTGCCCAGTCAAAGCTGCCCCAGGTGCGGCTGGTTTTTGGTGGAAAAGTACGACAAAAAGAACGGGTCCCACAAGGGTTGTATTAATCCCCAGTGCGATTACCTTCATAGCGATGACGAAGAAGGGGGCCGCGAAGCGTGAACGCCGCCATGAACGGGCCTGAGCAGCATAGGCCCATGGAAGAATACCTTCGCTACCTTAGGGCTGTCCGGGGAATGTCGGAACGTACCCTGGCGGCCTATGGGAAGGATCTGTTTCATTTTGCCGCATACTGCGATAATCACACCATAAAGGCCGAGGACGCCATAGCCGGGGAAGTGCAGAATTTTATCGCGGACCTTGCCGCCGAGGGAATTGCCCCGGTAAGCGTGAACAGGGCCCTTTCCTCTATCCGGGGTTTTTACCGCTGGCTTGTCCGGACGGGAAAACGGAGGGACGATCCCGCCGGGGGAATCCGGAATCTGCGGACCCCTAGAACCCTGCCGGTTTTTCTGTGGGAGGGAGAAATGGCCTCCTTTGCGGAACTTCCCGGCAAGGAGGGCATCCTATGGCCGGCCCGGGACAGGGCGCTGATTCTGGTGATGTATTCCGCGGGGCTGCGGATATCGGAATTGGTATCCCTTTCCATGGAAAAACTGGATCCCGGCGGGGCCCGGGTAATGGGAAAGGGAAACAAGGAACGGTATGTGTTCTTTTCCGAAGAGGCCGCCCGGGCCTTGGAAGAATACCTTCCCCTTAGGGCTGCCCGGATTAGGGCGGAAAAGCCCACGGACAGGATTTTTGTGAACCGCCGGGGAGAGGGCATTTCCGTGCCCGGGGTCCGGTGGATCATCGGCAGGTACGGGGACCGTTCGGGGCTGGGCAAGCATGTTCATCCCCATGCACTGCGGCATAGTTTTGCCACCCACCTGGTAAACTCGGGCTGCGATGTCCGGCTGGTACAGGAACTTCTTGGCCATGCCAGCATTTCTACCACCGCCCGGTATGCCCATGTGGATATGGAACGGCTTAGGCAGGTGTATACAAAGGCCCATCCCCATGCGCAAAAAATGGAAGGAGAATCCAGTGGAAGATAAAGTACGGTTCAGGTCCACCACCGTATTGGCGGTGCGCAGGAACGGTGAAGTAGCCATGGCCGGGGACGGGCAGGTAACCCTGGGGGAAACGGTGGTAAAAAACAACGCCCGCAAGGTTAGGCGGCTTTGGGATAACAAGGTGCTGTGTGGCTTTGCGGGGGCCACCGCCGACGCCTTTACCCTCTTTGACCGCTTTGAAAGCAAACTTAAGGAATATTCCGGGGACCTGGCCCGGTCGGCGGTGGAGCTGGCCAAGGACTGGCGGACCGACAGGGCCCTGCGCCGCCTCGAGGCGATGCTGCTGGCGGCGGACCGCCAAAAAACCCTGCTTATCTCGGGGACCGGCGATGTGATCGAACCCGCCGAAGATGTTCTGGCCATAGGATCCGGGGGCAATTATGCCTATGCGGCGGCCCTGGCGTATTTAGACGGGAGCAGCCTTTCCGCTGCGGAAATTGCCAAACGAAGCCTTGAAATTGCGGGAAATATCTGCATCTATACCAACAGCCAGATTACACTGGAGGAATTAAAAGAATAATGGAAGAAAAGAACCTTGACCGCCTAAGCCCCAGAGAAATTGTGGCGGAACTGGACAAATACATCGTGGGTCAAAAAAAGGCAAAACGGGCGGTGGCCGTGGCCCTGCGGAACCGGATTAGGCGGATCAAGCTGGACCCGGAAATTCGGGAGGATATTGCCCCCAAAAATATCCTGATGATAGGACCCACCGGGGTGGGAAAGACCGAAATTGCCCGCCGGCTGGCGCGGCTTGCCAATTCTCCCTTTATTAAGGTGGAGGCCACCAAATACACCGAAGTAGGCTATGTGGGCCGGGACGTGGAATCGATGATCCGGGATCTTATGGCCGCGGGGGTCCAGATGGTAAAACAGGAGATGCAGCAATCGGTGAATGCGGATGCGGAAAAACGGGCGGAAGAGGCCCTGCTGGACCTTCTGGTGCCCCGGACCGGAAAAAAACCTAAAGATAAAAAGAAGGAAGAGGGCCCGATGATCCGGCCCGTGGGTTCCTTTTCCTTTAATAACGACAGCGGTCCGGGAATTATGGGTACCGCCATACAGGTGGGCATTCCCCTGATACGGCATTCCGGGGATACCGGGCCGGAAACGGAGGAACAGGGGGCTCTGCCGGAACCCCTGGAAGAAGAGACCGAAGATGAAAAAGAAAAAGAAAAGGCAAAGGAACGGTCCGATCATACCAGGGAAAAATTCCGGGCCTGGCTGCGGGAGGGAAAGCTGGAAGAGGGAACCGTGGAAATTACCGTGAACCAAAACCCCCAGTTTCCTTCGATTGAAATGATGGGGGGGAGCTTTGAAGATCTGGAGTCGAGCCTGTCGGGGATTGCCGGTTTTTTTGGGGGGAATAAGAAGAAAAAACTTGTGACGGTTAAGCGGGCCCGGGAGATCCTTATCGCCGAGGAAGCGGAAAAGCTTATAGACCGGGACCGGGTAAGCGACGAGGCCCGAAAGCGGGTGGAAGAGACGGGGATAGTTTTTATCGACGAGATAGACAAAATAGCCGTCCGGGGGGACCGGGGGGGCGGCCCCGATGTTTCCCGGGAGGGGGTGCAGCGGGACATCCTTCCCATTGTGGAGGGGGCCACGGTCAACACCAAATGGGGCGCGGTGGACACCAGCCACATTCTGTTTATTGCCGCCGGAGCCTTTAATGTCAGCAAGCCTTCGGACCTAATTCCGGAACTTCAGGGCCGTTTTCCCCTGCGGGTGGAGCTGGACTCCCTGGGCAAGGATGAATTTCTGCGGATCCTCCGGGAACCAAAGAATGCCCTAACCAAGCAGTACCGGGATTTGCTTTCCACGGAAAAGGTGGACATAGAATTTACCGAAGAGGCGGTTCAGCGCCTGGCCACGCTGGCGGCGGAGGTGAATACCAGGCTGGAGAATATCGGCGCCCGGCGGCTCCATACAATTATGGAAACCCTCTTGGAAGAACTGTCCTTTGAGGCGCCGGACATAGCCCCCGCCAAGGTTGTTATTACCGAAGAGTATGTGAACGAAAAGCTTTCTAATCTGGCCATGGACCAGGATCTGGGCCGGTATATTTTATAAAGGATGGGGCGGAAAAAGCCGATGGTAAAAGAAGAGGTATACGGATGAGTAATTTTTCGCGAACCCTGGATTTACTTAACCGCGGTATGGACGTGGGGGCCCTGCGGCATTCGGTGTATGCCGACAATCTAAGCAACGCGGGGGTGCCCAACTGGAAGCGGACCGAGGTTAATTTTGAATCGGAACTGAAGAAGGCCGTTCTTTCGGAAAACTACAGGCCCACATTCCAAATGGCCCGGACCAATCCCCGGCATGTAAGCAATTGGACCCAGTTGGATTACCGGAATGTACAGCCCCGGCGGGTGCTGGATTACCTAAGTTCCTACAACAACAACGGGAACAACGTAGATCCGGAAGAGGAATTCAACAAAATCTTAAAGAACCAGATGCAATACACCCTTTATGCCCATGCGGCGGCCTTTGAATACGGCCAGGTGAGTCTGGTATTGAGGGCATAGGTATGGGACTTTTTTCATCGATTAATATTGCTTCTACGGGGATGAGCGCCCAGCGGGCCAGGGCGGACGTTATTGCCAATAATATGGCAAACATAAACACCACCCAGACCAATGAGGGGGGGGCCTTTAGAAGGACCCGGGTTCTTATGAAGCCCCGGGTGGAGCAGCCCTATTGGCGTTCGCCGTTTTTGCCCCAGATGCTGGACAATGGGCCGGGCCAGGGGGTCCGGGTGACGGGATTAGAAAAAGACTACGCCACGGAACTGCGGAAGGTTTACGATCCCACCCATCCCCATGCAATTAAGGAAGGGCCCGATGAGGGATACGTACTCTTTCCCAATGTAGATATTGTGACGGAAATGGTGGATTTGATCGAAGCCAACCGGGCCTACGAAGCCAACGCCCAGGTTGTGGAGGGGTACAAATCGATGTTTCAACGGGCCCTTGAAATAGGAGGCAGATAATGACCATTAAACCACAGTACTTTAGTCCCGTACCCATGCCGCGGGTGCCCTCTTCGCTTCCCGATTTTAGACCCAAGGTACTGAACGAGGAATTCTACAACGGTTCCGGCGGGGGGATTGCAGGACTGGGGGATAAGATAGGATCCGAAGGGGCCCTGCGGGACGGCCTTTTTTCTGAAACCATGCTTAAGGCCCTGGACAAGGTAAGCGGTTACCAGCTCCGGGCTGAATATATTCAACAGCAGGCCATCCTGGATCCCGAATCGGTGGATGTCCATGAAATTACGGATGCCGAAGCGCGGGCGAATATGGCGCTAAATATTACCAGGACCGTCCTGAACCGTATCGTTCAGGCCTGGAAGGACGTTATCAACACAAGATAATTGACGAAGCAGGGGGGGGACAATGGATTTCTTTCAAAAATTACTCGAACAGGTTAAAAGTCTCTGGGGAAAGTGGAGCCTGGTGCAGAAACTGGTGCTTGCCGGCATTGGGGTGGTTCTTATTATCGGTATTATTGCCCTGGTGTCGGTCTCTTCGGCCCCCAGCCTGGTGCCGGTGATCGACGCTCCCATCGCGGACGAAGATGTCCGGGACCGGATTATTACCCGGATTAACGAGGAAGGGTACAGGACCACCCTGGGGGCCGACGGAACGATCATGGTCAGCGATGCGGCCGCGGCCCGGAAGCTGCGGGGTATGCTGATCCGGGAAGATCTGATCCCCACGGGGATAGATCCCTGGGACATCTTTGACCGGGAACGGTGGACCATAACGGACTTTGACCGGAATGTCAATTTTCTCCGGTCCCAGACCCAGATGGTCCGGGAACATATTAAGGCCCTGGATGGGGTGGACGACGCCAACGTATCGATCGTCATACCAAAGGATGCCCTTTTTCTGACGGATCAAAACCCCGCCACCGCCAGCGTTATTATTGTCCCCACCCCGGGGAGCGACATTAGGCAGAACCGGAAAAAAATCGAAGGCATCCAGAAGCTGCTAAAGTACGCCGTGGAGGGGCTTACGGACGAGAATATCGCCATCACCGATCAGGAGGGACTGATACTTAATGACTTTGAGGGCATGGCGGAATGGGATGATCAGTCCCTGATAGAACGGCAGCAGAAGTACATCCTTCAAATGGAAACCAAATACCGGGCCCTTGTTCTTTCCAGTCTTCAACAGACCTTTTCCCTGGACCGGGTCCGGGACCTGAATATTAAATTTGACATGGATATGTCAAAGAAGTCGATTAGCAGGACGGAGAATCTTCCCACGGTGCTTAAGCCCAGAACCCCGGGGCTTGCCTATGACGATTCCGAAATTGTAGACTCGATTAAACTTTCCGAATCCACCTATAAAACAAATTTTGAAGGTACGGGGTTTAATCCCGAAGGTCCCGGGGGGATAGAACCCAATGTAATGCCCGCGATGAGGGACATGTCCAATATCCAGGGTAAGGTAACCCAGGATGTGGATCAGGTAAACTATTCCGTGGGCAGCGAAATAACCGAAGAGGAACGGAAACCCCGGATAGACCGGGTGACGGTGTCGGTAAATATTGACGGCGTTTGGAAGTCCAAGTACGATGAAAAGGGAAAACTGGTGATACTTCCGAACAATTCTATTGAACGGGAATATGTGCCGGTGGATCCGGCGATACTAAAGGATACCCAGCAATTGGTGCAGGATGCCGTTGGTTTTAACGCCGCCCGGGGGGATTCGGTCACGGTCCGGAACATCCCCTTTGACCGGACCAAGCAGTTTGCCGACGAAGACGCCGCTTATTTTAGGCAGCAGAATATCCAAAGGACCGTGTTCTTTTTCCTGGTGGGTCTTGCGGTGCTGCTTATTGCCTTTGTGGCCTTTAGGCTGGTATCCAAGGCTATTGAGCGGAAACGGCTGGCGGACGAAGAAGCCCTGGCCCGGGAACGGCAGGCGGCCCGGGAAAGGGCCCTGCTGGAGGCGGAACAGGAGGGGGTGGAAGTTTCCATGTCCGTGGAAGAGCGGAAGCGGATGGAACTGCAGGAAAACGTTATTAGTATGGCCAAGGATCATCCGGAAGATGCGGCCCAGCTTATTAGGACCTGGTTACTGGAGGACTAGAATATGGCCCAAGCTACAAGTACCAGTTCCGGTTCCTCCGGCTCTAAAAAAAAGGGAAACAAAGAATTTACCGGCCGGCAGAAGGCCGCCATATTCCTCGTCAGCATAGGGTCGGAAATTTCCGCGGAGATCTTTAAATACCTGCGGGAAGATGAGATCGAAACCCTTACCTTCGAGATTGCCCGGCTTGAAACGATAGAGCCGGAGCAGAAGGACGCCATCCTGATGGAGTTCCAGGAACTTATGATGGCGAACCAGTTTATTACCACCGGCGGCATCGACTATGCCCGCGAACTGCTGGAAAAATCCCTGGGAAGCCAAAAGGCCATCGACATCATCAACCGGCTTACCTCGAGCCTCCAGGTGCGGCCCTTTGACTTTATCCGGCGTACCGATCCGGCCCATCTGCTTAACTTTATCCAGCAGGAACATCCCCAGACCATAGCCCTTATTCTGGCGTACCTGGAACCGAACAAGGCTTCGATAATACTTCAAAACCTTCCCCACGAAGTGCAAAGTGATGTGGCCCGGCGCATTGCCACCATGGACCGGACCAGTCCAGAAGTGCTCCGCGAGGTAGAACGGGTGCTGGAGAAAAAGCTTTCCACCCTGTCCAGCGAAGACTATACCGCCGCGGGGGGGGTGGAAAGCATTGTGGAGATCCTTAACCTGGTTGACCGGTCCTCGGAAAAACAGATTATAGAAGCCCTGGAAGACGAAGATCCTGAACTGGCCGAGGAGATCAAAAAACGGATGTTTGTCTTTGAAGATATTGTTATGCTTGACGACAGGGCCATCCAGAAGGTTATGCGGGAGGTGGATTCCCAGGAACTGGCCAAGGCCCTTAAGTCGGTGGACACGGAAGTCCAAGATAAGATATTCCGGAACATGAGCAAGCGGGCCGCGGGGATGCTGAAGGAAGATATGGAATACATGGGCCCCATACGGTTAAAGGATGTGGAAGAGGCCCAGCAGAAGATCGTGTCCATAATCCGCCACCTGGAAGATACCGGGGAAATAGTTGTGGCCCGGTCCGGGGAAGATGAACTGGTGGTATAAAAATTCACCCCTGTGGATTTCTATGCAATTGCGCTAAAACACAGCGGACAGCCAGGAAAAGATTAAGGGGTTTGTTATATGGCAAAGGCAGTTTTCCGGCCCGGCGAAATTACCGTGGTGGAAAGTAAGATATTTCTTGATCCTCCCAGCGCCTTTCCCGGCATGGAACACCTGTCGCCGGTGGAAGATGCGGTGGAAGAAATTGAAGAGGCCGCGGAAGAATATTCCGGCCCCACCGCGGACGATCTGCGGCGGGAGGCGGAAACCTTTAAAGTCCAATGGGAGCAGGAAAAAGAGGCCCTGATCCGATCCGCCAAGATAGAGGCCGACGGAATTATTAAAGAGGCGGAGCAGACCGCGTTTAACGAAGTAAAACGCAAAACCGATCAGGCCCAGTCGTTAAAGCGGGAAGCGGAAGACGAGGCCGAAAAAATTATTGCCGAAGCCCGGGAAAGGGCTGCACAGATAGAGGCCGATTCCCAGGCGGCCTTTGAAACAGAACGGCGGGCGGCGGAGGAAGAGGGCCGCATGGCAGGCCGGGAGGCGGGCTTTACCGAAGGCAAGGACGAAGTGGCCCGGCTGGTTGAGCGAACCCAGACGATCCTGGAGCGGGCCCAGGAAAAACGGGCGGAGATTCTGGCGGAAACGGAACGGCAGATCATCGATCTGGTACTGCTTATTTCCCGCAAGGTAATTAAGATAATTTCCGAAAACCAGCGCAACGTGGTGATTTCCAATGTCATAGAAGCCCTGCGGAAGGTAAAGGGCCGGGGCAACATTATTATCAGGGTAAACATGGTGGATCTAAAGCTTGCCACGGAACATAAAAAGAATTTTATTAACATGGTGGAAGGGTCTAAGTCGGTGCAGATAGTCGAAGACACCACGGTTGATCCGGGGGGCTGCATAATCGAGACGGATTTTGGCGAAATTGACGCCCGCATTTCCAGCCAGCTTTCGGAACTGGAACAGAAGATACTGGAAATTGCCCCCATTAAGGGCCGGGCAAAGACCGGTTCGCTGCAAGGGGCCTAGGGTGATTTCGACCTTACTTTTTGACAAATACCTGGAAACCACGGAACAGGTGGATCCCATAAAATGCGTGGGCCATGTGGTTAAGGTCCAGGGACTCTTAATTGAAAGCCGGGGCCCCCAGGCAATTATTGGAGAGCTGTGCCGCATTGAGGTTCCCAAGGGAAGCGGCATAGTTCAGGCCGAAGTGGTGGGCCTTAGGGAAGACATAATCCAGCTTATGGCCTACGGTGACATTGAAGGCATTGAAATTGGCAGCCGGGTTATTGCCTCCGGCATGCGGCTTAAAATTCCCGTATCAAAAAAACTTCTTGGCCGGGTGCTGGACTGCATGGGCCGCCCCCTGGACGACAAGGGGGAAATTGCCTCCCGGATCCATTATTCCGCCACAGCCCTGCCGCCGGAACCCCTTAAACGCCGGCGGGTAACCCAGCGTATTGTCACCGGAGTAAGGGCCATAGACGGACTTCTTTCTGTGGGACGGGGCCAGCGGCTTGGTATTTTTGCCGGCTCCGGGGTTGGTAAATCCACCCTGCTGGGAATGGTGGCCCGGAACACCAACGCCGATGTAAACGTGGTCGCATTAATTGGGGAACGGGGCCGGGAGGTAAACGATTTTATTGCCAAGGATCTGGGACCGGAGGGATTGGCCAAGACCGTGCTGGTGGTTTCTCCCTCCAATTCACCCCCCCTGGCCCGGCTTAGGGGCGCCTATACCGCTACGGCGGTGGCGGAGTATTTTCGCGATCAGGGCCTGGACGTGATGCTCCTTTTTGATTCCATAACCCGCTTCGCCAGGGCCCAGCGGGAAATAGGCCTGGCCACCGGAGAACCCCCCGCTACCAGGGGGTATACCCCCAGCGTATTTGATTCCATGCCAAAACTTTTGGAACGCTGCGGTACCTCCGATAAGGGGACGATCACGGGGTTTTATACGATCCTGGTGGATGGGGATGATATGGACGAACCGGTTTCCGATACGGTCCGGGGCATACTGGATGGTCACATTGTCCTTTCCCGGCGCTTGGCAGAGGCCTTTCATTATCCGGCGGTGGATGTGCTGGGGAGTATATCCAGGCTTGCCCCGGCGGTTACCGGCCCCGTTACCCAAAGGGCCGCCGGTTATATCCGGCGGCTTATGGCGGTGTACAACGAAGCGGAGGACCTTATTAATGTGGGGGCCTATCACCAGGGAACGAACCCTGCCATTGACGAAGCCATAGCCAAAAAAGCAGCCATTGATTCTTTTTTGATCCAGGGGGTGGAAGAGAAATCTTCGATTGTGGAAACCCTTCAAGTGATGGGGGAAATTGCCGGAATGGAAATTCCCATGGAAGAAATGCAGGCCTGGCAGAAGGGGACTCTGTCCATACTGGCCGACGATTCCTACGAAGACGCGGTGGATGCGGACGCGGCGGAGATAGACGAGGAGGATGACAAAAAAAACCCGGAGACATCCGAAGAACAGGAGCTTTCCAAAGAACCGGAACAGGCAGAACCGGAGACCACCGAAAAGACCGGAGCGGCGGCCCTTGAAACGCTTTAACTTTGAACTAGAAAAGATCCTTAAACTTCGCTTGAACCGGGAACAGGAAACGGAAGTTGAACTGGGTAAGGCGGTGGGAGCCCTTTCGGCCCTGGAACTGCGGATAAGAAAAACCGCAGAAGAAAAATCCCGGGCCACGGGGAACCGTTTTGCAAAGGAACATGGAATAGAAGAAATACGAAGTTACGACCTCTATATACTTAGGCTGGACCAAACCCGGGACGCCCTTTTACAAGCCGCCGCCAAGGCGGAACTGGCGGTAGAAGAGGCAAGAAACGTATATATGGAAGCTTCCCGGGACCGGAAGATAATCGATAAACTAAAGGAACGCCGCCAAAGGGAATACCGGAGGGCGGTACTGCAGGAAGAGATAAAAATGATCGACGATATTTCAAGCGGCGCTGCCGCCAGAAAAGCCCTTACCCTGGGGGCATAGCAGCCTGCTGCACTTGTGGATTTTTTGATTTCTGGATAATTCCGTTAGTATATCCAGTAAAAAAGTTTGTCAAGCAAACTGTTGTTTTGGGACATTGCATTTGGAACCCAATTTTGAGAATTTTCTACAAAGGAGCTTTTTCCTACAAACATACTGCCTCTTATGTAGGCCAAGTCATGGGAAGAACTGGGAACAGCTATGCCCTGTAGCGATATAACATATACTCCGATTTTCTTTGTTGTTCCATTCTGTGCCCATGAAGATGGAACGGCAAGCGTAAGGGCGTTTTCCAGTTCGGTGCCTGCACTGGCAATGGCAGCCTGCAAAGTAATGTCCGGGGTAATGCTTGACCTAATGGCAACTATCTTTTGCGTAAAATCAAAAATATCTATATATAACTCGGATGGGAATGTTGTAAAATAATGGCCTTGAATACCGGTATGACGCTTTGGGGAG
>JAISLT010000107.1 GCA_031277165.1 Spirochaetaceae bacterium
GGGGCCATGTTGGCGGTGTCGGCGTAGACTATGTCGCTGACAATGTTTTTGGTATCCTGCTCGCTTTCGATCTTCCGTATCGTATCGGCCTGGGTAATAAATTCCACATTCACCTTGACCCCGTGCTGGGCCTCAAATTTTTTGACGAACACATCGATGAGGTATTCTTTTTCCGCGGGCTGGGGGGTCCCGCTGTATACAAGATTCAACTCTTTCGAGCCCCCGACTCCCGCTTTGTCCTGGGAAGTTCCTCTCGAAAACGACTGGGCGGCGCATACAAGCAGGACCACGGCGATACAGAGAACTGTTTTTGTAGTTTTCATTTTCTTCCTCCTGGTAAATTTTGTAAGTCGAACTTTTTCCAAAATTTAGCATCTAAAAAAAGCTCAGAAATACAATATACATTTAGTTTAACACATCTGTGCATCCGTGATGGTATTATTTTATCATAATTTGTAGAAAAGTTTGAACGATTTTATGGGTTGTACATTTTACGGGTTGTACTATAATGAAATCATGGAGGCAAGCAGGGAAATCGTATATCCCAGTCCGGGGTATTCATTTTGCTTTCAGGCAACCATGGATAGAAAAATCCATTATAACTGGCACGACCATGCAGAATATGAATTGACTGTCTGTAGGCAGGGGTCCGGCGAAATTCGCATAGGAGAATTTATCCATTCCTTTAAACATCCCGCCGCTTTTTTTATTGCTCCAAAGACGGCCCACGCCATTGTGAGCAACGGTAATTTTGACGGCTGGATAATCCAAATTCCTCCGTTTGTCCTGAACAGCTGCGAGGGCCGGCCCGAGTTCGCTTTTCTCACAGCCCTTGTCAAAAAAACATCCCCGGCCCTTCGGTTTTCCGGAAAGGTCTCGACGGAAATTATCCGGGGGCTGGAAAGAGCCCAGGAAGCGTCCGGCGTTTTCCGGTGGATGTGCCTGCTGGAAACCTTCTTTGCCGCTTCACATGACAGCGGCGCACGGCTGTGCTCTTTTTGTCCGGAGGTTCCGGCAAAAAACGGAGACCAGACCGGAGAGAAGAGTAGTGATAAAATGGATGAGATAATTAATTATGTTTTCAATAACTATACAGAAACCCACAGCCTTAACGGTTTAGCCCTTCGATCCGGCATGACGGTTCAGCGGTTTTGCAGGAATTTTAAAAAGAAAACAGGCATGACCTTAAGCGGCTATATCCAGTCGGTCAGAATCAACACCGCCAAAAAGTTGCTCCAGCAAAGCAGGATGTATGTGGACGACATCTGCTATGAGGCTGGTTTCAATTCGGTTTCGTTTTTCAACCGGCAATTCAAGGAACACACCGGCATGACCCCTACGGAGTACCGCCGGTGTTTCGGGCTGGTCATCGAACGATAAACCCGATGGTTTAGAACAAGGTTTTAATCGTTAAAAATATCTTTTAACGCAATAAAGCAGCCCGGCAATACCGAAACCGGAGCGGTTTGGGTTTCGCCGTATATGGAAACCCGGTACTCGCCGTCCTCCAGGACGCAGATATGGACGGTTTTTGCTTCCGGGTCGATGATCCAGTATTCCCGTACCCCGGCCTGCAAATACTTCCTGAACTTTATCAGCATATCGTATTGGGCGTTTGAAGGAGAGAGGATCTCGGCGATCATGTCCGGCGCGCCGTTACAGCCCCGGTCATCCAGCTTCGAGGGATCGCAGACCACGGTAATATCGGGCTCAAAGTAGATGTCGTCCCTCAAATCGTTTCTCGGGAAAGGCCTGACCCCGAAGGGGGCGGCATAGACCTTACCCGGTTTTCCTTCCAGAAAAAGGGCGATTTTTACCAGTAAATTCCTGCCAATCCCCTGATGGTATCTGGTGGGCGGGCTCATGACGTAGAGATGACCGTCGACTATCTCGGCCCGGTAATCGTCGTCTGTTTCGAGATAATCCTTGTAGGTATAGCAGGTTTCGGCCTGCATTTCCGCGGTTGCAACCATAGAACCCTCCTTATAGAATATACTATAAAGGTCTGCGGGTTTTCTGTCAACGGAGAATTTCATTTTAGCCCGAAACGCGCAGGTTCCGGCTTTAGCCCGCGTCCTCTATCAGGTTCTTCATGATGTATTCCCGGCGTTCAGGGGTGTTCTTGCCCAAATTTGGCGCCTGGCACCTTTCACGCGATAACCACGCTCTCTATTCCACTGGGCCTGCCCAGAAGGTCGCGGTTCTGCCAGTAGGCGGTGCAGGAGAACACGGAACCGGAGGCTTCAGGCGGCAGGTCGAGGGTGTAGGGGAAGCGCGTTATCAGCTTGCTTTCCGTCAGGGCTTTGCGGTCGGTAACGGGTTCCTTGCCCCAGGCGTATTTCAGGACGCAGCCGTTGTAGCCGTAGGGGATGGCGCGGCTTTCGGGGGTGGTTTCGTCATGGGCGCGGATTTCCACGCGGGCGTTGCCCAGGGGCTTCAGTTCCTCAAGAACAGGCACGGTGGAAGGTTCACCGGAGGGGGTAGGCGTGGTATCCTTGTTGTGGACGCCCATCGCCGTGCGATCCTCGTTGGTAACCGGATCAAACTTGAGGTACTGGGCCGTGAAGGGGCGGATAAAGGCTTTGGCGGCTTTCAGCTCGTCGTTTTTGGCCTCCGTGTCCACCCGCGTATGCGGCCCCAGGGTCTTGACATACGCCGCGTGCCAGGCGTCGTAGCGGTTGACGAGGGCCGTTACCTTTTCCGCCGGGATGTGCGTCCACGCGGGGGGCGTCCCGGAGGTTTTTTCTACCGCATAGTTCTTGTAGTTCAGGAACCAGCCGTCAAAATCGGCGTCCCGCGTGGGGATGTAATCGGAATTACGGGGCATTTTTCACTCCTTATCGTTATTGTGATACTGACGATTGTAAGCCGCTCCCGGTCTTTTGTGAACGGCTTATGGTCTTTTATGAGCGGCCCCCTGTCTTTTATGGGCCGTTCATTGTCTTCCGTGGGCGGCTCCCTGTCTTTTATGAGCCGCGCATTGTCTTTTGTGAGCGGCTCATTGTCTTTTATGAGTCGCTCCCTGTCTTCCGTGAGCGGCTCATTGTCTTGTGCGGGGCAAATTTGGTGCCTGGCACCCCCTGCGCTATGGGCAGACTACCCGGAAGCCGATATAAGTTGCTCCATTGTTGGCGGCGAGGCTGTCCCGATAGGACACCTCGCAATTCACCGCAAGGTTGAGCCCGCCGCCGCCCCGCATCACCCGATACGTTTCCGTATACCGGTCCCAGCACCATTCCCATACGTTCCCGGTCATATCATACAGCCCAAGCGAGTTGGCCGCCTTGGTTTTTACATTGGCGGTTTTCGCGGTATTGTATACCGCCACATTGTCTATCGTATTACTTCCCGAATAGAGATAGGTCCACGGCTCGCCGGTACTAGGATTCCCGCCCCGGGCAGCGTATTCCCACTCCGCCTCCGTGGGCAGCCGGTAGCCGTTGGCGCCGATGTCCATCTGCGCCCCATCGCAGGCCGTTGCGTTTGTGGAATCCTTTATGACATTGCCGCTATATTTATACACCGGCTCTTTCCCGCTCATCTCGCTGTACGCATTACACCACACCACCGCGTCCCGCCAGGTTATATACGTTACCGGCTCCTGTCTGGCGATTGTGGGCGCCGCCCCGTCCGTTCCGTTGCTGCCTTCCCGGCCCGTATTGACGAAAGCATAGCCGTGGCTCTCCGCCCAGGTCCTTACCGCATACCACAATTCGTAGGTTATCTCGGTTTCGCCGATATAAAACCCGCTGACGGTATGGGGTTTTACGTAATTGGAATTGTTCCCCGCCCCCCAGTTGGCCGTATCCGGCGAGCCGGTATTTGTTGTGTTTACCACTCCGGCAGGAACCGGTTTAAGCGTATAGGGGGGAGGAGGGGAAAAAAGACTAATGCTAAAGTCCTGGGTGTAGTCCGTTTCCGCCGCCGAGCCATTGGCAATCGTTGCCGTAACCACCACGGTTCCCGCATTGGCGCTGGTCAGGGTGTTCCCGGTAATGGAAGCCCTGGTGGCGCCGGCGTTTTTCACGGTCCACACGATGTCCTTGTTGCTGGCGTTATCTGGCGTTACCGTTCCGCCCAAAGTCAGGGGTGTCCCCGCCGTCCCCTCCTTGGGCACACCCGTGATCCCGGTTACCGCCACAAAGGACTTAATGGTGATGTAAATGTCCTCGGTTTCATAATACGAATATGTATAGTAGCTGTCAGTCAGCGTCCGCCCGGTATAGCCCACCACTCTAACCTTCACGGTTCCCGGCCCGGTAGTTGTCAGCAACGCTCGACTATACCAGGGGGTGTCTGCCCCGGTGGCACCGGGATCTATCACATCCCACCAGATCTCCTTGTTGCTGGCGTTATCGGGCGCTATCGTTCCGCTCACGGGAAGGGGTATTCCCGCCGTCCCTTCCGTAGGCACATCCGTAATTCCGGTTACCGGCACAAAGCCAAGGGTTATTTCAAAGTTCTGGGTGTACGCCTCTCCCGGCGCCAGACCATTGTCAATGCTCGCCCTAACCGTCACGGTTCCGTCCCATTCAGCCCTTGTCAGATGGGGGATGGTCGAAGCAGTTATCGGTCCATCGTCGTAGTGGACATAGGCCCCGGTTCTGCCATCGTACGCCACGTTCCACCAGATGACCTTGCCACTGGCATTCGCGGGCAGTACCGTTGCGGTCAAGGGAAGAGGGGTACCCGCAAGCCCTGTTGTGGGCACGCCCGTAATGCCGGTTACCGCCACAAAGGGATGTATGGTAATGGTAAAGTCCTGGGTGTAGTCGTCTCCCGATGCCGCCCCATGGGAGACGGTCGCGGTAACCACCACCGTTCCCGGCGCGGTAGTTGTCAGTATATCCAACGGTTTAGTAGATATAAGCTGTCCGTAATCATCGTAAACAGCGTCATCAGTGTAAACAATGAGGGGGGTACCGTTGGGATCGGTATAATCGTGATCGTAGCGCCCGATACGGGCCCCGGTGGCACCGGCATCCTTCACCTTCCACAGGATGATCTGGTGGGTTTCCTCGGGCGTTATCTTTCCCCACAGGAAAAGGGGGATCCCCACTGTTCCTTCCGTGGGCACGTCCACAATCCCGGTTACCGGCACAAGCGGAGGGGGATATTTCCCCGTGTCGTCCTCCTTTCTTCCCTCATCCTTTCCCGGATCTTCCATAGGGCAGGCCGTACACAGTAGCGCCAAAAGCGCCAGCAGGGGGAAAATCGCTTTGTCTAATCCGTGTTTCATCATACACCACCTTCCAAAAAATAAAAAACGGACAGTAATGCCCGTATGTGTGAGGATTTATGAGAATAGTGTCGTTTTAGTGATTCTTGCGCTTTACCTACGCTATATAATACGGGGGGGGGGGGGGGGGGGGGGGGTTTGTACTAGGGTTAACCTTATAATAAACAAAATTCATTTTTTTTTTTTAAAACACCGTTTTA
>JAISLT010000006.1 GCA_031277165.1 Spirochaetaceae bacterium
GAAATTTATAGTACTGGCGGGGTCCATACCCCGATCCGAAGATCGGTTTCACAACTTTTTCAGTGGTAGTGAATTTAACCGAGGCAAGCCTCGGGGTATGGACCCCCGCCTTCCAATCAAGCTACTAGCGGATTGTAAAAGAAAGGGGGACCTATGAAACTTAAGTACAATGCTCCGGCGGTGCTGTCCTTTACCATTATCAGCGCCCTGGTGCTGCTGCTCTCTCAAACCCTTGTCCGGGGCCTTATCCCCCACTGGTTTATGGTTCGGGGCCGCGGAAGCTTTAACTTCGGCTCCCTGCGCTGCTGGATCACCCTTTTTACCCATGTGATAGGCCACGGGGATTGGAATCACCTGCTTTCAAATTTTTCGTTTATCCTTTTGCTGGGTCCCATTCTGGAAGAAATCTACGGCTCCCTTTCGCTGGTAATAATGATGTCCCTTACGGCCCTGGTCACGGGGATCCTTAATGTGCTGCTATTTCCCACCGGTCTTTTGGGGGCCAGCGGAATTGTTTTTATGATGATCCTGCTGGCCTCGTTTACCAATTTTTCCAAGGGGGAAGTTCCCCTGACCTTTATCCTGGTGCTGCTTATCTACCTGGGCCGGGAATTCTTTAATTCTTTTTCCAACGATAACATCTCTGAATTTGCCCACATTGCCGGGGGTTTCTGCGGCAGCCTCTTTGGGTTTTTCCGGCCCGGAAAAAGGTAGGGCGGACCCAGACTTATTGACAAAACCGGGGAAAGCTCCTAGGGTTTTTTAATGAGCAGCGGCGGTCCCATGTTTACCGGCGATTATATGCCGGATCTACGGATGATCATCCCCGATGCGGATCGGGTAATTCCCGGCGATAGGATTGAAAAAAAATTTTTAAGCGACGGCTTGGAACGCAGAACCGGCCGGGCCGACGCCCTGGTTTTTCCGGTTTCCACCGCCGAGGTAAAAAAACTCCTGTCCTACTCGGAGGAGCGGAATATTCCGGTAACGGCCCGGAGCGGGGGAACCAACCTGACCGGTTCCACCGTTCCCCTTACCGGAGGGCTAATCGTGGATTTTTCCCGGATGAACAGGCTTTTGGAAATTGACCGGGAAACCCTTACGGCGGTGGTGGAACCGGGGATGGTCCTTCAGGATTTTCAGAGGGTTCTGGAGGCCCAGGGGCTGTTCTACCCCCCGGATCCGGGGGAAAAGACCGCCACCCTGGGAGGAAACATTGCCACCAATGCCGGGGGCATGCGGGCGGTTAAATACGGGGTAACCCGGGACTATGTGCGGGGCCTCGAGGTGGTTATCCCCGGCGGTACGGTGCTTAATTTTGGGGGAAAAACCGCCAAGGACGCTTCGGGCCTTTCTTTAAAAAATCTAATCATCGGTTCCGAAGGAACCCTGGGGCTGATCACCAAATGTATCCTTAAGCTACTGCCCCTTCCCAGGGAAAACGCCGGTGCGGTGGCGGCCTTTCCTTCTCTGGATGCGGGGATCGCCGCGGTGAACAAAATTATTATGACGGCCACGGACCCCACGGCGATTGAATTTCTGGAGCAGGCCGTGGTGGAGCTGGGCGAGGCCTATACGGGGCTGCCCTTCCCCCTGTCCGGCGGGGCGGCCTATTTACTCCTTAGTTACCACGGCGAATCCAAGACGGATATCCGCAGCCGGCTGGCCCTGGCGGAAGAAGCGGCCCGGAGCGCCGGGGCGGGGCAATTTATGGTCATAGGAGACCCGGAGACCTTTAACCGGGTGTGGCAGGTCCGGGGCTGCCTGGTTAAGGCGGTGGAGGCGGTGTCGGAGCAGGAGCCGGTGGACATCGTGGTGCCCATCAACAGGATCGGTGATTTTATCGCCCATGTCCACGGGCTTGAAAAAGAATCGGGAATCGCCATGGTTGCCTTTGGCCACGCCGGGGACGGCAATGTTCACCTCTGCGTGATGCGGGAAAAACGGAGCGCCCCCGCCTGGGAAGCGGAACTGAAAAGGGTGATGACAACGATGTGCCGGACCATCACCGGCATGGGGGGGCTGGTTTCGGGGGAACATGGCATCGGCATTTCTAAGCAATCCTACTATCTGGAAAATACCCCGCCGGAAAACCTTGCCCTAATGCGGCGGATCAAGGGGGCCTTTGATCCAAAGAATTTGCTTAACCCGGGAAAATCCTACCAGGATCCGGCCCTTACCAGCCTTCCAGCCCCAGGGTGATAAACCGGTAAAATTTACGGAAGGGTTTATCGTCCGTTCCCGCAGCCGGCGGCGCTTCGCTTTTACCGGCGGACTCCGTCATAATCGCCGGATTCGCCCCGGCGGTCCCTCCCGAAGGATCCGCCGATGCCTCCTTGTCCGCCATGCAGCCGCAGCCGAGGTCCATTGGGTCCGGGGATTCGCCGGACTGGCTGCGTAAACGCCGCATCAGGATCGTCACCAGTAGAAATAGAATCCATTGGGATATATTTTCCCGGTTATTTTCAAAACCGGGAGCCCTAAGGTTAAGACTGGAAAAAAAATCATGCAGGGCCGCGGGAACAAACAATTTTAATTTTAAACGCTGGATCCGCACCCAATCCAGGATAATCAGGATCTCCGGCCTAACCGTTAAGTAATCGGCAATGGAAAGGATGGCCAAATAAAGCCGTTCTTCCCGTTTCTTTGACAGGCCGGATCGGGCGGCGGCAATGGCGGCAATACGCTCAAATTCGGTCATCACAAGCCGGGTAAACATATCTTCCCTGCTTTTAAAATGGGCATAGAGGCCGCTCTTGGAAAGTCCGGAATATTTTGCCGCCGTCTCCATGGAAACATTCCAGGGACCCGCTTCCGCCACCGCTTCCGCCACGGCGGCCAGCAGGGGATCCCCCGGGGGGAATTCTCCCCGGCCGGGCTGTCCCAGGGCTTCCAGCTTTTCGTAGGGAAGGGAATTTACCGTTCCCTTTTCAAAATCAAGCCCCCGGCGGACCTTTTCTGCCGCCGCATTGGTTAGGACAAGCAGGTCCTCATCCGAGGGGGGGGGGCACAGGGAAGATTCGGCCCCGCCCCGCCGCTGCTTGTGGAACAGGGTGGTTTCAAAGATGGCGCTTATTACCGCCATGAACAACACAGAAGGGTATTGCCGGTCCGCGGGCATTACCTGTACAAATTCAGAAAAATACAGATCCGGTTTTTCCACCTCTTTCATGTTAAAGATATACCGCCGCTTGTTTCCATGGGCCCGGACCAAAAAATAGATAAGGTGATCAAAATGCCGGGCAAAATAGCCGGTAATGGCCCGGGTCATAAAAAGCAGCCGGTCTTGCCAGTTCTCAAGGCTCCGGATCGTTTCAAGCTGGGGTTTGTACCATAGGGTGTAATCCCTAAGGAACCGAAGATCCATGGCCTTGAGCAGACCCGTCTTACCGGAAAAATGGCGGTATAGTGCGGGCTTGGTAACGCCCAGGTTTTTGGCAAGTTTGGAAAGGCTGGTACTTCTATATAGATCCTGTCCCCACACGGCAAAGGCAGCGTTTATAATATCATCCTGTGTCATAGTAACACCCCTTGCCCGCGGTTTCAAAACCAAGGTTTGAAACCGGCCATGGGATTCGGATTTGACCGGCAAAATCGCCGGTGTGTTCAGCGGAAATCGTAACCGGGTTTCTACCCTGTTGTTAACGACCGGTCGGTAACCATGAGTGTATCACATCTTTAGAAAAAAAGCAAGGGGGCGCCGGTGCGGTACGGCGGAACGCTCAAGATCCCGGAAATTGGAAACGCGCTGCCCGGGGTATCTTCCAACTGGGCTAAAATGTAGTATCCTTAGGGGATCATGATTCCCGCGTTTATTTTTTCGTTTATTGTCTACGGCGCCCTTACCCCCTACCTGTCTATCCTGATCCGGGACCTGGGGTACAGTCCCGTCTGGGTAGGCATACTGCTGGGGGTTTTTGAAGGGGCCGGTATAGCAGGACCCTTTGTGTTCGGATACTGGGCCGACAAAAACGGAAGTTACCGGATCCCCCTGATCATCACCACGGTACTGCCGATCTTAACGGTTCCCCTGGTTTTATTTGTCCACCCCGTGTTAAGTGTGATATTTCTGGCCCTAATAGCCTTTGGGTTCCGTTCAACCACATCGCTTTTAGATGCGGTTACCACGATCCGTCTTGGCAAAACCGGAAACTACGGAAAGATCCGGGCCGCGGGATCGATAAGCTTTATTGCGCTGGTCCTGCTTCTGCAATGGACCCCATTTTTAAAACCCCAGAACAGCGAAAACATTGCCGCCTGGGTTGTCCTTACTTCTGTGGCGGCGCTGATCCCCATCGTACTGCTGCCCCGGACCACGCCGGACAGTTCCAGGCGGGCGGAACGGCGTTCTTCCCGGCAGAGGGGGCCCGTCCACCTGCTGTCGGTTTATTTTCTTACGGGTTTTGCTATTATCTTCCTGTGCCGCTTTGCCATGTCGGTGGTGTATTCCTATTTTCCCCTGTACCTGACGGAGGAACTGCACTGGGATGTGGTGGGGGCCATGTTTGCCCTGGCTTCGGCGGCGGAGGTTCCCTGTATGTTTATCTCGGGCCGGCTCCTGCGCCGTTTTGGGCCCCTGCCCCTGCTGGCCCTGGCCGCGGCGGGGATCAGCGCCAGGCTCCTCCTGTGGGCCTGCTTTCCCGGCAAGGCCGTTATTATCGGCGCCCAACTGCTCCATTCCCTGTGTTTTGGCATTTACCATCCCGCGGCGGTTAATTTTATCTCCACCAGCTTTCCCCCGGAAAAACGAGCCCTGGGCATGTCCGTGTACCTTGCCCTGGGGTCGGGGCTTCCCTCTTTACTGGGGAACCTGCTGGGGGGCGCCCTGCTGGAAACCATGAGTTTCAGGTCCCTCTTTGCCTGTTTTTCCGGCTTTACCGGCCTGGCCCTGCTTATCTACGCCGCCTGGTACATCCCCAGGGTTCTGGGCAAAAAATCCGCCGAAATACCCCGGACTGCCAGGGGCTAAAGTCCATGTGCATAAAAATGTTCCCGGCGGGTAACTTGCGGTCCGGTCCATCCTGAATTATACTAACACCACCATGTTTACAGACTGCATCATAATGGCGGGTGGATCCGGCACCAGGCTTTGGCCCGCCAGCAACAGCCGCAACCCCAAACAGTTTCTTCCCATGCCGTCGGCGGGCGAAACGCCGGAACCCTTTGTAACGGGGAGTTTTTTAAATGCCGCGATAGAACGGGCCCTGGCGGTAATAGACCGGCAGCGGGACGGCAGGGTAATTATTATTGCCGGCCATTCCCATATTGCCCGCATCGTCAAGGACTGCGAAAAATACCCCCCCCAGGAATTACAGCATCTGCTGCTTATTCCGGAACCGGAACCAAAAAATACCGCCCCGGCCATTGCCTGTGCGGTTACCTTTATAGACTGGGCCTTCGGCGAGGAACGGAAAATTCTGGTATTAACCAGCGATCACATTATCACCCCCCTGGAAAAATTTTTGGTGGACACCGCCGTGGCCGAAGCCTTTGTCCAGGCTGATAAGCTGACTATCTTTGGCATAAAGCCCCAGACCCCCGAAACGGGCTATGGCTACATTGAAGCGGGGACGGTGGTTTCCCGGGCGGCGGAAAATCCTAACGTGTTTAAGGTTCTGTCCTTTAGGGAAAAGCCGGACAAAAAAACCGCGGAGGCCTTTCTTAGGGCGGGGAATTTTTATTGGAATTCGGGGATGTTTGCCTTTTCCTCCACGTTTATGCTGGAAGAATTCCGCCGCAGTGCCCCGGAATTGATGTTCCCCTTTGGAAAACTCCGGGCGCCGGACGAGCGGTCCTTTAAGACAGAACGGGGACTGCGCATACTCTGGGATTGGCTTGGCCTGGAGGATGCGTACCAGGAAACCCAGGCCATTTCTTTTGACTATGCCATCGCAGAAAAATGTTCCGGCGCCGTCATGGTCGAGGCGGGCTTTAGGTGGATCGACGTGGGAAGCTGGGATGAGTATGCGGTCTTGATACACCGCAGCGGCCTAAACCGTTCCGAGGTCTATCAATGCGAATCCCGGGAATGTTTTGTGGATTCGGATATACCCGTGGCGCTGATAGGGGTGGAAGACCTTATCATTACGGTACGATCCGGAAAAAACGGCGGCCCCGGAAGCGTACTGGTGGCCAAACGGGGACAAACCCAAAAGGTCCGGGAAATTGTGGATCAGATCAGGGCCAACGGCCGTAACGAACTGCTCTAAGGGCCTTCGGGGAGCTTTTACAGGGATTGTGCGGGAAACCCCTGCGTTTATTTTATCCTAAGGAGGATACAAATGGTAATTTTAACCCTAAACTGCGGATCATCCTCCGCAAAGTATCAGGTCTACGACTGGGACGCCAGGGACATCCTGGCCGTGGGGGTGGTAGAAAAGGTAACCCTGGGCGGATCCTTTATAAACCACAAGGTAAAGGGAAAAGAGGAAATCACCCATAACCACGACTGCCCCACCCATGTGGACGCCATAAACCTGATAATTAAATTCCTTACCGATAAGGAACGGGGCTGCATCAGCGATATGCAGGTTATCGGCGCCGTGGGACACCGGGTTGTCCACGGCGGGGACAAGTTTATCAAAAGCGTCATTGTGGACGATGCGGCCATGGCTGCCTTTAGCGAGATGCAGGACATGAGCCCCCTCCATAATCCCGCCAATATTATGGGAATCGAGGCGGCAAAAAAGGTGCTGCCGGACATTCCCCACTGCGCAATCATGGACACCGCCTGGCACCAGACCATGCCGCCGGAATCGTTCCTGTATGCGGTGCCCTACGAATGGTACGAAAACTACTCCGTCCGGCGGTACGGTTTCCACGGTACCAGTTTTCTCTACACCGCCAAACGGGCGGCGGTGCTTCTTGGGCAGGATCCCTTTAAGACCAACCTAATTATCTGCCACCTGGGGAACGGCGCTTCGGTTAATGCCGTTAAGAACGGCTGTTCCTTCGATACTTCCATGGGCATCAGCCCCCTGGAGGGGCTTATCATGGGAACCCGCTCGGGGGATGCGGATCCGGCCCTGCCCTTTTACATCATGCGAAAGACCGGCATGAGCCCCCAGGATGTGGAGGCCGCGTTGAACAAAAAATCGGGCCTCTTGGGAATTACGGGACAATACACCGATCGCCGGGACATTCAAAAGGCAAAGCTGGGGGGGGATAAACGGGCCCTGCTGTCCCAGGATATGGAAGCCCACCGGGTAAAAAAATACATCGGGGCATACCAGGCGGTTTTGGGCCGGGTAGACGCCGTGGTTTTTACGGCGGGGGTTGGGGAGTTTGCCTTTTTTATGCGGGAAAAAATACTACAGGGCCTTGAGGACACCGGCATAGTCTACGATCCCCGGAAAAATGAGCTAAGCCACACCCGGAATACCGAAACTCTTATTTCTAAGCCGGAGTCGAAGATCCCCATTTATGTTATTCCCACCGACGAAGAACTGGTAATGACCGAAGACGCCCACGCCCTAATGACGGGAAGCTACGACATCCACACCAAATTTACCTATTCCTTCCAGGATCCGGGATATGTAAACAAGGGCCGTGCCGAAGGCCTGGAGGCGGAACTGAAAAAGAACCCCCTTCTTGAATCGATCATCGCCAAACCAAAATAAGCCTTGCCGGATCTTCTTTGCATAGGCAACCCCATGGTTGATCTGTTTGCGGAAGCCCCCGGCGGCTTCTACGAACGGTTTGATCTGACCGGTCCGGTCCAGCATGTTTCCTCCGCCCGGGCCGGGGAAATTCTTAGGGACTTGGAGGAACTCCAGGAAAAAGAGCCGCCCCCGGTTCCCCCGCCGGTGTACCGCGCCGGGGGCGGAGCGGCCACCGCGGCAAAGATTGCCGCGGGCCTGGGGATAGGCGCCGCCTTTGCCGGAGCCCTGGGGGGAAGCTCCCAGGGGGCAGATCCCCTGGGAAGGCTCTTTGAAAGGGACCTGACCCGGAGGGGAACCGCCCTCCATCTGGTCTATGGGAAGGATCCCACCGGGGTGTGTATTACCCTCACAATAGGAAAGGACCGGCGCATTGCCGCTTCACCCGGGGCGGCCCTGGAATTCTCCGCCGGGGACATCCCGGAAAAACAGGCCCGGGGGGCAAAACTCCTGCTCTTGGACGGCTATATGCTGGACCGGGCCGAATTAGTCCGCCGGTTCTTTGAACTGGCCCCCGCCGCAGCCCTGGATGCGGGGTCCGCTTCGATTATCCGGGCCCAAGCGGGAAAACTTATCGCTTATTTTAAGAGCCGGCCCTTCCTGCTTTTTGTCAACGAGGAAGAAGCCGCCGCCCTGTACTGTGCCTTGGCGGGCGGCGGCGCTTTTCCCAAAGCGGCCGCCCTGGAGGATTTTCTTAGAGAACTCTGCGGCGGCGCCCCCGGCTCCTGTATCGTCCTAAAGCAGGGGGAACGGGGGGCCCGGGTCTTCCGGGGCAAAACGGTCTTTAGGGCAAAAACGCAGGCCCTGGAACCGGAGCATACCGCCGGCGCCGGGGACGCCTTTGCCGGGGGCTTCCTGGCGGGGTTTCTGCAAAACAAAACCCCGGAAGAATGTGCCGCCCTGGGGAACAGAACCGCCGGCGAATTTCTTGCCCCCCCAGGGCCCGCGGGGTCCCCGGAATTTACGGAGTTCCGCGGATTCGCAAAATCCTCTTAGCACTTTGCTGCGCTTCGCCCGTACACTGCGGAAAAATCCACAAGGTGCCGCAGATTTCCAGGGTACAGGCGCCGGCGGGGTCGTGTCCTTAGCTCCTACAGCAATGCCGCTTCTTTAACTTGTTTTGCCTCCGCCGCTCCAACAAGTTCTTCGATTAAAGTTAGGGCAAATTCGGCGGCGGTTCCCGGCGCACGGCTGGTGACAAGGCTGCCATCGGTTACCACCCGGTCGCTCAGCCAGGTTCCGCCCTTTACCTGTTTTTCCGTACCGGGAAAACAGGTAAAACGCCGGCCCTCTAAAAGACCCAGGGGGGCCAAAAAGACCGCCGGGGAAGCGCAGATTGCCGCGGTAAGCTTTCCGGCGGCGGCCATTTCCCGGTAAAAATTCCCCGCCTCCGGGCAGGCCGCTAAATTAGAAGCGCCGGGCATGCCGCCGGGAACAAACACTCCGTCCCACAGGGAGGGCTTAAGTTTGTCCTCCGTCTTTAGATCCGGTATGGAAGTATCCGCGGTAAACACAATGCCGTGGGATCCCGTAACCGCCCGTTCCTTTTTTACAGAGGCCGTTACCACCTCTATTCCCGCCCGGCGCAGATAGTCGATGGGGGTTGCCGCCTCTACTTCTTCAAACCCATCCGCTAAAAAAACCAAGGTCCTTTTTTTCATATCCACTCCTTTTAGATCGGCATTAAGCTAAAGCTGCTTTCCAAAAACCACCGGAACATTTGGAAAGGCCTGCTTCCTATTATACGGCACTATCAACAATTCTGCCAGCGGCTGCTGCGGTTCGACAAACCGCCCCGGATGTTTTATACTAAAAACAATGAACCTTCCCGCGCAAGCCTCCCCCGCCGAAAGACGGGTTCTTGGATACCAGACCCCCCTGCGAATGAACCGGGTTCTGATTATTGACGAATCCCCTTTTTTTCGGGAATACCTGCGGCTTAAGCTTTCCGGCAGCGGCGTTGACGCGGCGGCGGCAATTAATGCCCTGGACGGCATCGCCAAGATCAGAAGTACCCTGCCGGATCTGATAATTATGGACTATCACCTGACCCGGCAGGGGGCCATGGAACTGCTCAGGCAAAAACAGGAATCTCCCAGTACCGCTAAAATTCCCCTTATTGTCATTGCCCGGCAGCTCGATCAGAAAAAAATTATAGACCTGCTGCCTTATAATGTAAAAAAAGTTTTTACCAAACCGGTTAAGACAGAGGCCCTTTTTTCTACCCTTTCGGAAATGCTGGGCCTTCCCATCGAAATTGACCGGAGTCCGGGGGTTGTGGAAGTTCATGTGAACGACGACATTATATTTGTGGAAATTACCCTGGGCCTTAACCGGGACAAACTGGATCTTTTGTGGTTTAAGATTAGGGAACTGCTTGAACTGTATCAAATTAAGATCCCCAAGCTTATCGTTATGATCAGCGGCTTTACCCTGGGTTTTGCCGACGGCCCAAATATCCAAAAGCTCTTGGACGGGATATTGCAAAGCTCCCAAATAGAGCAAAAAAATATCAGGATCCTTACCAGGGATGAGTTTGTCCGGGCCTTTATTACGGAACAAAAACAATACGAAGATATCGAGGTGGTAAGCAGCCTGCAATATGCCCTGGAGGGCCTAATCGAAAACATCGATACCCTTAGGGGAAAAGAAAAACAGGCGGCGCTTATTGAAGAGCGGGTTTTGTCGGCGGAGGATACCCAGCCAGGGACAATGGAGCTCCGGTTTGATCAGGAAAGCAAATTCAGCCTTGACGAAATTAAGGAATTTATCCGGGATCTTCATATTACCGTGGTGGACGACGATGAGATAATCCGGGAACTTGTTACTGCGGTCTTCACCGAATTTTCCGCCCCCGTAAGGGCCTATTCCAACGGGGCTGAATTTATTTCTTCCATAGAAGAGGATCCGCCGGATCTTATCTTTTTGGATCTGATGATGCCCAAGGTAGACGGTTTTGCGGTACTGCGGGACATGCAGGAAAAAAATATCACCACCCCGGTAATTATCCTTTCGGCGGTAACCCAGAAAGAGGCGGTTATCCGGGCCTTCCAGCTTGGAACTAAGAGTTACTTAATAAAACCCCTTAAGGCGGCGGATATTTTTAAGAAAACCCTTGAAATACTCCGGGTGAATTTTTAGCCATGGCAGGATCAAGCCGCCGGAAGATCCGCCAGGGCACCCCCTCGGTATACGGAGAACCCCAGGGAACCTACTACCGGTTTTTTACCCAGGCCGGTTCCGCCATGGCCATGGCGGATAAGGACGGCATCCTGGTGGCCAGCAACGCCAAATTTAACGAGCTTATCCAGTCCCTTTCGGGAACCGCCGTAGACATTAACAGTAATACCACCCGGCTTGGTTCTTCCTTCGATTTCCTTCCAATCCACGATGCGGTACGTTTTTCCAACCTTCTTTCAAAGCTTGCTAACGGCAGCGAAGACCGGATGGACTTTAAAACGCCCTACCACGACAAGCTGAACAAGGTCCACTGGTTTAAAATCCGGGCATGGAAGATCAGCGTCGATCCCCGGGTGGATCTTTCAAACCGGGGACCCTTTATTGGTTTTATCTTAAACGACGAAACGGTAGAAACCGAGGCGGAAGAAAAACTCCAGGAAGAGATGCGGATTGCCGAAAAAGCCATGGATACCAAGAGCCGGTTCCTGGCGGCCATGAGCCACGAAATTCGGACCCCCATCCAAACAATCATCGGCATGACAGAACTGCTGGAAGAAACAACCCTAAGGCCCGAGCAGGCCGAATATACGCGGCAGATCCAGTTTTCCGCCGCGGTCCTCCTATCCCTGGTTAACAACATCCTGGATTATTCAAAATTGGAGGCGGGCCGGATGGAACTGGAATGTATTGCTTTTTCCCCCGCCGAATCGATCCTGGGAACGGTGGAGATGCTTTCCCCGGAGGCCTCTAAGAAGGGGCTCCCCATAACCGTAGATATTTTTCCCGAATGCCAAAGGCCGATCCTGGGGGACCCCGCCAAGTTCCGGCAGGTGTTGATCAATTTAATTAAGAACGCCATTAAATTTACCCCCCAGGGAAATATTACCCTGCGTGCCGCCATTAAGCACGGGGCGGATTATCAAAGCAAGACCATCACGGTGGCGGTGGAAGATACGGGAATTGGAATTCCCGGGGAGGTCCGGGAAAAGCTCTTTACCACCTTTATGCAGGCCGAATCTTCCCACACCCGGCGTTTTGGGGGAACGGGCCTGGGCCTGGCTATTTCCCGGAACCTGGTAGAACTGATGGGTGGAACCATCGAAATGATCCCCCGCCCAGGGGGCGGTTCAATTTTCCGGTTTAGCATCCCCGGGAAGGATCCCCCCCATTCCGTACAAGCCCCGGGCCCCGCCCCTCGAAATCTTCCGGCCCCCGGGAAAGGCCCGGAACCGGACAAAGCGGCGGAGCTTCCCCCGGGCTTTGTCGTTGAAGCCGCCGGTTTCCAGCGGCGGCCCCCGGGGGAATTTATTTTTTCCGCCTTCCGGGTCCTGGTGGTAGAGGACCAGGCCGTAAACCGGAAACTTTTTATGATGTTCCTGGAAAAGATAGGCCTCCAGACCCTCTGCGCCAACGACGGGGTAGAAGCGCTGGAACAGGTTGAAAAAAATCCCCCGGACCTGATCTTTATGGATATACAAATGCCCAGGATGAACGGCTATGAAGCCGCGGCGGAGCTGAGAAAACGGGGGTTCACCAAGCCCCTGATAGCTATTACCGCCGGAGGATTTTCCGGAGAACGGGAACGGTGCATACAATCGGGCTTTAACGACATACTCCTAAAACCCTTTAAGAAATATGACATAGAAGCCATGTGCCTAAAATGGGCGGGAGGGGAAATTCCCGGTGCGGCGGAAGCTTCCGGTCCGGGAGGGGAAGCTGCCATGCCGGAAGATCAGGGTCCGGGGATATTTAGCAGGGCAGCCCTGCTGGACACCTTTATGAATAACAGGGAAAGCGCCGAAGCTGCCCTTTCCCATTTTATAAGCCGCGGCGAGGAGCAGTTGAAGGCCCTTCCCTCCCTTGTGGGGGAAGAAAATTGGGAAGAGGCCTTCCGGATTGCCCACACGATCAAGGGAAGCGCCAGGACCCTGTCGGGCATGGAACTGGGGGAGGCCGCCGCTGTTTTGGAGCGGGCCTGCAGGACCATCGACAGGGGGGCCATGACCGGGGCCCTGGCGGAATTGAACAGGGCCTTTAAACAGTTTAAACTTGCCGTGGAGGGCTCCGCATCAAAATGACCTATTCCTGCCTGCATACCCATACCACCTTTTGCGACGGAGAAGCGGATGTCCATACCATGTGCGCCGCGGCATTTGCCAAGGGTTTTGAATCCATTGGCTTTAGTTCCCATGGGCCGGTCACTAAAAAGACGGGTCTTAAAACCGGCTGGCACCTGCCCGATCACCGGCTGGACGAGTATATCGATACGATCCGCCGGGAACAAAAGCTTTGGGAGGGAAAACTGACGGTTTACCTGGGACTGGAGGTGGATTTTATCCAGGGCCTCTGCGGCCCCGCGGATGCGGACATCCAGGCCCTGCCCCTGGATTATATTATTGGGGCGGTCCACTATGTACTTTCCCCCAGGAACGGTGAACCCTTTGCCGTCGATTCCCCCCCGGAGGAATTTAAAAAGGGGCTGGCGGATCTTTTTGATGCCGGCGGAACCGCCCTGTACAACCGGTACTACGACGCCTATGGCCAAATGATCCGCGCCGGGGGCTGCGACATCCTGGCCCACCTGGACCTGGTAAAGAAAAACAACCGCCAGTTTCAATTCTTTTCTCCGGCGGAAGGGGAGTACCTAAGACGGGTGGAAGAAACGGCGGATCTGGCCGCCGCCGCCCAAGGGGGAAGCCGCAGTCCCGTGGTGGAGGTAAACACCGGCGGCATTATCCGGGGCCGGACCGCCGATACCTATCCTTCCCTGGAAATACAACGGCTCCTAAAAAAACGGCATGTTCCCCTGACCATAAACGCCGACGCCCACGGGCCGGATCATCTGGGGGGGGCCTACGAAACCGCCAGGGAAACGATGATTAACGCCGGATATACCAGCATGTGGATCTTTCATGGACGGAAGGACCAAAGGGCCCTTTGGCAGGAAGAGGCCCTATAGCCTATTAGTTCCGGAAGCTGTGGATCGGCGGGGGAATGTGGCCCCCCCGGGCAATAAAGGCATCGCTCTTGGCGGAATTTACCGGCATGATGGGAGCCCCCCCTAAAAGGCCGCCGAACTCGGCCCATTCGCCGGCCCCTTTGCCCGGAACGGGGATAACCCGGACCGCGGTGGTTTTGCCGTTTATCATGCCTATGGCCATTTCGTCGGCGATGATCGCCGACAGGGTTGCCGCGGTGGTATCCCCCGGAAGGGCTATCATATCAAGCCCCACGGAACATACGCTGGTCATGGCCTCAAGCTTATCCAGGCTGATGGCGCCCTTCCGGACCGCCGCCGCCATCCCCTCATCCTCCGAAACAGGGATAAAGGCCCCGGAAAAGCCGCCGATCCTAGCCCCGGCCATGATCCCCCCCTTTTTTACCTGGTCCGTAAGCAGGGCCAGGGCCGCGGTGGTTCCGTGGGTACCGGCGCTTTCCAGGCCCATTTCTTCCAGGATCCGGGCCACCGAATCGCCCACCTCGGGGGTTGGCGCCAGGGACAGATCCAGGATGCCAAAGGGAACGCCCAGGCGCTTTGCCGCCTCCATCCCCACCAACTGGCCCATCCGGGTAATCTTAAAGGCGGTCTTTTTGATAATCTCCGCAATCTCCCCAAAGCTTGCCCCTTTTTGGTTTTCCAGGGCCGCCTTCACAACCCCGGGCCCGGAGACCCCCACGTTCAGGCAGCTTTCCCCCTCGCCGGGGCCGTGGAAGGCCCCCGCCATAAAGGGGTTGTCCTCCGGGGCGTTGCAGAACACCACAAGCTTTGCACAGCCTATGCCGTCGGCCGCGGCGGTCTTTTCCGCCGTGGCCTTGATCACCTCGCCCATGCGGCGCACCACATCCATGTTGATGCCGCTCTTGGTACTGGCCGCATTTACCGAAGCACAGACCCGGCCGGTTACAGAAAGGGCCTCGGGGATCGAATCGATAAGCTTTTTGTCGCCGCCGGAAACATCCTTTTGTACCAGGGCAGAAAATCCCCCCACAAAGTCGATGTCCAGTTCTTTGGCGATGCCGTCCAGGAGCCGGGCATAGGGGGTGTAGTCGGTGTCCTCCGATGCCGCGGCCACCAGCGCCAGGGGGGTCACAGAGAGCCGTTTGTTAATGATCGGAATGCCAAATTCCACCTCGATGTCCCGGCCCGTCTTTACCAGGGGACCGGCAAGACGAAGAAGCTTTTCCCGGATCCTGCGGCGGGTTTCGGTTCCGGCGGCGGCGGCGCAATCCAGCAGGGAAACCCCCAGGGTAATGGCCCTAATGTCCAGCTTATGCCGAAGGAACATATCCACCGTTTCTTTTATTTCAAGCGGCGTAAATAACATACCCTGTCCTTACTTTGGTTTAATATGGAGAAAAACGCATGGTTTTTCTATATTCTATGCATGGCACTAAAAACGTTCTCGTGCATCAGGCTGATAGAAACGCCCATGGAATTTCCCATTTCGGCCAGTTCCTTCTTAACCGCATCCAGGGCCCTGCTGCTTTGGGAAAGATCCACCATCATCATCATGACAAAATTTCCGGACAGTATGGTTTGGTTTATGTCCTCGATATTAATATTCCGGTCCGCCAGGAAGGCGCTGACCTTGGCGATGATTCCTACCCTGTCGGTTCCCACCACGGTAATAATTGCGTTCATATTAACCCTGCTCAATTTTATGTTCCGTAAGAAATAGATCCAGTACCGTAAGGAACAGGATCACCACCATGGGCCCCAGAATAATTCCGTTGAACCCAAACGCGCTGATACCCCCCAGGATAGCAAAGAAAATAATTAAGGGATGCAGTTGTATCCGGTCCCGCAGAAAAATAGGCCGCAGAAAATTATCCAAGGTAGAGATAACCAGTCCCGAAACGGCTAGAAAAAGAATGCCCCCAAAAAGATCCCCGTTTAATACTTTAATTATCCCCAGGGGAAACCAGATAATTCCCGCCCCAAAGATTGGGATAAAGGCGCAAAAAAGGGTAAGGGTTGCAAAAACCAGGGAACCGGTGATCCTAAAAATCGAAAAGATAATAAGGGCCATCACCGCCTGGACCAGGGCCACCATAATATACCCCAGCACCAGGTTTCTGGTAATGTCCTTAAATTTTACCACCAGGGTTTTAACATATTCCTGGCGGATGGGAATAACATGAAGGACCAGTTTGGAAAGGTAGGCCCCGTCCATAAAAAAGAAAAAAAGGCTAAAAACCATAAAGACAAGTCCCGCAATGAAGGATCCCACATTCCGGGCTATGTTGCTTGAAAACTGCAGTAAGCGCTGGAGCTGTGAACTTACGTACATGGTTATCTGGGACCGCAGTTCCTCCACGCTAATGACGATCTGATCCGAGGTAAGCTCCGCTATAAAGCGGGAAATGCTGTTCAAGGAAGAATCGTCCTGCAGGGAATGAAGGGCAAGATAATCCCGCACCTGCCGTACCAGCTCCGTAACTTGGTGAAAGATCTGAAAACCCACAAAAGAAAGGGGCAGCAGAATAAGGATCGTTACCCCCAGGGAAAAAACCGCCGCCCAAATATTGAACCATATTTTTCCCCGAAGGCTGTTGCGATCCAGGGATAAGGTAAGTCTAAGGTGCAGGGGATTTAAAATAATATAAAACAGAATCGACCAAAGGAGCGCCGTAAAAAACGGCGCAAAGAGCCGGCATACCAGCAGAAAGAGAAGGATCAGTATGGCCCCGAATACAATGTTCTGTATATTCCGGGAATGGAAGGGGCCGCTCATAGACTGGCAAGGATCTTCTGGGCCTCGGCCTTTCCGCTGTAGGAGGGGCTCTTTTCCAGGAGCGCCGCCAGGTAGCGCCGGGCAGATTCGGCGTCCCCCATCCCCGCACAGGTTTTCCCCAGCTCAAACAATGCGTCGTCGTTATTTGGCGCCAGCCGTACTACCTCCAGGTACGCGTCCCTGGCACTGGTAAGGTTTTGGGCCCCCACATAGGCCCGGGCCAAATTCATCCGGGCGGTGATATTCCCCGGCTGCACCCCCAGGGCCGCTTCGTACCGCTCTATGGCGTCCTTCCAGTTTTCAATGCGGGCGTATACGTTCCCCAGGTTGTTATTCACTTCAAAAGAAGCGGGTTCTGCCCGGTAGGCTTCCATCAGATAATTTAGGGCTTCCGTGGGGGAACCCCTGTCCAGGTACAGGAGCCCCAGGTTAATCCGGGGCCGGGTATACCGGGGATTTTTAGCCGCCGAAGATTTATAGGCAGTAAGGGCCCCGTCAATGTCCCCGGCCTTTTCGCAGGCCAGTCCCAGGGTATACAGGTACCGCTCATTGCCGCCGCCGGCGGCGGCTTTTCCCGCGTACTCCACCGCCTCTTTGTACTTTTGCAGGGCAATCTTTACCAGGGCCATGTTATCGTTGGTCTGGGGATCCTGGGGCTCCAGGGCCAGGGCTTGGGCAAAGGAAGCCTCCGCCGCCTGGTTCCGGCCCAGTTGACTTTGGGCATAGCCCAGGTTCCGCAGGGAAGCCAGGTCCCGGGGGTTGTGCTGTAGAGCCTTGGTATAATTTTCCAGGGCCCGGGCATAATCTTCCCGGGCGGAATAGATACGGCCAATTTCCCTCCACGCCACGGCATAGTCGGGCTTTAGGGCCACGGCCTTTTGATACGCGTTCAGCGCATCGTTGGGCCTGCGAAGGGCCGCATAGGTTCCCCCCAGGTTGTACCACGCGGGCTCGAACCGGGCGTTAAGCTTTACCGCCGATTCAAAGGAACTGCGGGCTTCGGTAAACTGGCCCGTCCTAAACTGGCTTCTGCCTAGTTCGTAGGAATACAGATAATTATTCGGATCCAGCCGGGACGCTTCGTTAAAGGCCGCCACGGCGTTGGGCCAGTTTCCCCGGTCCCGGTTTACCCTGCCCAGGGTGTACTGGGAAAGGGCTATGGACGGATCCTTTCTAATGGATTCCTGGGCGGCCTCTACGGCCTTTTGCGCCGCCTCGTTCCCCAGGGCTGTGTTGCCGTTCCGGGAAAACCCCTCGTACCACGCATCGGATATGTCCGCCTGCTTTTGGGCTTCAAAACGGTTTTCTCCCCTGGGCATCTTTGCCAGGGCCTCTTTAAACAGTTCCGCCGCGCCCCGGAAATCGCTGCGGCCCACGGCGGTTCGCCCCCGGGAAATAATTTCGTTAACCTCCCGCATCCGTTCCTGAACCGCCGCCGAAGCCCGGGCAAGCTCCCCGGCCTCGGCCTTTTTGCGGGCCTCCTCCGCTTCCGCCGCCGCCCGGGCCTCCGCGGCCGATGCTTCCTCGGCCGCAGCCCCCTCTTCCGCCTGGCGGGTCCCTTCTCCGGCTCCGGAGGAAACTGTCCGGCCCCCGGCTTGGGCGGCCAGGATCCGCTCCACATCGGCCAGGGACAGGGTTCCCCGGTTTTGCCGGAATTCCTCCAGAAGCCGGGCTATGTCCTGGGCCGTAAGGGCGCTGCCGTCGGCCCGGCGCATTTCCGCCAGCCGCTTCCCTTCTATGGCATCATCCCGCAGGGCCCGGGCATCTTCGTCATCGGGGTTATCAATTAAAAGCCGGTCCAGCAGATCCATGGCCCGCTGGTATTCACCCTGGTCTATGTATTCCTGGGCCAAGCGGAGGGTATTTTCCCGCCGGGCCGAGCCATCGTCCCGGCCTTGAAAAAACAGAAAACCCAAGGTAAGGAGCAGCGCCGCCCCCAGAATTCCACCCCCAATTAACAGTAATTTCTTTTTATTATCCATCTTGTTCACTCCTAACCGAATTTTGAAGCCGCTCAGCCGTTTTTTGATTTCGTTCGTGGGGTACATACCCAAGAACCCGCTTGTCCGGAAAACCCCAGGCGGGGGCCTCATTCCAGTTCAAATTCTCCATCGTACCCGGAGAGATCCTCCGGCGTGGCGGAAACTCCCTCGGCTTCGTCCGCCTGGGCCTGCAGGGAAGCGGAAACTTCGTCCATAAGCCGCTGCCGCCGTTCCGCCTCTGCCCGGGCCGCTTCTTCCGCCATAAGCCGGCGAATCTCTTCGGCGGCAAATTCCTCCTGAATAAGGGCCACAAGTTTTTCTATCTGCGGCCGTTTAGGAGATTCCGGTTCCAAATGCAGGTACCGTTGATAATCGGGCAGGGCGTCCCGCAGGGCCCCGGTCTTTACCCGGGTATTTGCCCGGTTTAGGTACGCCGGGGCATAGACGGGATCGGACCGGATCGCCTGGGTGTAGAACTGTTCGGCAAAACCGGCGCTTCCCTTGCGGTAATACACATTTCCCAGGTTAAAGGCTATCCGGGCGCTTTCCGGCCCCCCCGCGGGAAGGATCCTCCGGTATACGGTAATGGCCTCGTCCAGCCTGTCCAGTTGTTCATAACACATGGCCAGGTACAGGGCGGCGTTTACATTGGTCTGATCCGCCACAAAGGCCTTTTCCAGGTACGGCAGGGCCTCGGAAGGTTTATTGCGGACAAAAAGTTCCTCCCCGGCTTTAAAATCCGGCCCCGGATTAAGAATCCCCGGGGGGATCTCCGTTTCCTGGGCGGGGAGAAAACCGGGGATCAAAAAAAATACAGCCCCCAGGATACTTAAGAACTTCACAGGCCCTCCCATGGTTTGACACAACCGCAAAAACCCACTATAACATATTAATAATAGCATAACGTTTCGGAAAAATCATGGGTCTTTTAATAATACTTATTTTCCTCGCCGTAGGCATAGGCTTTCTTATCTTCTTTATCGTCAAATCCATTGCCATACCTAAGCGGGCGGATCAAATTGTGGATCTGTTAAAACGGGGAAAGACCCAGACCGCCGTCAAGGCGGCCAAGGCCATACTTGCCCGGGATCCAAAGAACCCGGATGCCCACTATTTTTTGGGAAAGGCCTACTTGACAGAAAACAAGGAAGATTTGGCCTTTGAGGAATTTAAAAATTTAAGCCTTTCCGGGACCATGGGGGAATTTATACCCGAAGAAAGCTTTAGAAAGGATCTGGCCGGGCTCTTTGTAAAAAATAAACAGCTTGAAGAGGCCCTAAAGGAATATATCCTGCTGATCAAGCTTAGGCCGGACCAGGCGGAATACTACTATTGGGCGGGAAAGCTTTTTACCGAACGGAACCGTCCCGATATGGCCCAAAATTACCTGCGGAAAGCCGCGGAACTGGCCCCCCGGGACGCTAAAATTCACTACGAACTGGGGGTCATGCTTTACAAAAGTAAAAATGCCGTGGAAGCCAAGGACGCCTTGGAACGCTCCCTTAAATTAAAGGGGGACAATGCCCAGGCCTACTACTATCTGGGAAAGCTCCAAAAAGACAGCAAGGACTATACCGGGGCCATTGGCACCCTGGAAAAAGCCGCCCGGGACCCCCAGTTTAGGCTCCGGGCCATGCTGGAACGGGGAACCTGCTACATGGCCCTGAATGCGGTAGAAAAGGCCATTCCCGATCTGGAACGGGCCGTTAAGGCCATCACCGAAGAGGGCCTTCAGGAAAGTCTCTATGCCCGGTATTTTCTTGCCCTGTGCTATGAAAAAACCCATAGTATGGCCGAGGCCATTGAACAGTGGGATAAGATCCACTCCCTGCGGGCAAATTTTAAGGATGTGGACGCTAAGCTTGTTCAGTACCAGGACCTAAAAAACGACGATATGATGAAGGACTTCCTAAGCGCCGGCAACCAGGAATTTATGGAAATGTGCAGGCAGATGGTAAGTACCACCCTGCTGCTTCAGGTTAAGACCACAAAAAACATCCCCGACGGGGTGGAGTTTATCGCCATAGAAAACAACTCCGAAAAATGGCGAAACGCCCGCAAGCAGCCCCGGCTGATGCGGATCTACCGGTCCCCGGAAATGCTGGACGACGGCAAGATCCGCTCTATCCTGGACGACGCCAAATCCCAAAACATAGGCCGGGCCATGATCATGACCAGCACGGGCTTTACCCGTTCCGCCCTAAACTACGCCGAATCACGATCCGTAGAACTGTACAACAAGGACAAACTCCAGGGACTGCTTAAGCAAAGCTTTACCCGGACCGCAGGTAGATGAAGATCCTATGCATCGCCGATCAAATTGATCCGCTGGTGTATACGGATACCATTAAAAGCCGGTACAAAAACGTGGACCTGATCCTTTCCGCGGGGGATCTGCCCTTTGACTACCTTGATTTTGTGGTGTCCAGCCTTAACCGGCCCCTGCTGTTTGTGTTTGGCAACCATCACCTGGAACAGTACGAATTTTACCGGACCAAAGCCCCCGGCCTGGGCAGCGCCGCCGCCGCGGGCCTTACCCACGTGGGCTCCTCGGTTTGTTCCGAGGGGGGGCTCCTCATTGCCGGCCTGGGGGGATCCATGCGGTACAACCGGGGTTCCAACCAATTTACCGAAGGGCAGATGCTGTTTGAAATGTGGAAGCTCTTTCCCCGGCTGCTCTTTAACCGTATTGTCCGGGGCCGCTGGCTGGACATACTGCTTACCCACGCCGCCCCCCAGGGAATTCACGACAAGGCCGATCCCTGCCACCGGGGGTTCAAGTGCTTTCTGTGGTTTATGCGGGCCTTTAAACCCCGGTACCTTATCCACGGGCACATTCACCTGTATGATCTGGCGGATAAGCGGACCACCACGTATAAAAAAACCACGGTGATTAACGCGTATAGCCAATACCTTATTACCCTGGAAGGTACCCTGGGAAATACCATAGAAAAAACGCCATAGAAAAAATGATGCAAGGGGGCATCCATGGACGAGATTAAACGCCAGGCATCGGACGATTTTTCCAAGGCCCGGGCAAAGGAAATATTTTCCCGGATTAAACACTTTCTGCATACCGGCAGAAACAGGCTGCTGTCGCTTAACGATGTAAAAAAAATTCTGCGGCCCACGAACGAAAGCTATGCGGGGATCCGGGCCGTACCGGTTAATCTTATCGTGGGCAGTGAAGGCCGTTACAGGGATTTTAACAAGTACTTCCTTCCCAAGTCAGAACACCTTCGTTCCCGGTGGGAACGGGTAGACGAAGCCCGGCTGAGCGACATTATCCTGCCCCCCATACAGCTCTATGAAATAGGGGGGGTGTACTTTGTCCGGGACGGGAACCACCGGGTGTCGGTGGCCATGATGCAGGGGGTGGAGATGGTGGACGCCGAAGTGATAAGCCTTTCCACAAAGATTCAGATTTCCCCCAATATGACCATCGACGAGCTAAAGGCCGCCCTGCTGGCCTATGAAAAATCGATTTTTTATAAAAAGACAAAATTTGCGGAACTTACCGGATGTGGTACCCTGGACTTTACCATGCCCGGCCGTTACGATGTGATCTACGAACATATTCTGGTTCACAAATACTACCTAAACCTGCCCCAGTCCAAGGAGGTTCCCCTTTCCGATGCATTAATTTCCTGGTACAACACCGTCTACCTGCCCATTGTTAGTATTATCACCGAAGAGAATCTGTGTTCCCATTTTCCCCAGCGGACCCCCAGCGATCTTTATGTGTGGATTGTAAAACATTGGGACGAACTTAAGAAAAAATACGGCATCCACTACGCCCTTTCTGAAGCGGTCCGCGATTTTAGCGCCCGCTACGGCCAATCGAAGGGATCGGCCTTTGCCTTGATCAAGGGAATGATATCTGGTATTTTTGACAAGAGGTAATATGGCTGTTCTTTCAATACAATCCCATGTGGTATACGGCCATGCGGGAAACAGTGCGGCGGTTTTTCCCCTCCAGCGTCTGGGCCGGGAAGTATGGGCGGTTAATACGGTGGAGTTTTCTAACCATACCGGATACAAGGCATGGCGGGGGGAAGCCCTGAGCCCCGGCCTGGTGGAAGACCTGGTTCTGGGCCTGGAGGAACGGGGGATCCTTAAAAACTGCGAAGGGGTACTTTCGGGATACCTGGGGGATCCCGCCACAGGCAGGGCAATTATCCGGGCCGTGCAGCGGGTCCGCTCCCATGCCCCCGGGGCCCTTTACTGCTGCGATCCTGTCATGGGGGACCTGGGCCGGGGCTTTTATGTAAAGCCCGAAATTCCCGGGATCTTCCGGGACGAGGTAATTCCCCTGGCGGATATTGTAACCCCCAACCAGTTTGAACTTGACGCCCTTACGGGAATATCCTCCGAAGATCTGGCCGGATCCATAGGGGCGGTGGAAAAACTCCACGATGCGGGCCCCCGGATCATTCTGGTTACCAGCCTTAGGGAAAAAGAAAATAATAACGAAATAGGCATGCTTGTTTCCGATGGAAAGATCCGGTATCGCATCCGGACCCCGGAACTGTACTTTGCCGACAGTACCTCCATGGCCGGTTCGGGGGATCTAACCGCGTCGGTGTTTTTGTCCCGGTACCTTGAAACGGGGGATATAAAACAAGCCCTGGAACGTACCGCCGCCTCGGTCTACGGAATTATGGAAGCAACCCATAGGGCAGGAAGCCGGGAACTGCTTCTAATTGCCGCCCAGGATGCGCTGACAAACCCCGGCGTTCTTTTTACGGCAAAAGCGTGCTAATGTCCCGGACAAAGTGCTGATGGGGGATGAACTATTCGGCCAGGCCCCCTATCACCGTTTTAAAGAATTTATTTCTCCCCAATCGGATCGTTTTACCCTGCTGTGCTCGGTATTAATGGAACTTTCCCTGCCCTACCGGATTCTAACCCTGGAAAAGAAACGGCACATCGCCGTGTACCCCGCGGGGAAAAAAACGGCGGCGTTTTTTCCCGGCCCCGCCAAGCCGGGAACGATCTTTACCGCCCATTACGACCGGGTTCCCCAAAGCTCCGGGGCCAACGATAACGGCGCCGCGGTTTTTCAGCTTTTGGAAACCGCCGCCTCCATCAGCTCCCAGCCGGTTCTATTTATTTTTACCGATGGGGAAGAACTTTCCGCCGGAGAAGCCCTGCACAACCAGGGCTCCTACGGTCTGGGTTTATTTTTAAAAGAAGAGGGCCTGGGAAGCATGAGGATCTTTACCTTCGACGCCTGCGGCGCCGGAGACACCCTGATTATCTCCACCGCGGCGGATTATCTTTTACGGGACAAGCCAGGGACGGGAACCGAAGCGGTCCGGCGGCGGGTTACGGCCCTGCGCAGCGCCGCCCTGGACGCAGCCCGGGAAGCCCGGCTGGAAAAGGCCCTGCTCCTTCCCACCCCCTTTTCCGAGGATGCGGGCTTTCTCCTTTCCGGCCTTGCCGCCCAGACCGTGACGGTTCTTCCCGAAACGGAGGCCGCGAATTTTGCCTCCCTGGTGCGGATCAAACATAAAACCGCCGCAGCCCTGCTTTCGGACACCGCCCCCCAGCCGGCGGATCGCCGCCTTATCCCCGAAACCTGGCGCAGCCTGAACAGCCCCTCCGACAGCCCCCTGCGGCTAACCCCCCGGCATTGGAAGCAGGTGGTGGCCTTTGCCCTTGCCCTGGCAGGACAGTGCTAATAGGCTGGTTCATTGGAAGGCCGGGGCCATACCCCGAACCTGCTCCTGGGTATCTTCATTGACCGCATTAGCGGTCTGCCTTTTTCCCGCGGATGCTCAGTAAGATTTTCCTTGCCGGGTTCAGGACAGGTGCTGCCTTTCCAGGTCAAGCAGATACTGTTTAATTTCCAAGCCTCCGCCGTAGCCGGTTAAACCGCCGTCTTTGCCTATGACCCGGTGGCAGGGCACAATGATGGCGATGGGATTACGGTTGTTTGCCATCCCCACCGCCCGGCATGCTTTGGGGTTTCCAATTTGGACCGCCACATCCTCGTAACTGCGGGTTTCTCCCGCGGGAATAGATTGCAGGGCCCTCCAGACCGATACTTGAAAGGCCGTTCCCTTCAAGGTTAAGGGCAGGTCAAAGACCTTCCGCTTTCCGCTAAAGTACCCGGTAAGCTGTGCCGCGGCCCTTTTTAATACCGGAGTTTCCCCGGTATTAAACCCCGCGGGGATTTTCTTCGGGGAAAAAAACACCCCGGTTATAAGGCCCTCTTCTTCGGCAATACCCAGGGGGCCAATGGGGTATTCGTAAAAAAATATACTTTTCATAACATTCCCGCGGTTTTTTTCATTTGGCGGATAAGGGCCGCCATATCCCTGGGCAGGGGCGCTTCCAGATAAAGGTCCCCGCCTGTATTGTCGCGGTTCATGCGAGCGCCGTCATTACCGGTGTGGCGGCCGTCGTTGTTTCCACCGCCGTCCATGTGGCCGCCGTCTGTCGAGGCATAGCCGGGCAGTGTCAGCCTGTGGGCATGGAGTCCAAGCCTCCGGAGGAGGGGTTTTTCTTCAAAAGCGTCTCCCCGCCACTTTCGCTTGAACGACGAAAGGTATACACCCCTTTTGTTTCCGGTGTTTTTTCCGTATAAAGAATCGCAGACCACCGGGTGTCCCAACGCGGCCAGATGGACCCGGATCTGGTGGGTCCTGCCGGTGGAGGGCTGTGCCTCTATGACGCTGTAATTTCCCGCGGATAAGAGCAGCCTAAAGCCGGTGACCGAAGGCTTTCCGCGGTATTTGTCGATGATCGTCAGGTGCCTTTTATTGCCGTTGGGCAGCAGGGGGAATTTACAGAGGATTGTACCGCCGGGCCAGGGGGGCCTTCCGTGGACCACCGCGGTGTAGATCTTTTCCACCCGGCGGGATTCAAAGGCCCCCGACAGCGTTCTGTGGGCCCCGGCATTTTTGGCAAATACCACAAGGCCGGAGGTATCCTTATCGATCCGGTGTACCGTGTAGAGCCTGGCCCCCCCCCTGGCCTCCTCCGGCCCCGGAGTTTCCCCGGCGCCGGACAGGGCCTTTGCCAGGATCCTGTCAAGCCTGGGGACCTGATCTTCCCAGCGCTCCCCCCCCACGGAGATGCCCGAGGCCTTGTTCACCGCGACAATATCCCCATCCTCATAAAGGATCGAAAAAAACGCCCGCCCCTTCGGGAGAAATTGTTCAGTTTCGTTCATATAAGACGGATTTAACTAAGACGAATTTAACTAAGATAACCGGTTTTAATCCAGCCATATGGTCACCAGCCCAATGGTAAATACCACCCCCGCGGCCGCCGGCGGAAGGTAATAGAGAAACCGGTTTGTTTTAAAGGCGTCGCGGATGGCGGGACTAAGGCATGCCGCGGTCCCCGCGATAAGACCCGCAGCGCTGCCGCCGAGGAATGCAATAAGAACTTTTCCCAGGTTTTTAAAACCGCCCCCCCATCCGCCGGTAACGGTAAGGATCAGCGAAAAACCCGCCGCAGCCCCCGCCGTTCCAAAGGTGAGGGCCGCGTTGACGGGGCCCATGATATTATCCTCGGGACTGTCCCGGTAAATTCCTTCCCTGGTCCAGGTTGAAAGTCCTATCAAGGCCAGCGGCAGAAGCAGGGGAAGAGACGCCCTGGAACGCTCGGGGAGTTCCGAAACAAACTGCCGGCGGTTTTCCCTGCCGGCTCTGGACCTGGCTTCTCTTACGGCGGAGCGATCCGCGGCGTCGAGGATCATCGAACGCACCTCTTCTGCGCCGTCATGCCGGGCCTTTTCCGTCAGGACAATAGTCAGGGGCGAGACGCCGGCGGCATCGGCCTCCGCGGGATCGATGCCCAGATCCAGGAACAGCCGTACCAGTTCCGGATCGACATAGCGCAGGCTGCAGGTTTCAAGGTAAACAAGGAGGAGGGTTTTACCGCCGGAATTTTTTACCAGAGGATCGGCCCCAAGTTCAAGGAGCGCGGCGACATATCTGCGGGGCTCGTCCAGAAAAGTACTCGAAGTACCGGTGTCGATAGCCTTCATGATGGGCGTGATGCCGTCGTTGTCGGGGGCGTTTATATCGGCCCCCGCATCGGCCAGGAGGCGCAGTTCATTCCGGTTCATAAAAAAGAGATGATGAAAGACCGTCTGCCCGTTCTTGTCCCTGGCCCGGGCGTCGGCGCCGGCCTCCAGCAGCATGGCGATGGTGTTCTCTTCGAAGGCCCCCATCAGGGCGGTAAGGCCGTCCTTATCGGCGATGCGGGGATCCGCCCCCGCATCAAGCAGCAAGCGAGTCAGCTCCCCGCTCCGCCCCGCTTCCATCAGGAAGGTTCTGCCCTCCCTGTCCTGAATGTTCACGGGCATTCCCCCCCCAAGCAGCAGCGGCAGGTACCACTTCTGTATGCGCCGCACGAAAAAATTCCCGTTTTCCGTTCCGGTAAAGGCGGAAAAATCCGCCCCCGCCTTGAGCAGGGCGCGGACCTCCGCATCTCGTCCCGGAAGGCGGCACAATTCCAACAGCGCCGCCGAAAGATACCGGGAACGGCGGGATTCCCTGCCGCTAAAGAGGGGGCTGTTTTCTTCTTCCCATGCGAGGATCAAAGAGAACGACGACCCCGAACGGTACACGGCATTGAACAGGGGCGAAATTCCTTCGTTGTCCATGGTGTCGAGACGGGCCCCCGCTTCCATCAGGCGGCGCAGCAGGGCCGGCCCCTCCGTACCGCCCCGGGCGGCAAACCATGCGGCGGTTTTGCCTTCATCATCCGGCAGGTTCGGATCCGCCCCCCTGGAAAGGAGCAGATCCGCCATGGCGGTAAACCCTTCGTTGACGGCCCTTATCAGCAGGGTTTCTCCCCGGCTGCCCCGGATATCAGGATCAAGCCCCGCATCCAGCAAAGACTCCATGCGGGGAAGGTCCCGGCGCCACACCGCTTCCCTGGCCTCGTCGAAACGTATTTCCCCGGCCAGGGACGCCGGAGGAGATCCGTTTGATTCGGCGCCGGAAGGAATCCCTTCGGCGGCCTCGGATTCGGCGGCGGAATCTGTTTCGGTACCGGAAGGAAGTCCTTCGGCAAAATTCTGGGCGTGTCCGGAAAGGGGGATAAGGACGGCGCACAGAAGGGCCGCCGCCCTGCGGGGCAAAAGGAAGGCGCTCATCAGAGGATCCTTCGTGATCCGGGTTTGACCACGGGGATTCCCCTTTTGCACAGTTCGCAGTCCGCCGCATCCCAGTTGGCGGCGCCGATCCTGCAGGCGGCGTACAGGGGCCAGGGCAGGTCCTCCGCATCCGCCGGACGGCGGTCAACCACGCAGGCGGCGGCCACGATCCGCGCCCCCAGCGATTCCAGCACTGCGGCGCTTTCTTTTGAAGATTTTCCCGTGGTAATAACGTCTTCGCAGATAAGAATTTTTTCGCCCCGCCGTACCTCGAAGCCCCGGCGCAGGGACATTTCTCCGGCATCGTTCCGCTCGGTAAAAAAAGCCGGAAGTCCCAGCTGCCTGCCCAGCTCGTATGCGGCGATAATGCCCCCCATTGCGGGCCCCGCCACCGCGTCAAGGGCCAAAGCGCCGCCGCGTATACAGGAACGGATCTTTTCCGCCGCCGGGGCAATGGCTGCGGCGGCCCTGTCGGGATACTGAAGAAGCCTGGCACACTGAAAGTATTTATCCGAATGCCGGCCCGAGGACAGAAGAAAATGCCCCTCCAGCATGGCCCCCGATTCCCGTAAAAGTTCCAGCGGCTCTTTCATGG